>NZ_CP047593.1:323556-647112 GCF_009905215.1 Tichowtungia aerotolerans | reverse complement strand
GTTCTCACCATGCCGATGTGGAATTTCTCGGCTCCGGCAGTCATGAAAGCATGGATCGACCAGGTTCTTTCTCCGGGCCTTACCTTCGAGCTCAACGAAGAAGGACCGAAGCCGATCCACAAAATCAAATCGCTCGTTCTGCTGGTCGCTTCCGGTGGAGTTTACAAAGAGGACGACGAGCGCGATGCTCTCGCCCGCCAGGTGAGCGCGGCTTTCGGATTTGTCGGTATCGACGATGTCCGCATTGCGTGGGCTGACGGCCAGAACCCGTTGTTCAACAACGACAGCGAAGTCCGCCGCGAAATGGCCTTTGATGCCGCTGAAGAACTTGCCGAAGAGCTCGCCGAAGAAATGGCGGAGGAAAGCTCCGAAGGATAATTCGCTGCATGAGCGTATTTATTAAAATCTGCGGAATCTGCTCCAGAAAAGATCTGGAGCAGATTTGTGCATTAGGGCCGGATGCCATCGGTTTTATCTTTTGGCCGAACGCCGGGCGCTATGTGCGTCCGGAGCAGGTGGCTACGTGGCTCCCGGCAATTCCGGAAACCATAAAAAAGGTTGGTGTGTTTGTGGAGCCGCCGGCCGATACGGTTGAGTCTATCGCCCGCACGTGTGAGCTCGACGTCATTCAAATCCATTTGGTTTCCAATGATTGGAAAATTGACCGTCCGCTGTTCCATGGCCTGGAAATATGGCTTTCGCCGCGCATGAGCGAGGGCGTTACCGAGAATCTGCTTAAAGTGGTTGATCCTGAGCCGTCAGTTCTGCTTGCGGATTCCTTTGATCCCAATACGGTCGGCGGTACCGGCAAACTCAGCAGCTGGGACCGGGCGGTTGAAATGAAAGAAACGCTGGGCCGGCCGGTGATGCTGGCCGGCGGCCTGAATGCGGACAATGTTGCCGAGGCAATTGATGTCGTTCATCCGTGGGGCGTGGATGTCAGCTCCGGCGTCGAGAAGGAACCCGGTGTCAAAAACATCCGCAAAGTCAAAAAATTTATTAAAGCCGTCCGGGGATAAACCCGGCTGGTTCTACAAATTAAAATAATACGACTGCGGATGGTGGGTCACCAGAGCAAGGGTGGAAACCTCCGGGTCGCACATAAACAGCTCGGTCGTTCGCAGATTGATGCGCTCGGTGTCGAGCAGATCACAGACGACTTTATTCATCTCGAGATCAGGGCAGGCGGCATAGCCGAACCCGAAACGGCTTTGGTCGAGCTTTTGTTTCCAGATTTCTCTTAGCGGCAGATCACCTTCATCCGATCCCCACTGAAGGCGCACCTGTTTGTGCATATATTCGTTGAGGGCTTCGGCGGTCATGATGGCCAGCCCGTGGAAAAGCAGGTAGTCCTGATAACAATCGGCATCCCGCAGTTCCTGTTCTTTTTCCATCACCTTGTGTCCGATTGTGACGGCTGTCAGTGCGCAGACGTCTCCATCCGGACGGAAAAAGTCGGCCAGACAGTGATGAGGCGCTTTGTTCTGGCGCGGAAAGGTCGTCGGGATCTCTTCGCCGGTTTGCGGGTTGGTCAGGTAGAAATGATCGCCTTCTGAGCGGCATTTGAAAAAGCCGTGAACGGTTTTCGGTTCGAAGATCTCGCGGGCCAGCTCCTGCATTTTTTCAAGGTTTGGATACACCTCTTCATCGAGAAGTTTCTGATATTCCTCGTCGGACAATCCGCCTTTTTTATAGCCCCATGCCCCTTTGATCAGACCATCGAGGTCGAGATACTTCCAGATTTCATCGAGGTCGATATCTGTTGTGATCCACGTGTCGAGTTCTACATCGGGAACCGGCACATCCTGAGCGATCGGTTCGGACTGTTCTTCCTCTTCGTGTCCAGAGTCTGGAACTTCACAGCCGAGTCCATCACGGGTCGGCTCAACATATTCCGGCAGGCGGCCGGTGTCCTTGAATGTCTGCAGGGCGGCCAGTCCGGCAAAAGCATCTTTGCAGTAGAGTACCTCTCCGGAATAGTGTGGACGGCAGGCTTCGTGAACAAATTTTTCGGACAGCGCGGCTCCGCCGAGCAGGACCGGGGTTTTGAACCCGGCCTGTTCGAGAACCTTCATGTTTTCAGCCATCACGGCGGTGGATTTCACCAGCAGCCCGCTCATGCCGAGTGCGGCGGCGTTATGGTCTTTGACCGCCTGCATCATTTGCTCGATCGGCACTTTGATGCCGATGTCGACCGTATCAAAACCATTGTTGGAGAGAATGATCCCAACCAGGTTTTTGCCGATGTCGTGCACATCACCGGCCACGGTCGCCAGAACGACCAGCGGTACGGTTTCGTCTGCTTCGGTAGTTGTCATGAACGGTTTGATCATATCCACCGCCCGTTTCATAACTTCCGCGCTTTTCAGTACGAACGGCAGCTGCATGATCCCGTCATTAAAGAGGCGGCCGACCTCTTTCATGGCCGGGAGCATGATGTTGTTCAGAATATCTTCAGCAGCCTGTTCCTTGAGCAGATCGGGGACTGCCGGTTCAAGCCACGGAATTTTCCCGCGAATAATGGCGTCGCGCAGTACTTCGTCCGCCGGGCGCTCTTCAATGGAAGTCTCCGATTCCTCAACCACATTTTCAAACAGGTTGATGTAGTTTTCGAGCGGGTCGCCGTTGGAGGTATCGTTCGCCAGCAGCGCCTCGGCACCTTTGCGCAGCTCGTCCGGAATTTCGTTGAGCGGTACGATGGCGGCGACGTTGATAATGCATGCGTCCATGCCGGCTTCGACCGCCTGATGCAGAAAGACCGCATTCAGCACTTTGCGCAGCGCCGGCTTGAGGCCGAACGAAATGTTGGACAATCCCAGCATGGTACGTACGCCCGGCAGCTCGGCTTTGATCCGGCGGATGGCTTCCAGGGTTTGGAACGCGGCATCGCGCAGCGTATCGTCACCGCTGCAGATCGTAAACGTCAGCGGGTCGATCAGCAGATCCTCGGCGCGAAGTCCTCGCTCAACGCAGAACTCGACCAGTTGTTTGGCGATCGCGAACTTTTCATCCGCATTCATCGCCATTCCCTTTTCATCGATGGTCAGGCCGACCAGTGATGCCCCGAATCGTTTCGCCAGCGGAACGACGCGCTCGGCGCGCTCTCCGCCGTCTTCAAAGTTGATGGAGTTGATCATGGCCCGGCCGCCGTAGCATTTCAGTGCGTCTTCAATGACGTCGGCGGAGGTGGAATCGATCATCATCGGTGCAGTGCATTCACGCGCCATACGCGGAACGAGCACCTCGATGTCTTTGCGTTCATCGCGTCCGGCATAGCCGCAGCTGAGGTCGAGTACGTGCGCACCGGTTTCTTCCTGTTCGGTCAGTATGTGGAAGGCGTTTTCATAGTCATTGGAGAGCAGGGTGTCGCGGAATTTTCGAGAGCCGGTGGCATTGGCGCGTTCGCCGATATAGAGCGGCGCGGGCTCCTGTGTCAGCTCCACAGCGGAAAAGAGACTGGCTGCCTGTTGCGGGGCTGGGGCCGGTTCGCGGATTTTCCAACCGTTGGAAGGAGGCTGAGCCTCCACCCCTTCATTGTTCCAATCGTTGGAAAATTGCTTTCTCAATTCGGCAATGTGTCTGGGCGTGGTGCCGCAGCAGCCGCCGACGATGGAGAGACCGTGTTCCCGTGCGAGAGCGCCGACTTTTTCCGCGAACTCTTCGGGCTGGAGCGGATAGTGAACGGAGCCGTCTGCCCGTGCTTCGGGCATTCCGGCGTTGGGCATACAGGCGAGCTGTGCGGGCCACAGTTCGTTAAAGGTGTCAAGATGGTGTTTCATGGCGTCCGGCCCCGTGGCGCAGTTGAGGCCGAGGACGTCAATCGGGTAGGGGGCAAGAATGGCAGCGGCTGCCGCCGGGCTGGTTCCGACCAGCAGCGTGCCGGTGGTTTCAATGGTGACGGAAACGTAGCGCACGATATCGCTGTCCGGCCCGAGGATATCGTCCGCCGCCGACAGCGCTGCCTTGATCTGCAGCGGATCCTGGCAGGTTTCGATGATCAGTCCGTCGACCCCACCGTCGACCAGTCCCTGAATCTGGATTTTATATGCGGCCAGCAGTTCGTCGAAAGTAATGTGTCCCAAAGACGGCAGTTTGGTGCCGGGACCAATGGAGCCGATGATGTAGCGCGGCTGCTCATCGGTCGAGAATTCGTCGGCCACCTCGCGGGCGAGAGCGGCGGCGGCTTTGTTGATTTCATAAGCGCGGTCGGAGAGGTTGTATTCGCCGAGCGTGATTGGTGATGCGCCGAAGGTGTTGGTTTCCACAGCGTCGGAGCCGGCTTCAAAATAGGCGCGGTGCAGTCCGCGAATGACGTCGGGGGCTGAGAGGTTGAGCCATTCGTTGCAGCCTTCGACATCGCCCCACTGTTCCGGGGTGATATCGCAGTTTTGGAGAAAGGTTCCCTGGGCGCCATCGAGTAGCAGCGGTCTGGATTGGATTCGTTCTTTGAGTTTCATGCGGGGAAAGCTAACAGCTTTGCTCGGCTTTGGCAATCGGTATATCCTAAAATCCGGATAGACGGATCTTAATCTTTGGCGGTATTTTTTTTCTGCGCGAATAGAGATTGGGTTCGTGTGCTTGGAAATTCGTCAGATTTGGTGTTTATTCGTCTGCACTATCTTTTAACTGGAGAAAAAAATGGATCAAACATGGTTTAAACTGCAGAACGGAAGTGATGTGCGCGGCGTAGCGCTTGAGGGAGTCGAAGGCGAGGCTGTCAATCTGACGCCGGAAATTGTCCGCCCGATCGGATACGCCTTTGCTCAGTGGCTCGCGGAGAAAAAGGGCAAGCCGGTTTCGGAGCTCAAAATCGCAGTCGGTCACGATTCTCGTCTTTCCGCTGAGATGGTCAAAACCGCGGTTTTTCAGGGGGTGGAAAAAGCAGGCTGCTCCGAAATCGCCGACAGCGGCCTTTCTTCCACTCCGGCGATGTTTATGGCAACCGTGTTTGACAATCACGCCTACGACGGCTCCATTATGCTGACCGCCAGCCACCTGCCGTTCAACCGCAACGGGCTCAAATTTTTCACCCGCGACGGCGGTCTCGAAAAAGCGGATATCAAAGCGATTCTGACCACCGCGACCGAAACCGGAACATTCGATGAGGTCGAACTTTCCAAAGTTCGGAAAATCGAGCTGATGGACGACTACGCTGCATCTCTCGTTTCCAATATTCGGAAAGGTGCGGGGCAGGGCGACACGCCGCTGGCCGGGTTGAAAATCGTGGTCGATGCCGGCAACGGAGCGGGCGGATATTTCGTCGATAAAGTACTCAAGCCGCTTGGCGCGGATACCACCGGAAGCCAGTTCCTCGATCCGGACGGAAGTTTCCCGAACCACATTCCGAATCCGGAAGAGCCGGAGGCGATGGACGCCATCATTTCCGCCGTCGAAAACAACAAGGCGGATCTCGGCATTATTTTTGACACGGATGTCGATCGCGCCGGCGCGGTTGATAAAAACGGCAAGCCGATCAACCGCAACCGCTTTATCGCGCTGATGTCCACCATCGTGCTCGAAGAGCATCCGGGAACCGTCATTGTGACCGACTCGGTGACCTCAACCGGTCTCAAATACTGGATCGAAGAAAAACTCGGCGGTGTTCATCACCGTTTCAAACGCGGCTATAAAAACGTGATCAACGAATCCATTCGCCTCAACGGCGAGGACAGGGAGTCCTGGCTGGCGATGGAAACCTCCGGCCACGGCGCGCTGAAGGAAAACTACTTCCTCGACGACGGCGCTTATCAGATTGCAAAAATTCTGATCAAAACCGCGCAGTTGCACGGCGAAGGCAAGGGCGGGGTGGATACGCTGGTTGACGGTCTGCCGGAACCGGCCGAAGCCAAGGAGTACCGTGCCAAGATTACCACCGAAGATTTCGGCCCGTATGGCGACGATGTGCTGAAAGCATTTGAGCAGTTTGTGGCGGATGAGCCGGGCTGGAACGCCACGCCGAATAATTTTGAAGGAGTACATGTGACCGTCGATGCCTCCGCCGGCAACGGATGGGCGCTGCTGCGCAAATCGCTGCACGATCCGGTTCTGCCGCTCAATATTGAGAGCGAAGAAGCCGGCGGCGTTGCGAAGATTGCTGCACGTATGCAGGCGTTCCTTTCGCAGTTTGATTCACTCGATGTTCCGGAGATGGTCTGATGGGTCGTACGGTTTTAGTGAGCGGGGCGACGCGCGGGATCGGGCGCGAGGCTGTGAAGCAGCTTCGCGAACAGGGCTTTTCGGTGTTTGCAACCGGCCGCGACCGGCACTTGCTCGATCAATTAAAAAAGGACACCGGCTGTCTGGGTGAAACTTGCGATCTGTCTGATTCCTCTTCGGTCCTTTCAATGTATGAAACCGCGCGCGCTGCATTGGGGCAGGTGGACGTGCTGATTAACAACGCGGGGCTGAATCCCGGCAAGACTCCGGTCGTGGATGTGCCGGTGGAAGACCTGGATGTGTCGTATGCGGTCAATCTGCGCGCTCCGTATCTGCTCTGCCGAGAGGCACTCAAGGATATGGGCGCTCGAAAAACCGGGCACATTTTGAATGTGGTCAGCACCATTGCACGGACCAGTGCGCCGAACTATTCCACCTACTGTTCGCTCAAATATGCCATGCATGGATTTACGTTGTGCCTGATTAAGGAAGCGCAGCAGGTGAATGTGAAAGTGACCGGTGTTTATCCCGGCGGCACGGATACGGATTTCCGTCCGGAAAACCGTCCCGACTATTTGAAGCCGGAATCTGCCGCACAGATGATCGTTCAGTGCATCAATGCACCTGAAGACGTGGTTGTGCATGAACTGGTTTATCGTCCGATGATTGAAACCAATTTTTAATCCAGTCAGGATTGTTGAGTGTTCAGACGATAGAGGCTGCAGACGGCATTTCGAACGAACTGCTCGTCGGAGATATCGTCAGTGATTTCAGGCGGAAATATGACGATCTGTTTGAAGCGGCCGGCCAGTTCCTGAAACACGGTAAGCCGCGAATTATCGTCCAGTTCATTGCGTCGCAAAAGTGCGGAGAGCGCCAGTGAAGCTTCTTTGGGTGAAACCAGAGAACGAAGCCGGGCTTCCAGAAACGGATAGTCGCTGAACGAATTGTATTTGGTCTCCCCGATCTGTTCGACGTCCGGCATGCCGACGCGCGGCTGCCGCACGACGACGGTTCCGGCAGCGAGGTCTCCCAGCCGCTGGGCGCGCCGGTTCAGCAGGGTGGCAATGCCGCCGACAAGATAGAAAACCGGCAGGGAGTCGACAAAGCGCAGAAGGTTTCGTACGGCGATCTGACTGAACAGAAGCCGGTGGCCGTTTTCGTCGGCAACCCGCAGACGAAGCAGGCGTTTGCCGAGGGTTTGTCCGTTCCAGAGCCATTCGAAGAAGATTCCATAGCCGACGGTGACTGCAAAGTAGAGGATCAGAAAGAGTGCGGTACCGAAATCGGGGTTAATGATGAACGCCAGACCCAGTACACTTCGGATGACAGAAGTGACTGTGATGATGGCTGCCATATCGACCAGCAGGGCCAGCATGCGCACAACCGGTCCGGCGAGATTGAGAGAGAAAATCACTCCTTCCGGTGTGCGAATATTTATGCTGTGCATGTCAGAGCTGATGATGGACCTCCTTTTTGCGTCCACTGAATTTCAGGAAGACTGCGAGCAGAACGAGCTCAATCAGTCCGACTGCGATTTTTACGGCATAGGGCAGTGCCGGTTCATGGTCCTGAGAAAGGAAGGATTCAACAATTCCGGCCCAGACCAGCAGGCAGGCTGTGCCGCCGATCAAGGAGACAAGGTTCGGCAGAATGCTTTGAAGCCGCTGCCGGATCGGCAGCTGATTTCCCCAGCCGATCATGGCTCGGGCGAGCAGAAGTCCGCCCTGACCGGCGATCAGGATCGCCGGAATTTCGATGCTGCCGTGCGGCAGCAGCCAGCCGGCAAGGAAAACGCTTTGCCCGGCAACAACATAGTCTGCAATGACCGCGCCGAGGATGACGCCGTTATAGAACAGCAGTGCGATGGACCCGATACCCCAGCCGATGCCGAGGGCGAGAATAAAAATGGAGACCCGGGTATTATGGGTCATCAGGTATGCGGAAAAAGAGCCTTTGCCGTCCATGGAGATGGTTTGTTTGGCTTCTTCTTCGGCAACGCGCTGGCTAGGACTCTGTGCCAGGTGGGGGAACGGAATCAAAGCGCTTTTGGCGGAGGGGTCGAATACAACGGCGCTTCCGCCGAAGAGCATGCCGCCGATGGTAATGGCCACTGCGAGGTGGAAACAGCGGGCATGCCGCCGGAAGGTTTGCGGAAAGGTTTTGAAAAACCAGGTCAGTGGTTTGAACCGCAGGCTGTTGGACCGGTTTTCCTGAATTTCGCTGAAAGACCGGGATACCAGAGATTCGAGATAGGCCTGGAGTTCATTCTGATTGGCGAAGTCCCGGATTTGCACGAGATCGGCAGAGGTTCGTTCAGAGAGGTAGTGAAAGCGCTTGAGTTCTTCGAGCTCAAAGCTTCCGAACGGTTCGCGGCTGATGCGGGTAAGCAGGGTGTCGAGTTCATCCCAGACCGGCTTTTCGCGCTCAATGAAATTCTGGAGGTTGATGATCATATCAGCTGTCTCTGCTTGATGCTCATGTATTGGGAGACGAGGTCGGCGCTGAGGTGTTCGTTGCTGAGCAGGTTGAACTGCACTCCGGAAGTCTGCAGATGTGTTTCGAGTTCGTGGAGCCTGCGCCATGCAATGTGTCCGCCAAGCCGGTCATACAGCTCAGGCAGTGAATGGGTCGGATCTCCGCTGAAGAGAGGTGCCGCTCCTTCCGGACGCATCATATTGACAACCGTCAGGTGATGGCGGCTCAGCAGGGAAATATGTTCTTTAAAGCGCTCGGCTTCGGCGGCGTCATCAAGGCTGGTCAGGAAAACGAGCAGCGCGCGTTTGCGCAGGCGGGTTCGGATAAAAGAGATCAGCTCATTGAAGTCCGGAGAGGATCCTTCCGGAAGCAGTGTGTAGAGAGCGTTTCGGCAGGTGTCAAAATGGGTTTTCCCTCGGGCGGCTTTCAGGAACAGATGCGGCTTTGAGCCGAATTCGATGAGGCCGAAGAGATCGCCCTGCGATTCCGCAGCCATCGCCAGCATCAGTGCTGAGGTGACATAACGCTCCAGCAGGGTGACGGTTTCATCCGTGTCGGGCAGAGTGATGCGTCGTGCGCTCAGTCGTGAGGAATCGATGATGACGTATACCTCCTGAGTCCGTTCAATCTGATAGACTTTCGTAACCGGGTGCTGACGTTTGGCTGTGGTTTTCCAGTGAATGTCGCGGTAGGTGTCTCCGGGAATATACTCGCGCAGTTTTTCAAATTCCCGGCCTTTGCTGACCTGCCGCCAGAGGTGTCCTCCGTAATCTCCACGGTTTAAAAAGAGGGCGGCTGTGCTGCGAAGTTCCCGGCGCAGGTTGGGATAGACTCTTAATTCTGCCTGAATGGGTACGCGCCGCCGGACTTTCCACAGGCCCAGTCGGGAGGCGGTTTCCATACCGCAGAGCGGGAGCTGATATTTCCCGCATTCCTGCGGCCTGATCTGCCAGCGCAGACGGTAGCGACGATCGGGCTGAGGAATCTCCGTGTAGAGGTCGGTTGAGACGGCCTGAATGGTTTCCGGGAGCATCAGTCCGAACCGGACGGCTTTAAAGGTGCGGATCGGGCTGCAGACCTCCAGTTCAACCGTATTTTCCACATTCTTGGACAGCCGGATGATTTCCGGGGCGTCGATTTCCAGTTGGGTAAGACTGCGGGCACTGAGTGCGGCGTCGCAGACTGCAATGAAACACAGCAGCGCGGCGATGGCCGGGCCGATGATCTGGGCCGACGGCGTAAAGGCCGCAACTGCGGCAAAGGGTACGATGGCCGCAGCTGTCCAGAAGAGCAGTCTGTTGGATGGAGCAATCAACGCGGTACCGTAATTTCCTGAAGGATTGTCTGAATGGTTTCTGCAACAGTCATTCCTTCGATTTCGTATTCGGGGCGAAGGATTATGCGCAGGCAGAGGACGGGTTCGGCGAGAGTTTTGATGTCGTCCGGAGTGACAAAGTCCCGGCCCTGGATGGCGGCGTGAGCCCGGGCGGCGAGAATGAGGGCCTGTGTCGCCCGCGGTCCGGCACCGACCATTGTGCAGTCATTGGTGCGTGTGGCGCGGATGATGTTGACGGCGTAGTCGACCATTTCGTCACGCACGGTTACCCCGCTCAACACCTCTCGAAATGCGGTCAGTTCTGCGGGGCCGATGACGGTTTCGACAGCTCCGGCTGCCAGGATATGTTCCGGAGCATCGCTCCCAAGAGTGCGGCGGGCCAGTTCTGTTTCTTCTTCCTGATCGAGACAGCCCATGGTGATTTTGAGCATGAAACGGTCTTTCTGGGCTTCCGGTAATGGATACGTTCCTTCGTATTCGATCGGGTTCTGGGTGGCGAAAACAGTGAAGTCCTCCGCAAGGGCATGTGTTTCGCAGTCGATAGTGACGCAGCGTTCCTGCATGGCCTGCAACAGGGCGGACTGGGTTTTTGCCGGGGCTCTGTTGATTTCATCCGCCAGTAGAAACGTGGTGAAAATCGGGCCTTTCATGAGATTGAACTCATTGTTTTTCATGTTGAAGATGTTCGTGCCGGTGATGTCTGCGGGCATGAGGTCCGGCGTGAACTGGATACGTCCGAATTCACAGCCGAGCACTTTGGCCAGCGTGCGAACCAGTAATGTTTTTGCAACGCCCGGTACGCCTTCAATCAGGGCATGATTGCGCGTAATTACGGCGATCAACGCTTTGTCGATCACATCGTCCTGACCGATGATGACTTTGGCGGTTTCCTGTTTTGCCCTCGTCAGGATTTCCTGAAGCTGTTCGAGTGTGTGTGCCATGAGTGTTTCCTTTCATTAAAAGTTTTTGTGATCTGATTATACAGATCGACCGGGTGCGTTTTTTCCGTTGCCTGACGGATTTCTTTGTCCAGCTGTTCATTCCTGTGCTGCATGGACGGTATGTTCCTGAATGAAGAGCGCCATTCTGCGATCAGGGTCTCCATCAGTTTTTTTCGGGGAATATGTCGTTTGAGCAGGTTGGTCATGCCCTGCATGGAATCGGTGGCCGTTTCGGAGTCAATGACAGACTGTTTTCGGGGAGTTTGTTTAGGGATAAGTCCGGTGGACTGCTGCCAGAGAAAGAGCCCTGCCAAAACCAGCAAGGCAGCCAGAACTCCCTGAAGGTGATAGCGGTTGAGCAGCATCATAACACTTTCCCGTGAAGAAATTCCCAGATGGGTTTCATCGAACAGCAGGTGTCGGACGGGGCCGATCAGTCTGGTGAGTGTTGCGGTGCTGCGCTGTGTCACCATGGCTTCGTTGCTGAACAGGTAGCTATCGGCGATCAGGACAACGGATCCTTCTCCCCAGCTCCGTTCGATGATGACCGGTTTGTCGAGGAAGCGATAGATGACGGTCCAGTCGCTGCTCAGTTCATCAAACCAACCGGAGGATTTCCATGGAACTGGATCCAGTTCCGGTGATTCCGGCAGAGCCGTTTCCTGCTGTTCCATTTCTTTCAGTTCAGATCGATTGAACCGACAGAACTGAATGCCCCAGCGGTCATTTGCGGACAGTTCTTTCGGTGGTTTTTCCTCTTCAGTTCCTGTCGGTTCGGACTCTTTTTCTTCTGTAAGATCTTTTGGGGCTGTTGGCTCTTCGTGGTCCGGGGGCTCCGGTCGGCAGGCAAGAACTGCCCGGCCGCCGCTGAGAAGGAATGGACGGAGCTCGTGATCTGCGATGTGCAGCAGTTGTCCTTTCTTTCCTCCGAGCATTAATATTCCGGTTTCCGGTTTTTCGGGCAGGTCAACAGATTCGAATGTGCGCTCAACCGAAAGTCCGGGCAGTCGTTTCAGGGATTCAAACAGGATGCGGCAACCTTTCGGGTCGGCACGCAGAGAGGAGTACGGCGGGTACATGTTACCGGAGCTGAAGCGCAGCATGAAAAGCTTTGTCAGTCCGCCTCCCAGCAGGAGCAGCAACGCGGTTACAACCAGTATTGTGAAAATGTTACGCCTTAACGTCACGGCGCATCCTTTCCGTATTCTGTTCCAGCTGATTCAGATCCTGCATGGATGCCGAGTGCAGTCCGTACCATGCTCTTTCAAAAAGACCGATATTTTCTGTAAAGAGGGGCGGCAGGTCCGGGAGCCGGCGCGCGCGTCGAATCAGTTCCCGTCGATATTCAAGATTCGATTTGGATTGCCTTACCTGTAGAAGTTCCTGCCTGGCGAGGCAGGCGATTCCGGCAAGAAACCATGCGCGCATGGCTTTGCGCAGTTCTCCGGCGGCGACGAGTTGACGGGCCAATTCAATCCACTCCTCTTCTTCGAGCAAAGTGGCTGTGATATTTTCGTCGTCGATATCCACTTCAGTCGACGGAACAGCTTCCTGAATGGATTCCGGAGGATTGAAGCGGTTGCGGAATACTCGAAACAGAACGACCGCAAGAATGCCGATGAGAATCAGCAGCAGTATCAAAGATATGTTTTTAAGCAGAGCAGGGTTCAGGTTCCAGTCCTTGTGCTGCCTGTCCGGAGAACGTTTAAACCAGTCATTCATCCATTCGAAAAACCGATCAAGCAGTCTGACGAATGAGCGGGTTGTTTTTTCGAGCCATTCCTGAATGGGTGCGAAGAACTGTTCGAAAAAACCGTTTTCCTGTTTATCTTCAGGGAGAATGTTCGGCATCCGCCATGTGAATTCCGGGCTTTTCATGACGTGATCAATGGCGGCATCGAGTTCCGGTACATTGATTGCCGACGGGGGATTATCGGAAAGAGGTGCGGATCGAAGCGGCGAAAAAATTGCGGAGCAGCATACGATCATCAGTGCGAGTGTTGCGGAGACCGCGCTCCGTCGTACCGGCGGCAGGCGTTTCAGTTCAATCAGCAGGTCTTCACCGGTTTGAATGGATTCGCAGGTGTGACAGCGAAGAACATAGGCCGCTTTGACAAGCGGTTCGATGGCCAGATAGGTCAGTCCACAGGCAATTCCAAAAAAAGTGGGAGTGAAAATCCAGTGGAAACTTCTCGAAAAGCTGCTTTCAATGCCGCACAGCGACTTGAGCAGGCCGGGGAAATAAACCAGAGCGGCGCCGATGTTGATAAAGATGACGATGCTGAAGGAAAACAGCAGTGTAATCAGTAAATGATTCTGCTTGGGCCACAGCATAGACAGTGAACGTGCGCGGGCCGCGCTTTCTTTGAAGTCAGAACCGCAGGGGTTGGTCATGCAGAGATTGTTAAAGTAGGCATAAACCCATCCGAACGGAATCGCAAGAATTGCAGACACTGGAAGAAGGATGGCGGCCCATGACGAATAAATCAGGTGGAATTTAAAAAACTGCCAAACTGTTCTTGGGTTCAGATCCGACGGGTCGCTGTTCTTTACTTTGGAGTTCAGTCCCTGGCAGAAGAGCGACTGCCATGTGCGCATCCATATATACAGCAGTCCCATTCCGAAGGCGGATGCAGAACAGTACTGGCCGGCAAAAGGGTTTGATCCCATATCGACCAGAAAGAAGAGCAGTCCGAGCACAAAGGGAATGGAGCCGAGATAGAATCGGGCTGTGATATGAATGGGGGTTGTGCGCAGCAAATGAAAAGCACGCTCGACCAGGTCAAAGCTGCTTTCCTCTTCTGCGGTTGTTCTGCGCCGTTTCAAAAGGACTCCCATATATCGCCGGAATGAAACGAGTCCGGAATCAGCAGCAGCAGTCTCCCGAAGGCGTATACCGTGAGCCACAGGATTGAAAAGCTCAACACCATTTTAAACAGGGTCCCCGTGCCGCTCATGATTTTCTGGAAAGCGTTGAGAGATGTTGTTTGTTCTGAAGATGCAGCAGAGGTCAGGCAGGTTTTGCAGACGAGTTTTCCGTGATGTTCCGTTACGCATTCCCGGCAGAAAAAAATCTTACATTCAGGGCAGCAGGCGACGGCTTCCCGATCGGGATGGTTCAGGCATTTCGACCGGTGCAGCCCGTTCACTTCGGAGTCTCCGTTTCACCGATTCGATTCATTTCATCCTGAGAAAAATTTCCCTGGGCCGCGATCAGTTTAAGCTCAATTTTTTTCCAGAAGCGGTTGGATTGCCGGATACGTTTAAACATGGGCAGCGGCTCGCGATTGATGCCGGTCTGGATCCAGCATTTGCAGGTTGGGCCCTGAAGCAGGTGAATCAGCCAGATGATTCCAAAAAAGCCGGCAATCCAGTACAGGCTGGAAGAGAACCATTCCAGAAAACTTCCGGGAGTGGCAAATGCGGGGATGGTCAGCAAAAGGAGCATCAAGAGGGGAAGAACGGCGGTCCAGAAATAGAAGCTCATCGAACGAACCACAACGAGAGCCTGAATGTCTTGAAAATAAAAGCGCTTGTATTCTTCAACGCAACCAGCCTCATGAATCAGCAGCAGATGGTCTGCGCCGCACCAGATTTGATGATACGTCGCCAGCGAGCCGCATCGACGCGACAGCTTTTGATATGCGGGCTGACTGTTTTTTTTCTTACGCACGGATGAACTTCCCAACGAAATAGATGGTTGCTGCAATTGAGCTGGCAGTAATGAGAATGGATAAAATGAGTGCCAGAGCCATTCGCGATGTATAGCCGGGAGAAAACTCCGGTTTGTTTTTCCAGTATCGGATTGCCACAAAAAGACTGCTGAGAGCCAGGACTGCCGGGATCACCGGAAAGAACCAGGAAAACAGGAGCATCAGCAGGGCCGCTCCTGCCAGCATCATCGCCAGTTTGTCGTGTCGCATTCTGCGGGCTTTATGTTCGTGTCCCTTGTCGTCCTTGCGCTGTCGTTCCAGGCATGACGTGCAGAGGATTTTATCGCCGACCGGCAGTGCGCAAAGACTGCACAGAAACCGTCCGCAGTCCGAGCAGATCTGTTCCGCCTTTTTGGAGGGATGGTAAAAACAGGCGGCATCCTCCTGTTGTGCCGGGGCGGAGTGGGTCGGTGTGGAATCCTGCCGGTACAGCGCAGGAAACGCGCGAACCGTCAGCCGGGTTCGGCACCCCTCGCAACGCAGCGGAGATTTCTGGTTGTAAAACTCCGCCGCCAGAGGCCGATTGCATTTTGGGCATTTGACGGAAAACCGATTCATGATCATTTGTAAACAACGCGGGTATTGCAGATATGATCGTGCAAAGCCCGTTTTTCTCCATCAAATGCAGCCATCAGATAGCCGATGTTCAGGATTAACCCGCTGAGCATGTATGAAAAATATCGTCCGATTGCGCGACCATAGGAAATGGGTTTTCCATCCGACATGATAATTTTGATTCCCAGCGCTTTTTTGCCGAGCGTTGCTCCATATTTTCCGTTTAGCCAAATCATGTAAATGGCCGGAATAATCAGCATTGATGAATATGCAATAACAGCCAGTGCAATAAAGGGACTTTTGTTGCCCTCAGCAATGCGGCGCATTGAATATTGGAAAAAGATATTTGCCGGAATGCTAAAGATAGACATGACTAGTCCATCAATAAAAACAGCCCCGAAACGGCGCCAGAACCCGGCATAATGAAAGATGTGTTCTCCGGAAATCTCGGCATTTTCTTTCATCTGCTGAAGAAACTGGGGTTTGCAACTGGCGCATACGGAGGCTCCTTCGAACTGAATCAGTTCGTCATCCGTAAATTTGTTTCCACACATGGAGCAGGTGGTCAAAGAAGAGGTTTCTTCATCGGGCAGCTGGTTGGCTTTAATCCAGTCTTCCATGGTCTCGTTTTTGACCTGAGTCGTTGGTCCGATGACTCCCGATTCAATTCGCTGTTGAAGCTCCTGATCAGAGATCGGCCCGATTTGCTGGTCGTCTTCCATATAATACCACGGCATATGCATCTCCCTGTTGTCCCGCAAAATACTGCGAATCGTTAAAACTTAAGCAGACTGACGATACTTTGTTTTGCAAGACGATTCAAATCATCGGTATGTTTATTTCCCTTTTATTTCGGTTGGGTCTATATGTAAGAGTTTGGGTCGCAGTTCGGCTCGCCGGATGAGTCGTTGTTGATATAATCGCGAAGTGATGAAAAAGAACCTTCAGTTTGTCGGATTGATTTTTTCAGCGGTGCTGGTCGGGTGTTCAACCATTGATCCTGTGACCGGGTTGCAGACGCGCAATATGTATTCCCTTGATCAGGATGTGGGCATTGGCTCAAAGGTGTATGACCAGACGCTGGAGGAAATGCGCGCCCGCGGCGTGCCGATCAATGAAGATCGCGCCCGTGTGGCTCAGCTTCAGGGAATGGTCAACCGGATTTCGGCCGCATCTGACTTGCCGGATCTTCCGTACGAAGTCAGCCTGATCCAGACCAATATCGTCAACGCCATGGCCGCGCCCGGCGGTAAAATCATGGTGTATGAAGGGCTCTGGGATCCGGAAAAAGGGCTGACGAAGGATGACGATGAAATTGCCGCGGTCATTGCGCACGAGATCGCCCACGTCAACGCTCGGCATTCCACGGAGGCGATGACGCGCTCTCTGCCGGTGAACATTCTGGCCACGGTCGGGGTGATTGCCGCAAAAGATACTGATTATGAGCAGTTTGCCCAGATTGTGGCGGCGGGAGGACTGTTCCTTTATAACGGCATCTGGATGACCCGCTATTCCCGCGAAAACGAAATGGAGGCGGACGCGGTCGGCATGATGTATATGGCAAAAGCCGGTTATGACCCGCGGGCGGCCATTCGCATCTGGGAGCGGGCTTCTCAGCAGCGCACCGGTGAAGATCCGGCCGCGAGCATTTTTTCGACGCACCCGCCGGACGCGGCCCGGTTGGCTGCGCTTCGCGCTCGTTTGCCGGAAGCTCTGAGGATTTATCAACACCAATAAAAGGATCGGTATGAAGCAGTATATATTGTGGTTCTGGACTTTTGTTTTCGCCCTCGGCCTGGAAGCTGCGGAGAATTCCGGGTTTGATTTTGGAAAAGATCCAATGCGCTATCTTGAAAACGACCGGCTGAAGATCGGAATTAATCTCAGTGCCGGCGGTGCGGTGACGTATCTGGAGGACAAGGCCTGCGACAGCGGCAATATGATCAACAGTTTCGACTGGGGCCGTCAGATTCAGCAGTCTTATTATTCCGGTCCGATTCCTTTCATCGGACCCAACGGCGAGGAACCCGTTAAAAACTGGGCCGGGCTTGGATGGAATCCGATTCAGGCCGGCAGCGCCGGCGGCATTCCATCGAAAGTTATTGCGTTTAAAAAGGGAAAGAATTTTATGCGGGTGCGCTGTATTCCAATGCAGTGGCCGCACATCAACCTCCCCGGCGACTGCGAGTTTGAGGCGACATACCGGCTGCATGAAAACAACGTGGTTCTGATGGAATCCCGGATTATCAACGCTCGCTCTGATCATACTCAATATCCGGCCCGCAATCAGGAAATGCCCGCGCTTTACACAAACGGTGAGTGGTACCGGCTGGTCACTTATCTGGGCGACGCTCCGTTTACCGGAGCCCCGGTTACGACGGTTGTCGGCAAAGACGACGGCAAAGGCTGGCCGTGGTCGAAATTCTATGCACCGGAACATTGGACTGCGCTGTTGAATGAGGAGAATTTCGGGGTCGGCCTGTATCAGCCGGACACCGCCCGGATGCTCGGAGGGTTTGCCGGCGGCGGTTCCAGAAAAGGGTTCGGCGGAATGAAGGATGTGCAGACGGGTTACATTGCCCCGGTCGCCGATCGTGTTCTGGACCACAATATCGACTGGACCTATCGCACATACATTATCGTCGGTTCTCTTGATGAAATCCGCGGTTTTGCGCAGAAACAGCCGCGCACCTCTTTGGTATGGACGTTTGATGATTCACGGCAGGGGTGGTCATATCGTCATGCTTCTGACAGCGGCTGGCCGGTGCGAGACGGTCTGAATATTAGCTTTAAAAAGAAGCCGCGCGGCTTGATGATTTCCGATGAAATTTTCTGGCAGGCTGAGGCTGCTGCGGTACTGGAACTGGAAGCCGCATTCGGCGGTTCAACCAATGCCGCTGTTTTCTATGCAGAAGCGGTTGTGCAGCCGTTCGGCCCCGAAGACACAATCGACTTTCTGCTGTGGGTTGAATCGGACGTCAAAGATGCTGTAGAAAAAAAACAGGAGCAGTTTCCTCCGGCGAAACCGGCTCACATTCCTTTCCAGGTGACGGCCGACGGTGAAATGCGAACCTATCGGGTGTCCCTGGCAGACAATCCGGAATACAAAGGCGCGATGAAACAGCTGCGGATTGTTTTCCCGGTGGTGGATGGAACGGTTCGCGTTCGCCGAATTTCTCTCAAATAAACCGGGTTTCCGAGACCTTGAAAATTAGCGGTTTTTTGGGTCGCGGCGGTTCCAGATCGTGGCCAGTGCCGGGCCGGATATGTTGTGCCATACACTGAAGAGCGCGGCGGGCAGCGCGGCTTCCGGTGAGAAATGCGCCACCGCCAGTGCGACGGCCAGCCCCGAGTTCTGCATGCCGACTTCAATGGCCAGTGCGCGTTTTTGCGGCGCGCCCAGTTGCAGCGCGGATCCGCCGGTCCAGCCGAGCAGCAGTCCGCCGCCGTTGTGCAGTATGACTGCGGCCAGCACAATCGGGGCCATATGCCGCAACCGGTCCGCATCTTTGCCGATGACTGCGCCGACAATCAGCAGGATGGTAATGATGGAGAGAACCGGAAGCAGCGGTTGGATCCGGTGGAGTTTGTTGCCGAAAAAGTGATTCGCCGTCGTGCCGAGAACGATTGGAAGAAGAACCATTTCGATAATCGATACGAACAGAGCCGCTGCATCAATATGCATCCAGTGCCCCGCCAGCAGGAGCATCAGTGTCGGGGTGAGCAGTGGAGCGAGCAGGGTGGAGACGGTCGTCATCGATACCGAAAGGGCCACATCGCCTTTCGCCAGAAAAGTGATGACGTTCGAAGCGGTGCCGCCGGGGCAGCATCCTAGCAGAATCAGTCCGACAGCCAGATTGTCGGAGAGTCGCAGTCCGCGGGCAAGGACGTAGGCGAGCAGGGGCATGATCAAATACTGAGCGGCGGCGCCGGAAAATACATCGCGCGGCCGGCGGAGAACCTGCTGGAAGTCAGCCGCAGACAGGGTCATGCCCATGCCGAACATAATGACGCCAAGCATCCATTTGATATTGGGAAGAACCCATAAAAAAGTGTTCGGCTTCCAGAGACTCCATCCCGCAAACAGCAGGATCCACAGGACAAAATAACCGGTAATCGTCCGGCAGGTTTTTTCAAGTCGGTTCATGTGGCGTCTCTCGTTTAAAGAGACTAGGATAGCCGCGTTTTGATGTTCAGGCAATTTTCAACCGGGAGCTTCTGAGTGAGCAGCAGTTTTAAATGGGGAATTATCGGGTGCGGACTGATCGCGCCTAAATTTTTCCAGGCATTGGAAAATACGGGCGAGGGGCATGTGGTGGCCGCGGCCTCCAAGTCCATGCGCCGCGCGCGGCGGATTCAGCAGAAACTCGGAATCGAATGTGCATACGGCAGTTACGCAGAAATGCTCGAGCACGAAAAACTCGATGCCGTGTATATTGCCAACACCCATGCGGAACACTATCAAAGCGCGAAGCTCTGCTTTGAGCACAACCTGCCGGTGCTGGTTGAAAAGGCATTCACCCGCAATGAAGCGGAGGCAGAGGAACTGATCGACTTGGCCGGCATGAAGAACCTGATGTTGATGGAAGCCATGTGGACTCGTTTTAATCCGGCGACTGTAAAAATTCGGGAGCTGCTGGCGGATGGCGCAATTGGCGAAGTGATCCGTTTGAAGGCGGCCTTTGGTGTCAAAATGCCTCTTTCAATGAAAACCATGCCGTGGAACCGAATGTATAATCCGTATTTGGCGGGCGGTGCGCTTCTGGATCTTGGGGTCTACCCTTTGGCGTACGCCCGGATGGTGTTCGGGCGGCGGCCGGAGCGGATCGGTGGGTCCGCGAAAATGGCATGGACCGGTGTCGATAAAACATCAGAGTATCACCTCGATTACGGTGGCGGCCGGCGGGCGGATCTGATGACTTCTTTTGTGGAGCAGCGTCCGCGTGATGCCGTTATTACCGGGACAAAGGGCATTATTACGGTGCCTCATTTTTCCGGTGCTGACCGGCTTACTCTGACCCGGCCCGGAGGCGCTCCGGAAGTTATCGAATGCGGGGCGAACGGCTTCGAACACGAGATTCTCGAGTTCCACCGCTGTCTGCGGGAAGGGCTGACTGAGAGTCCCGGCATGCCGCTGAGCGAAACGCTGGATGTGATGCGTACGGCCGATGCGTTGCGCACGCTGTGGGGAATGAAATATCCCGGCGAGTGAAAGGTGTTTTCCAAAGGTTGGAACCCGGAGCAGCCTAACCGGTGCGGCCGGCCCAACCTCTGAAGTGCTATGTGTTCATCAATTTGTTTTCGATGATTTTTGCCTGCTCAATGATCAGCGGTGCTGCGTTAATCGCGTCTTCTTCTGTATGGCGCAGAAGAGGAAACTGCATGACGAGAGAGGCGATCGGATGATCGTTGAACAGGATGGGAACTGCTACTGCCATGACTTCTTCTTCAAATTCACCAGGATTGAAGGCGAATCCTTTTTTTCGGGTTTCTTCGAGGATTCTGCGCAGTGAGGTTTCGTCGGATACGGTTTTGCTCGTGACTTTTTCAAAGGACGCTTTCTTTATGTAAGCATCGATTTCTTTTTTCGGCAGAAAGGCCAGGATGGCTCGTCCGGCTGCTGTGATGTGCAGGGGGAGATCGGGTTCCTTTTCGAAGTTGACCCCGATGACTTGAGTTGACCGGATGTGTTTAATGAATATGACCAGATGATCTTTTCTGAATCCGAGCAGGATATTTTCATTAAAATGCCGATGAAGAGCCTGCATGGGTTCATCTGCACAAGGACCCAGCTGGTGGATCAGGCCTTTTCCGGCATGCTGGAATAGATCAATTGCCCTGGGGGATATATAGAATTTCCGGTTGAGCGGGTCGCGAATGACACTTCCGGATTTCATCAGGGTATTCAGATAAAGTGTCATGTTGGAGGATGGCGTTTCCAGGTCCTGGGAAATTTCAGAGAGCTTCATGCCGTTTGGCTGATTGGCGATACTCTGGAGGATCTGAATTCCTTTCAGTACGGATGGCAGAATACGTGCTTGTTTCACATGGGCCTCTTTTGTGTCTTATTTTTTCTTTTGTGCGTATTGGCTGTCTATGCAGATTTTGTGCGGTTCACTGTGACTGGCAAACCATTGTCTGCATTGGTGTTTAATATACATCATGATGTGTACGGTGATGTTTTTAACGGGAGATGTAAAGCAGGGGAAATGTACGGGTTGCTAAGAAAATGTGAAAATTTTGACTTGTTGAAATAATGTCTACATTGTATACATAAAAAAATACATTAAATAGTTTTGGCGGTGAGGGTGGCAGATATTGGAAGGCATGGTGCGGTTTAACTGCTTATTTCAATGATATGTAGGAACTGGTAACAGCTGCAAAAAAGGAGTGGATTTGAAGACGTATATAACAGGTGGTGTTGTTTTGCTTATGGTTGCAGGTTTTTGGGCCGAAGGCGGTGTGCTGGATGATTTTAACCGGGTTGATACCGATTATTCGGTAGATTCCGGCACAATTGGTAATGAGTGGGAAAGCACCGGGTCCGTTACTTGGACCATACAGAACGGAATGCTTTCTGCGGATCACAATGTTTCGGGGGAGTATGCTTTCTATAACCGTTCAGAGGAAATCTGCAAGGAGGGCACCGGTGGGTTTGAAATTTGCGCGGACGTGATTGGTATGTTTGGCGGAGCCTGGGCCGGAGTGGTTTTTAATTACCAGAATCCAGATAATTTCTATGCGATTCGCTTTCAGGCCGGCACCCAGACCTATCAGTTTGTAAAGGTGGTGAATGGCCGGATTTCTGCAGCAGTGAGCAGAAAAGATGCTTCCTGTCAGTTTGCCGTCGGAGCTGCATATCGGATTAAAGTGATCTGTAGAGAGCCGTATAAGATCAGCTTTGAAATTACGGAGGCGGGGGAGTCAACGGTGCTTAACCCGACGACTGTTGGAACGGATCGGGCGGGGGCATTTAAAGGCGGCTATGCCGGGGTTTATGTGCGATCTGCCCCCGGATCGGCCAGACCGGACGCACTGTTCGATAATTTATCAGCAACGGTATTGGCAGCTCAGAGTGTAGAATAGGCGGATCAGCATGATGAAACGAAATATAGTTTATGTTTGTTTGTGTGTGTGTTTCGGAATGCAGGCTTTTGCCGGGCTGAAGGATAAGCTTCAGGTTGAATCCCGGTTGCCTGTATACCTGAATATGGACGAGGCGATTCTGGTGTTTGTCCGAACGAATGCGGTTGATCTGTCACTGGCGATTTCTTTCAAGGAACAGAATTCCGGGGTCGTTCCGTCGGAGCCGCTTGATGTTGTTTTGACCGGGCCGGGCTTAAGAAGCGAGGTGTCGATTGATATCAGTTCCTGGCCGGACGGAGAGTACAAAACATTTATTTCCGAGAAGGGCACGGAAGTACCTCCGTTGGTGCGCGGGATTCGCAAGCAGACCAAAGTTTCACCCGAGGCTCCTGAGGGCCCGTTCCGCATGTCGGGCAGCAAGATGTTCTTTGTTGATGACTGGTATTTTGAAAAGACGGCAGGTGTGCACCGGGAGATTCATCCTGCGGAACTGGTTCCGGTTGAGCCGTGGAAAACCGACCCGCAACTTCGTTGTGCCCGAAATTCCATTCAGTCTTTCTGGGTTGATCGCAACGGGGATTTGAATGTTGATATTCTGACGGCAACCGCGGAGAAGGAACCGGTTGGGCGATACTGGGCAAAGAGCAGCAATCTGAAGGACTGGACGCTTGTTTCTGTTCCGGAACCCAAGCATCCGGAGTGTTCTCTGGTGAATTTGAGAATCCCATCCAGAAGTTCCGGGGGAACGTATCGGCGATATGATCCGGAGTTGGACGGAGAGGTCGATTTGTCTCAAGTGAGAGTTCGCTGGTCCGGAACGGTCAGGGATTTGAAATGGGGGGATGTTCCGATTCCCTATCGCAGCCGGGTTGCTGTGTGGGAAAAGCCGAACGGGGAAGTCCTGATTCTCGGAGATCCGATTACGATTGATAAAAGCGAGTTTGCTGATGATGAAATCGGAACGTGGTCGGATTCGAATGATAACTTCGGTGATGTTCGGCTGAGTCCGGACGGGAAGACCTTGCGCTGCTATCAGGCGCGCCTGATTCCGCGGCATGATCCGTTTCGGGTTCATTACGATAACAACCTCTCGGACCGTATTCTCGTAACCTGGACTTCGACGAACGGCGTGAACTGGAATCCGAGCTGTTTCGATGCCCCGACACTGGATGACCCTTGGTCGACGCAGCACTATGGTGTGGATATGTGGTCCGAGGAGGAGTCTCGCCTGCAGTTTGCTTATCATAAGATTTTTGATGTGCAGCATCAGAAGGTTTACACGGAACTGGTGACCAGCCGGGACGGTGTTTACTGGAACCGTATGCGTGACGGGAAACCGTTCCTCGAAAACGGCGCCCCCGGCGAGTTTAACTACGGCTATGCCATTACGACCGGGAATCGAACCCGAATGAGCTGGGACGGGTATTATTATGAGCCCATGCAGTGTATTAATGTGCTGCATTTCATGTTCATGGCTTCTTATTCAAAGAACGACCGTTCGTTCCTGACGCCGGAATTTTATGCGGAGCGGTTCGATGGCCGAATGGTGGGAGAGTATGGCATAGAGAACTCGCCCATCATGAACTGGCATGATTCGTGGCAGGATATTTGTGATGTGAGTAAGCAGCAGATGTTTACTCCTGCATTCATGCGTTACCGTGCGGATGGTTGGATCGGCGCTTCGCCGGCGAAGCGTCGGGCGGAACTGGTGACAAAGGTGCTGCTGGACGGGGACACACTGCGGATTAATGCCAAGAGTTCTCCGGACGGTTTCATCAGTGTTGAGGTGCTTGATCCGTACGGAAATGATCTGCCGGAATACTGCCGGCGGAATGCGGCGGTCTTTAAGGGCGATCAGGTTGACGGTGAGCTCAGTTGGTCGAACGGAACTGTTCGGACTCTTCCCGATGGACCGTTCAAATTGAGAATCACGCTGGAAAAAGCCGAGATCTTTACACTGCAGTTCTAGGCAGGATCTTTTTAACCATTTTTTGTCTATGATGAATTCCAATGTAAAATGGATTTGGACGCAGCGTGGTTCTTATAACACGTATAATGATACGATTGTTGCTGTCCGGAGATTTCAGGCGGGTGAGGTTACTGCTGCCCGGATTCAGATCACCGCGGACAGCCGGTACCGCCTGTTTGTGAATGGACACTGGATTGCGGATGGTCCTGCACGGGCCTGGTCTGAGCGGTATTGTTATGATGTGCATGAGATCGAAGAGTTTTTGCGGCCCGGTGAAAACGAGATCAAAATTGTTGCTCGCTATTTCGGTTGCGGTACTTTTCACGGGGTGCCGCAGCAGGCAGGGCTGGCCGCACAGGTTGATCTGCGGACGACCGATGGGCGGGAGCTTCGGGTTGCGACGGATTCTTCGTGGCAGGTTGCAGACGGCGTGATGTGGCGGCGCAATACGCCGAAAGTTTCGATTCAGATGGAACCGGCGGAACTTTACGATGCGACATTGGAAGATCAGCTTGTTTTCGAGGATGCGGTTGAGCTGTTTCCTGTTGGCGAAGGACCGTGGAAAAATCTCAGCAGGCGGGAGGTTGCCTGCCTGACTCGCCGTGATTTCAGTTTTAAGGCGTTTGCAGGCGCTTCGCTGGTTGCTTCTCCTTCACGTTCATTCTGCATGGCGCATACGAGAGTGATGAATCCCGGGCTGATCGAAGCCAACGGGCGGGTTTTCAGCCCGTTCGGAATCGCGACAATTCTGGTTCTCGAATCGGACGGAGAGGTTGTCTTTGAAAAAAAACGGGTGGACCGAGGATTCCTGAAGATTGCCGTTGATGGGCAGGTTGTAGAAGAGGGTGAGCGCATTTCTCTGAATCGGGGCAGGCATCTGGTTTTGGGATTTGCACGGAATATTCTGAATAACGACAAGACGGTGGCGTTCGGGTTGTCCGGCCCGGACGATCTGGTGTTAAGGAATCCGCTGGACGGGATGTATGCAAATCCGTGGTGCTATCTTCCGATGCGGGACTATGCGTTTGTTCAGGATGACATGGTCTGGCGGTGGTTTGCCGAGCCGCTTTCCGAGGGCCGGGATGTTGCGTACGAGAAACTGACCGATTCCTGGTTGTCCGAGATCCGGCAGGTTGATGATTTCATTTCCTGCTTGGGATCTGCGGCTGAAAATATTCCGTCCGGTGAGATGTTTGTTGAGGACTCTTATCTTGATTTCTGCAGTCGACGTGAGATTGGGAATATAAACGAGTTGGTTCAGTTCCCGAATGCGTTGCTTTCTGACGATGAATCATGGACGGAAGTGCCTGCCTGTGAAGGCGATGTGGAACTAGTTTATGATTTGGGCGAGGAAAACTGCGGCTACATTGATTTTGACCTGGTTGCAGAGCATGGGGTGGTTGTTGACCTGTTTATGGTGGAATACATTCACAGCAACGGTGCAATCCAGTTTTCCGAAAAAAACCGCAATGGATTCCGATATATCACGCGGCAGGGAACGAACTGTTATACGTCAATGAAGCGTCGGGCCGGCCGTTATCTTTTCATAACGTTGCGAAACCTGAGTCAGCCGGTTCGTCTCCGAAATGTAAAACTGATCGAGTCTACCTATCCGGTGGATGATGCCGGCCTTTTCTCATGCAGCAACCCGCAATTGAATGCCGTTGCCGAGCTGTCTGTTCGGACGTTGAAGCTTTGCATGGAGGATGTGTATACCGACTGTCCGCTCTACGAACAGACGCTCTGGGTAGGTGACCTTCGAAATGAAGCGCTCTATGGTTATTATGCGTTTGGGGCAACCGATATTGCGTGGAATTCTCTGCGACTCGCTGCCGAGTCTGTGTCCCGATACGGAATGGTCGGCTCTCAGGTGCCTTCCTGCTGGGATATGGTGTTGCCTGCGTGGAGTTTTCTTTGGGGGATCGCCGTGTGGGAATACTTCTGGTACACCGGCGACCAAGCGGGGCTGGAAGCGCTCTATCCTGCCGTAGTGAAAAATATTCAGTCCGCCGAAAAACGGATGTCAGATCAGGGGCTTTTCAGTGCGGAATACTGGAACTTTTTCGACTGGGCGAAAATTGATAAGGAGCATCGGACTGTTTTTCATAACAACATGCTTTTTGTCGGTGCGCTGCAGGCTGCGGTCAGCTGTGCGGAAGCAATGCGGGATGAAGAGGGAGTCTCGCGGTTTTCAGAACTGGCGCAGGCGCTGACCGGTTCCATCAACCGCTTCTGGAATGCGGAGAAAAAGTCTTATCCGGACAGCCTTCACGATGACGGATTGGCCAGTGGGTCTTCATCGCAGCACACGGCTTTTCTGTCTTTGCTGTATGATATTGTTGAGCCGGTTCATGTCGATGAGGTCGTGAACAACATGCTCAACCCGTCCGAAGAGACCATCGAGGCCGGTTCTCCGTTCGCCACGATGTACATGTATGAGGCGCTGGAAAAAACCGGTTTTTCCGAACGGGTGATTGATTTGATTGGGCAGGCCTACCGTCCGATGCTGGAGATTGGCGCTTCAACGGCGTGGGAAAGTTATGCGCAGGGAACGTTGGCTCAAGATGGTTTCCCGACCCGAAGTCATTGTCATGGATGGTCGGCATCTCCCATCTATTTCTTCCAGAGAATTATACTGGGAGTGCGCCAGACGGGCGTCGGTGGTTCTTCTTTTGAAATCAGTCCGCGATTTTGCGGGTTGAGTGAGGCCGAGGGCGTTGTGAAGACCGTGCGGGGAGATTTGCGGGTGGCCTGGAGGCGTGAAGAAAGTAAATGTTTTATCTCTTATGAGGCGCCGCCGGACATGGAGGTGTCGTTCAGGGAAAATGAGAGTCTTTATGGGGTTTCCATTGAGCTGAATTCGATGGGAATGAATGAAACAGAGAAGGGGCGTTTGTATGAGTTCGGGCGTTGATGTGAAGCCGGTTTCCGGTGGTAAGATTTTCGGGTATGCCCTCGGTGACGGGGCGGTGTCAATCACGATGAACGGAATCGCGACTTTTGCGATGTTGTATTACACGCAGGTTCTCGGGTTGAATCCGGTTCATGCGGGGCTGGCGCTCAGCATTACGCTGTTCTGGGATGCAATCACGGACCCTCTGATGGGGTGTATTTCCGACAATACGCGCAGCCGGTTTGGCCGGCGCATTCCTTATATGGTTGGCGGCGGTGTGGTGCTGGCGCTCTCCTTTTTTCTGCTTTGGGTGCTGCCGGGCCGGCTGTCGTCTATGGCCGGTGTGTTTTTCTGCGTGCTTCTGATGAATGTTCTGCTGCGCACGGCTTCGACCGTTTTCATTATTCCGTATTTGGCTCTGGGTTTTGAGATGTGTCCCGAATATGTGGACCGTTCCCGGCTGCAGGGTGCACGCTTTTTTGTGAACCAGACGACCAACTTGCTTTTTACAATGCTGGCCTGGACTCTGTTTTTTAAGGACGGAGTCGGCGAAGGCGGAGAGCGCATCGACGGAACGCTGATTGCTCAGAATTATTTGATCATGGGTGGGTGTTTAACCGTCGCGATTCTGATCGCGGTCGGCGCCTGTGTTTTCAATACGCGCCGGTATGCGGTCGATAATCGCCAGGAACAGCTTGAGGGTAAAAGCCTCAAAGTGTTTGCGCAGGAGATAGGAGCGATTCTGAAAGACCGCCTGGCCTGGTATGTATTCGGATTCCTCGGGGTTGCTCTGCTGGGTATTTTCCTGACGTCTCAGGTCCAGATGTTTACCTATGTGTTTTATATGAAATTTACCGGGATGCAAAAGGCCTTTGTGCATTGCGGCGGCATGCTGGCATTTGCGCTGTTCGCGCTGAACCTGCCGGTTCTGGTGAAGCGGTTCGACAAAAAGCGGGCCGGATTTATCGGGATGGGCATCAGCGCAGTCGGATCGCTTGCACTGCTGATCACTTTTACCGGAGGCATATTGTCGCCTCAGGCTGTTTGTACGGTCGCCGGTTTTCAGATCCCGATCGCTGTCATTGTTTTTGGAATCCTGCAGGCCCTTTGGTGGGGTGGCTGCGGGGTTATGATTCCGCTGGCCACATCCATGATTGCAGACGTATCAGAGATTCATCAGGAAAAAACCGGGAATGCAAATGATGGGGGATATGCTTCTGTGTTGAGCTTTTTCATGAAGGCCTCCAATGGCATCGGCATGATGCTGACGGGCCAACTCATTGCACTGGCCGGGATTGTTTCCAAAGCAGACAGCCAGACCGTTGAAGCCGCCCGCAATATTTCCGTGATAACTTTCCTGTGTGGCCCGGTCCTGTTGGCGGTATCTTTTGTTCTTCTACGCAAATATCCGGTGGACCGTGGATTTATGGAAAAAATGCGCAAAAACAAAGAGGAGATATAAATGAGGCTGTTTTTGAATCTGATTGTTCTGTTGAGCCTGTTGGCGGCAGGTACTGCTTTTTCTGAAACCCTGGCGGGCCGGATTCGGGTGGAATCGCGCCTGTCGGCCTATCTGAATATGGATACGGCCGTGCTGGTTTTTGAGCGGGACGATGTTGTGGAGGAGATTTCCGTTACGCTTTCATTCCGCGAGCAGAATACGCAGTTTGTTCCGGCGGAGCCCAAAACGTTCACACTTTCGGGGCCGAGCCACCGGACGGAACTTTCGCTGGATATCAGCGACTGGCCGGATGGGGAATTCAAGGTGTTTATTTCCGAAACCGGTTCTGTCGAAGCTCCTTTGGTGCGCGGTATTCGCAAACAGACCACACTGCCGCCGCAGGCTCCGTCCGGACCGTTTTCTGTCGGTGGTGACAAAATGTATTTTGTGGATGACTGGTATTTTGAAACCACTGCCGGATTGCAGCGGGAAATCCATCCGGCGGAACTGGTTCCGGTGGAGCCGTGGAAGAGCAATCCGAAGCTCAAGCATGTCAGAAACTCGATTCAGGATTTCCGGGTGGATTCGGACGGCCGGTTCAATGTGAAGATTGAGGCGAAAACGTCGTCAATGAAGTCGGGCACCAACTACTGGGCGCAAAGCACCGATTTGGAAAACTGGACCATTGTGGACGGTCCGGGTGCGAGGCACAGCGACTGCCGGCTGGCTGATTTGTCGGCGAATGTATCCCGGTTGCCCGATCATCCCGTGTACAGGCGCTACGACCCGGAGGCGGACGGCAAGGTCGATTTATCTCAGGTGCGGGTTCGTTATTCAGGCTTTAAGAAAAACCAGATGTGGGGCGATATCCCGATTCCTCACCGCAGCCGGATTGCTGTGTGGGAAAAACCGGGCGGAGAAGTCCTCGTGTTGGGAGACCCCATTACGGTGGATAAAGGAAATTTTGACGATGACGAAATCGGTACGTGGCGGGATTCGAATGATAATTTCGGTGACGTGCGCTTCAGTCCGGACGGGAAAACGCTGAGTTGCTATCAGGCCCGCCGCATCCCGCGGCATGATCCGTTCCGGGCCTACTATGACAATAACCTGTCCGACCGGATTCTCGTTACGTGGAGCACGACCAACGGCGTGGATTGGAACCCGAGCTTTTTCGATGCGCCGACGCTCGAAGATCCATGGGGCACGCAGCACTACGGTGTGGATATCTGGTACGAAGAGGATCGCCGCCTGGCGTTCGCGTATTTGAAGATCTATGATGTGCAGCATCAGAAAGTCTACACGGAGGTGCTTTCCAGCCGTGACGGGATTTCCTGGAACCGGATGAAGAACGGCAAGCCGTTTATGGATAACGGTGCTCCGGGAACATTTAATTACGGATATTCCATTACAACCGGAAACCGGACCCGGATGGCATGGGACGGCTATTACTATGAGCCGGCGCAGTGCATCAACGTGCTGCACTTTATGTTCCTTCAGGTGAACCGAAAGGATGACCGTTCATTCGTGACGCCGGAATTTTTCGCCACGCGGTTCGGCGGGCGCATGGTCGGGGAACACGGGGTCGAAAATTCGCCGATCATGAACTGGCACAGCTCATGGGAGGAAATGTGTGAAGTTGCCAAAACGCAAATGTTCACACCGACGTTTGTGCGGTATCGGCAGGATGGCTGGATCGGTGCGTCGCCGGCCAAGCGCCGCGCACAGATTGTCACCAAACCTCTGCTCTCCGCAGGCGGACTGGCCGTGAATGCAGAAACCAAACCGGACGGCTTTTTGATGGTCGAAGTGCTCGATTCCGACGGCAACGAAATTGAGGAATACAGCGGGCGGAACGCCGCAGTGTTTAAAGGTGATGATGTGAACGCATCTCTGGCCTGGTCGAATGGAATAATCAGGGAGTTGCCGGTCGGGCCGTTCAAGCTGCGGATCACGCTGGAGAAGGCAGAAGTTTTTGCACTGACGTTTTAACGATTATGGATAGCTCTCGGTTGTTCAGGCTATGGAGGTGAATGATGCATTGGTTCTCGGGAATAACGGTATTGCTGAATCTGTTCTTTGCGGTCGAAACAGCTTCCGCAGTGCAAACAGACCAGCTGAATGTGGAATCCAGGCTGCCGGCTTATCTGAATACGGATACAGCGATTATGGTATTTGAGAGACACAGCGCCGATGATGTTATGTCGGTGACGATGTCGTTTCAGGAGCAGAATACATTGCAGGTTCCGGCACCCCCTCAGACGGTTACGCTTTCCGGGCCGGGGTTGCGCAGTGAAGAGCTGATTGATATCAGCAGCTGGCCGGACGGGGAATATAAGGTGTTTGTTTCGGTGGACGGGGATGCTGCGGAGCCTCTGGTGCGCGGCATTCGCAAGCAGACAATCATTCCTCCCGAGCCGCCGGACGGGCCGTTTTCTGTCGGTGGCGACAAAATGTTTTTTGTCGACGACTGGTATCTGGAACAAACCCGCGGACTGAAACGGGAGGTTCACCCGGCGGAACTGGTTCCGGTTGAACCTTGGAACAGCCGGCCTGAACTCAAATGTCCCAGAAACTCAATCCAGAGTTTCTGGATGGATTCCAATGGAAAGCTTAACGTAGAAATTCTGGCCCAAACGGCTTCGCGACAGACGGTGAGCAATTACTGGGTGCAGAGTACCGACTTGGAAAACTGGACTGTGGTTTCTGCTCCTGCGGCTCGGCATAAGGATTGTTCGCTCGTCAATTTATCAACGCCGTCCACGGCGCCGGCTAATCCGATTTACAGAAGGTATGATCCGGCGGTGGATGGAGAAGTCGATTTGTCTCAGGTGAGGGTCCGCTGGTCGGGAACAGAAGAAAATGTTATGTGGGGGGATATTCCGATTCCGTACCGCAGTCGGATTGCCGTGTGGGAAAAGCCTGGCGGCGAAGTTTTAATTTTAGGCGATCCGATTACGATTGATAAGCATCTTTTTGCATTGGATGAGATTGGAACGTGGGCGGACTCCAATGATAATTTCGGTGAGGCCCGCCTGAGTCGGGACGGAAAGACTCTGAGTTGTTATCAGTCCCGCCTGATTCCGCGGCACGATCCTTTTCTTGTGCATTACGACAACAATCTGGCGGAGCGGATTATGGTCACGTGGAGCACAACCAACGGGGTGAACTGGACGCCGCGTTTCTTTGACGCCCCGACGCTCGACGATCCGTGGTCCACGCAGCACTATGGTGTGGACATGTGGTACGAAGAGGACCGCCGCCTGGAGTTTGCCTATCACAAGATATACGACGTACAGCGCCAGAAGGTGTACACGGAGCTGGCATACAGCCGAGACGGGATTTGCTGGAACCGGGTGCCGGGTGGAGAGCCGTTTCTCCGAAACGGCGCACCCGGAACCTTCAACTACGGATATTCCATCACAACCGGCAACCGTACTCGCATGAGCTGGGACCGATATTGTTACGAACCTATGCAGTGCATCAATGTTCTGCATTTTATGTTCATGTCTGTTTACAGTAAGGATGACCGCTCGTTTGTGACACCGGAGTTTTATGCCGACCGTTTTGACGGGCGTATGGTTGGAGAGTACGGCGTGGAGAATTCTCCGGTGATGAACTGGTACGACTCCTGGCAGGAAATCTGCGACATGACCAAAACGCAGATGTTTACACCGGTGTTTATGCGTTATCGACAGGATGGCTGGATCGGTGCTTCTCCGGAACAATGCCAGGCAGAAATTATTACAAAACCGTTGTTGGTTGCCGGTGGACTTTCGATCAATGCTGCGACGGATCCCGACGGATGCATTGTGGTGGAGGTGTTGGATACATACGGAAATGAATTGGCCGAATACTGCGGACAAAACGCTGCTGTGTTTAAAGGGGATGACGTGTACGCGCCGCTAAGCTGGTCGAATGGCGGCGTTATGAATTTGCCGTCGGCTCCGGTCAAACTTCGGATTTCACTTGAAAAGGCGGAACTGTTCACCCTGAAGTTTAACGATGAGGTCCAAGACAGTTTTGACCGTGCAGACACGACCTTTTCTTCTAATACCGAGGTTATCGGCGATGAATGGACTTCTGAATCCCCGGTCAACTGGGCGCTTCAGAACGGGATGCTTGCAGCGGATTACAACGTTGCCGGAGAATACGTTTTACAGCATACCGCACAGGAAACGATCAGTGGCGACGGACGTGGGTTTGATGTTTCAGCAGATGTTGCCGGAATGTTTACCTACGCTTGGGGCGGCGTCGTCTTCAATTATCAGGATCAGGATAATTTCTATGCCGTGCGGTTCCGGGCGGGAACGCGCTGGTATCAGCTCGTCAGAGTGGTGAATGGGGTCATTTCCGCCTGTGTCACCAAAGAGGATGCGCTCACAGAGTTTTCGGTTGGAACACTTTATACTATTCGGGTTCGGTCCACAGAGGAGTATCAGTTTAATTTTGAAATTACCGATCCGGCGGGTACCGCAATTCTGAATCCAACGACAGAGGGCAAGGATGCTGCTCAGAATTTTACGGGCGGAGCTGCCGGATTGTATGTGCGTTCGGCGTCCAGCTCTGATGTGCCGGATGTCTTATTTGATAATTTTTCAGTGATGATGCACTGATGAAGATAAAAAAACGGGAGAGCCTTCTTATGAATATGATGTGTGCAGCCATGATCCTTCTGTTTTCGGTGCTGTCCCCGATGTTACTATCAGCCGCTGAAGTTCCTGATTTATTCAAGCATCCTCCCCGATATCTTGGACCGCCGGAGGCCGGACATGCAGTTGCCGACCGGCAGTTTCAAGGCATTCCAAGTTTGGCTGTTGCTGCCGGTGGCCGTCTATGGAGTGTCTGGTACGCCGGAGTTACGCCTGATGAAGATGAGAATAATTATGTTGTTGTCAGTACAAGCGCAGATGGCGGGAAGACGTGGAAAGAAGTATTGGTGGTTGATCCTGATGGAACTGGTCCGGTGCGTGCGTTTGACCCGGAGGTCTGGGTGGCCCCTGATGGCAGGTTGTTCCTGTTTTGGGCGCAAGCTGTGGGGCATGACGGCAGTGTTGCCGGGGTGTGGTGCCTAACCACTGATACTCCCGATTTGGAGAGCCCGCAGTGGGGCTGTCCTCGTCGTCTGACGGACGGTGTTATGATGTGTAAGCCGGTTGTGCTTTTAACCGGGGAATGGGTTCTTCCGGTTTCCATTTGGAAAACAATGGATTGTAGCGCTCGAATGGTTGTATCAAAGGATTCTGGAAAAACCTGGGCGGTACGCGGAGGGTGTAATATTCCGGTTGATGTCCGTGCGTACGATGAGCACACGATTGTCGAACGTAAAAATGGAACTCTTTGGATGCTGGTACGCACAAAATATGGAATCGGAGAAAGTATATCAATGGATCGGGGGTCGACATGGACCGCTCTGACTCCTTCTGACATTTTGCATCCCAGCAGTCGATTTTTTATTACTCGTTTGGCTTCCGGAAATCTCTTGCTTGTTAAACACGGGGCTATTATGAAAAAAACCGGGCGCTCGCACCTGACGGCTTTTCTTTCCACCGATGATGGGGGAACCTGGGTTGGTGGTTTGCTGCTTGATAAACGACACGGAGTGTCTTATCCGGATGGACAGCAGTCATCTGATGGGCTTATTCGGATTGTTTATGATTATAACCGTACTGAAGAACGTCATATTTATATGGCAACGTTTAGCGAAGAAGATGTGATTCTAAAAAAATCCGCTTCGGAAACGGTTGAATTGAATCAAGTGGTTAGCGCTCCTTCCGATTAGTGGCGGGTCCTGTTTTTGTAAACACATTTTTACCAGTGTCTTGGGGTATCTATTTGTGCTTCCTTTTGTTTTTTCGGCGAGTTGGATTATTTCAGTAAACAGGAAATCTCGCCTTTTGAGTATATATAGTATACAAAAAGGGGTATATTGTAAAAATTTTTTGACATTGACGAGGGTTCGGATATAATAGATCCGTTGCAAAAGAAGTGATTTTGGGCGGGATCGGTGCCGATCCGGGGTCCGTTGAGGTGAAAACAAAAAAGAAAGGAGTCGGGGATGAAGAGAATAAAAACAGCAGGAACGGCAATGATCGTTTTGCTTTGTCTGGGGTACAGCTCAGGTTGGGCCGCAGGGTTTAGTTTTACAGATACATTTGACGGTGCAACCAGCTATTCTACGAATGCCGCCGAGTCGATAGGAGCGGGTTGGGTCAACCCCTATGAAACCACAAGCGCCTTCCGGGTTGCTATCAAAGATAATGAATTGAATTTCGATGCACCTTCGGGTATCGACATGAACTACATAATCTACAATACAGGGATGGAACTGGCCGCTGGAACTTCGGCAGGCGACGGAACCAATTGGACTCTTTCCGCGGATGTCCGGACGAAAATCAACGGTACTTATGCCGGAGTTGCCTTCAATATTCAGGACGAAAACAACTTCTATGCGCTTCGCATCAAAACCGGAACTACTCAGGCCCAGGTTGTGAAAGTGGTGAACGGATCGGTCTCCAATGTAGAAGCCGGCAGCACCAGTATGGTATCGAACACAGAGGCAGGGCAGCTGTACACTTTTACCATTACATGCGACGAAGCGGGGACCATTGATTACACCATCACCGAAAAGGGAAGCAGTATCGTACTCAATCAGGTTACATCATCGACCGCTTCAGTTGTTTTCGACGGCGGGTACGGGGGGCTTTATCTTTGGCACGGAGAAGCTGCCGGCAACTCTCCCGAGGCGGGTTTCGATAATTTCAGCATTCAGACAGTTGTACCCGTTGATTATTCGCAGGGAACAGAGCTGTATGATCCGTTTGATGGATCGTGGTACTATTCCACAAATGCCGTCGAGGCTATCGGAGTAGGCTGGGTCAATCCTTATGAAACTATAAATGCCTTTCGGATTGCCAGAAAGGGTGACGAGCTGAACTTTGATGCGCCTGCAGACATTGATATGAACTATATGATATACAATACCGGCCTGGCCATGAATGCGGGGACCGCAGGAGACGGAACCAACTGGATGTTTACGGCGGATGTTCGGACAAAAAACATCGGAACGTATGCAGGCGTGGCTTTTAATATTCAGGACGAAAACAACTTTTATGCGCTTCGTATCAAAACCGGAACCACTCAGGCGCAGGTTGTGAAAGTGGTGAACGGATCGATTTCCAATGTGGAAGCCGGTAATGCCAGCATGATTTCCAACTCGGTAGCTGGGAAAATGTATACTTTTACGGTCTCCTGCGACTCGGCGGGAACCATTGATTATACAATCACTGAAAAAGGGAGCAGCACGGTTTTAAACCAGATTGTATCATCGGCCTCTTCGGTGGTTTTTGACGGCGGTTACGGCGGTCTTTATCTCTGGCACGGAGAATCTTCCGGGAGTTCGCCGGAAGCTGTTTTCGACAATTTTAAACTGCAGGTGCTGCCTGCCGTTTTGGAACTCAACACTTATTCCACATGGATCGACCAGTACCCGATGCTCGGAGAATCGTCCGGCTATGCTGACGATCCTGACCAGGACTCTATGAACAACCTGCTTGAGTATGCTCTGGGCGGAAACCCGACAGGCTCCGATGCCGCGAGTGTGCTGCCGGTCTTCAGTATAGGCGAAGACGGAGGATCGAACTGGTTATATTACACCTACATTCGCCGTCTCGATGCTGCCGATCGCCAGTTGAGCTATACGGTTGTGTCAGGTACCGAACTGGTAACTGCTGCCATGACCAATGTGATCAAAGAACTTAGTTCGTCTCCAATTGATGACGAATTCGAGAGCGTAACCACCCGGATATCAACCGCAGAGGAAACGCAGTCGTTTCTGAAGCTCGAAGTGGAACTGAGCGAGTGAGTTGTTTGTATCTATGATCGTACGACGAAGCTCTGGAAATAAAATGAGGTTCTGTCATTCCGGGGCTTTGGTTGTCCTTTCTCGGGTGCGACGCGATCAATTTTTGCCTGATTGCTGCTAAGAGAAGTATCTTGCGGTCAACATGGCATAGCACTGGAGCTATAATTATTCCTGCACGTAGACTGGTAAAACGGATGCTTTGAAAATGGCTTTGCCCTAAAGAATAACGAATTTTCTGACAAAGAGAAGGAGCCTTCCAAAGGTTGGAAACCGGAGCAGCCTAACCGGTTCGGCAGGTCCAACCTCTGGAAAGCTTTGGAGTTACTTATTTGCCTTCGTAGGCTGCTGTATATAGTTCTTTCAGTTCGCTGATCAGCGGGTAGCGCGGGTTGGCGCCGGTGCACTGGTCATCGAATGCGTTTTCTGCGAGCTGATCGAGGTTCGCGTAGAACTCCGTTTTATCCACGCCGGCGTCCTTGATGCTTTTCGGAATGCCGAGTTTGGCTTTCAGCTCCTCGATCGCTTTGATCAGCAGTTTCACCTTCTGGTCGTTGGTGTCGCCGCCGAGTCCGAGGTAGTCGGCTACGCGGGCATAACGCTCTTTCGCGGTCGGCCAGCTGTACTGCGAGAACGCAGCCTGCTTGATCGGATTGTCCGTGGCGTTGAACTTGATCACTTCATTGATCAGCAGCGCATTGGCCAGTCCGTGCGGCAGGTGATAGGCCGCGCCGAGTTTGTGCGCCATACTGTGGCAGATGCCCAGGAAGGCGTTGGCGAAGCTGATGCCGGCCAGCGTTGCGGCGTAGTGCACTTTTTCGCGCGCTTTGCGATCGCCGGTTTCGTAGGATTCCGGCAGGTATTTGAAGAGCAGTCGGAGTGCTTCGAGCGCCTGCGGGTTGGTGAACTCGGTGCTGATCACGCTGACGATCGCTTCGAGCGCATGCGTGACCGCATCGATACCGCCGAACGCCGTCAGAGATTTCGGCATGCCCATCACGAATTCCGGATCGCAGATGGCCATGTCCGGCGTCAGGGCGTAGTCGGCAATCGGATATTTCGCGCCTGTCTTGTCGTCGGTGACGACGGCGAACGGCGTAACTTCCGAACCGGTTCCGCTGGTGGTCGGGATACAGACCATTTTGGCCTTTTTGCCCAGTTCCGGGAAGGTGCAGATGCGTTTGCGGATATCCATGAAGCGCATCGCAAGATCTTCGAACCTGGTTTCCGGGCTTTCGTACATCAGCCACATGATTTTGGCTGCATCCATCGGAGAGCCGCCGCCGAGGGCGATGATGACGTCCGGGTTGTATCCGTTCATCATTTTGAGCCCGGCTTTGATCGTGCTCAGATCCGGATCCGGCTTGACGTCTGCAAAGACCTGATAGTCTACGTTAACGGCCGTCAGTGCGTCGGTCACTTTGGTGACGAGGCCGAGTTCCAGCAGCGGCTTGTCGGTCACAATCAAGGCACGTTTGCAGTCGGCCAGATCGCGCAGAGCGACCGGCAGGCAGCCGTACTTGAAATAGATGTTTTTCGGCACGTTGTACCACAGCATGTTTTCGCGGCGCTCCGCGACCGTTTTCACATTCATCAGATGTTTCACTCCTACGTTTTCGCTGACACTGTTGCCGCCCCAGCTTCCGCAACCGAGAGTCAGCGAGGGTTCGAGTTTAAAGTTGTACAAATCACCGATGGCTCCCTGCGAACTCGGGGTGTTGACCAGAATTCGCCCGGTTTTCATTTTGGCGCCGAATTCGCTGATGCGGTCGTCGTTCAGCGGGTCGGTATAGAGTACCGAGGTGTGACCGATCCCGCCCGCGGCCACCAGCGCTTCGGCTTTGACGACGGCGTCAGCAAAGTCAGAAGCTTTGTACAGGCCCAGAACCGGGCTGAGTTTTTCGTAGCTGAACGGTTCGTCGGCGCCGATTTTGCTCGCTTCACCGATGAGCACTTTGGTGTCGGCATTGACTTTGATCCCGGCCAGCTCAGCGATTTTAGCGGCGGGTTGTCCCACGATTTTCGCGTTGAGGTGCCCGTCGACCATAATGGTTGCGCCGACTTTTTTCTTCTGGGCGGCGGTCAGGATGGTGGCTCCGCGCTTTTTGAACTCCGCTTTCACTTCGGCGTAAACTTCATCGACGACGACGACGCTTTGTTCCGATGCGCAGATAACGCCGTTATCAAAGGTCTTGGAAATCAGGATGCTGTTGACGGCCGTTTTAATGCAGGCGGTCTCGTCGATGATGGCGGGCGTGTTCCCGGCGCCGACCCCCACAGCGGGAGTTCCGCTGCTGTAAGCCGCTTTCACCATACCCGGTCCACCGGTCGCGAGAATCAGCGCGATGTCCGGGTGACTCATCAGCGCATTACTCAATGCGACAGACGGTTCTTCGATGCAGGCGATCAGCCCTTCCGGTGCGCCGGCCTCTTCGGCTGCTTTGCAGACGATTGCGGCAGCTTTTGCAGTGCATACTTTTGCGCGCGGATGCGGAGAAAAAATAATTCCATTTCGCGTTTTCAGCGCGATCAGAGCTTTGAAAATCGCAGTCGACGTCGGGTTTGTGGTCGGCACGACTCCGGCGATGATTCCGATGGGCTCGGCGACTTTGGTGATCCCGAAGGTTTCATCGCGTTCGAGTACGCCGCAGGTCTGCGTGCATTTGTACTTGTTGTAGATGTACTCAGAAGCGAAGTGGTTTTTGGTCACCTTGTCTTCCACGATTCCCATGCCGGTTTCTGTCACGGCGTCCTTGGCCAGTTCGATACGGGCCACGTTGGCTGCGATGGCCGCTTTGCGGAAAATCGCATCCACCTTTTCCTGCGGGAAGTCCGCATAAGCAGCCTGCGCTGCCTTTACCTTCTGGATCATCTTATCCAGTTGTTTCATTTCCGTCGTCGTCATCATCTCTCTCCCGGTTTGAGGGTTTGCAAAATTTCGATCGGGCAGGATCGATATCGTTAAATCGATTGACATATATCGATAACAGTGTACTGTATGCAATCGAAATATCAAAAAATTTTACAGGGCTGCCGGGAGATTGAGATGAGCCAGACGGAAAATGAAACAATTGAGATGACGATCTGTATGGGAAGTTCCTGCTATGCGCGCGGAAACGGAACCAACCTGGAGGTGATTGAGGACTATCTGGAAGAGCACGGCATGGAGGCGCGCGTGGTTCTTGCCGGGAGCCGCTGCGAAGGCTGCTGTGCCGACGGGCCGAACGTAACGGTTAACGGTCGGCGCTTCGGGCGGGTCGATCGGGAAACTCTGCTTGATATCCTGAATGAGTTTTGTCCAGCCGGGGAGGAGGACGATGAATAAGGTGTTTCCAGTGTATACAGTCGAAGCAGAGTGTCAGGACTGCTACAAGTGCCTGCGCCAGTGCCCGGTCAAAGCGATCAAGGTGGAAAAGGGGCGGGCGGCCGTGATTCCCGATGCCTGTATTGCCTGCGGTCGCTGTGTTGAAGTCTGTCCGGCGGGTGCCAAGCGGATCCGTGATGACCTGGGCCGGGTTCAATATCTGCTCAGCCGCAAGGCGAAGGTCTTTGTGTCGCTGGCTCCATCCTATCCGGCTGCATTTCCGGGTGTTGCGCCCGGAGCTCTGGTGGCCGCGTTGAAAAAGCTGGGGTTTGAAGGTGTCAGCGAAACAGCATTGGGTGCCGAACTGGTCAATCAGGCGGTCAGTGAACTGCTCGGGCGCAATGAACGGGCTGTGACGCTTTCGACGGCCTGTCCGGTTGCGGTTGATTATATCCGCAAGTACATACCGGATATGACGGATGCTTTTACGCCGATTGTTTCGCCGATGCTGGCGCATGGACAGTTTCTGCGCAGATCTTACGGAGAGGATATCGGCGTAGTGTTTGTCGGCCCGTGCATCGCAAAAAAATCCGAAGCCGACGAATGTCGTCAGTGGGTGGATGCGGCTCTGACATTCGAAGATCTGCTCCGCTGGCTGGATGAAGAGGATCTTGCACTGGATGCCGATGTGCCGGATGGAATGGACAACCCGTTTGTTCCGCATTCGGCCGGCGATGGTGCATTATATCCGGTCGCAGGCGGCATGAACGAAACCCTGCGTTCTCTTCTTGGAGACAGTTCGACACGTCTGCTCAGCGTTGCGGGGCTTAATAACATTAAACATGCCCTCGAAGGGTTTCGGCTGCGCCCGCCGGTTGAGCCGGTGTTTCTGGAACTGCTGGCCTGCAGCGGCGGATGTCTGGGCGGTCCCTGTGTGGAGAAAGAAAATACATTGGGAGGAGAGCTCGACATTCGTCGGCATGTGCCGTGTGCTGCCAGTGTCTCTGAAACTCAGGTGCCCAACCTGAATCGTCAGTTTGTCAGTTGCGATCCGCCGGAAAGTCCGGTGGAAAGTTCGCAGGTCCGTATGGCGCTGGCCCGCATCGGCAAACGCACTGCAGAAGACGAAATCAACTGCGGCGGCTGCGGGTATGACACCTGCCGCGCTTTTGCGCTGGCGGTGCTCGCCGGGCGTGCCGAGCCGTCCATGTGCGTTTCCAACCTTCGGAAAAAAGCGCAGCGCAAAGCCAATGCGCTGCTGCGCAGTATGCCGTCCGGTGTGGTGATTGCCGACAGCAATCTGCGCGTGGTGGAATGTAATGAAAACCTTGCCCGCATGTTCGGCGGCGACCTGCTGCTGGGCTATCAGGCCCGGCCCGGCCTCGAAGGCGTGGACCTGCGCAAGGTGGTGCCGTTCCCGGAAATCTTTCAGCGCGTTCTCGACAGCGGGCAGGAACAGCATCGCGACATCATACACATTGATGAGCGCCTGATCAGTCTGACGGTGTTTTCCATTGAGCCGCACGAAACGGTTGGCGGAATTCTGCTGGATGTGACCTCTGCGGAACTGCGCCGTGAGCATATTGCCACCCGCGCGCGCGAAGTGATCGACAAGAATCTGGCCACCGTTCAGGAGCTGGCGTTTAAGCTTGGCGAGCACATGGCCGACACCGAGATCCTGCTGCGTTCGATCGCCGAAGATTATGTAACGGAGAGGAAGCCGTAATGGAAAATCTCTTCAAAGAAGTCGAGGTGTATCAGGTGCGCAAAGCATCGGAGCTCGCGTGCGGGGATGTCTTCCTGTCCAATCGCGATCCGTTGACCGATCGGCTTGTTTCGGTGCTGTCGGACGGCCTTGGCAGTGGCGTGAAAGCCAATGTGCTGGCTGCTATGACCGCCCAGATGGCGCTGAAATTCACCCTGAGCGAGCTGGATATGGAGCGGTCGGCGGAAATCATGATGAATGCTCTGCCGATCTGTGCCGTTCGTAAGATCGGTTATGCGACCTATACGATTGTTGACTGTCAGGGGCATCGTTCGATCCGCATCGTTGAGCAGGGCAGTCCCCGTTTTATTTATATTCGTCAGGGCCGCGTGATCGACCTGCCGTTTGAAGAGCTTGGCAGCCGTCAGCGGGATTACCGGACGGTACGCATTACGACCTGTGTTCCGCAGCCGGAGGATCGCATCATTTTCTTTTCAGACGGCATCACTGAATCCGGAATGGGCACTCCGAATTATCGATTGGGATGGCGACACAGCGGCGTTGTACACTTTGTGCAGTCTCTGCTATCGGACGATCCTGAAATCTCCGCCCGGACACTCGTCCGTCGCATTGTCCGCGAAGCGTTGAACAAAGAACCGTCCCGGCGGGCGGGAGACGACACGACCTGTGCCGCCGTTTATGTGCGGCGTCCGCGACGCACACTGGTTCTTTCCGGACCGCCCTACGATTCCTCCCGCGACCGGGAGGTCGCCGGACTCCTCGCTGAATTCGACGGGCGCACGGCCGTTTGCGGGGGAACCAGTGCCGAGATTGTTTCGCGCGAACTGGGGCGGCCGCTGCACACGCCAATCCTGCGCGGGCGCTCCACATTGCCGCCGGTATCACGGATGGAAGGCGTGGATCTGGTCACCGAGGGGATTCTAACGCTGACCGAAGTGCTGCGCCGGCTGGACCACGGAGATTCGTCGCCGACTGCAAATGCGGCGACCCAGCTCGTCGACCTGCTGCTGGAAAGTGATGTCATTGAACTGGTGGTCGGAACACGCATTAACGATGCGCATCAGGATCCCAATTTGCCGGTGGATCTAGAAATCCGTCGCAACCTGATGAAGCGCATCAAGCGGGTTCTGGAGGAGAAGTACTTAAAGGAAGTGAATATTCGATACATCTGAAACTGGAGAGAGCATGGATAAGATTGTTGATGTCGAGATTTGTACAGGAACAACCTGCTTCGTAATGGGAGCAGGACATTTAATGAGCCTCGCCGAAGAGCTGCCGGAGCGATTGAAAGGATCTGTGAGCATCCGCTTCGCACGCTGTTTGGGGGTTTGCAGTGTGCCGGATAACGGGCGACCTCCGTTTGCAACGGTTAACGGAGCTTTAATCGAAAATGCGTCCGTCGAAAATCTGGTGGCGGCCTGCGACCTTCTGCTCAGTGGAGAAAAAGGAATGAATTATGAAACAGTATGATAACCAGGCCAATCGAATCCGCAAAGAGGTGCTCGTGCGGGTTGCCAGGGCATTTTTTTCAGAAGAGCTCCGCGCCATTGATCGCATCCCGATTGACATGCGGCCGCGGTCCGGCGAGTCCTCCCGCTGCTGCGTTTATAAAGATCGCGAGGTTCTCAAGTATCGGGCTATGGCGGCGTTGGGGTTTGGAGTCGAAGACGAAACCGATGAACTGACCTCGCTCCATGAATACTACGAAAAAGCGCAGCAGCGCACCTGCGTGAAAGATATCGGGCTGACAGTGATTGATATTGCCTGTCATGCCTGCCAGAAAAGCCGCTATGTGATTACTGACACCTGCCGGGGCTGTCTCGGGAGGGCCTGCCAGACCAACTGTCCGAAAGATGCCATCGAAATCGTCAACGGCCGGGCCGTGATCGATTCCGGGAAATGTGTTGATTGCGGACTCTGCATGAAAGCCTGTCCTTACAACGCTGTTGTGCGAAGTCCCGTTCCCTGCGAAGAAATCTGTCCGGTCAATGCGGTTTCCAAAGATGAAACCGGGCGTGAAATCATTGACCAGGAAAAATGTATTTCCTGCGGGCAGTGCACTCGGGCCTGCCCCTTTGCTGCCATTCAGGAACGCTCGCAGATGATCGACGTGCTGGGTCGACTGAAAGAAGATCGGCCGGTCGTCGCCATGCTGGCACCATCGGTAATCGGACAGTTCCCCGGGAATCTCGAACAGATTATAACCGCTCTCCGCCGGCTTGGCTTTGATGCGGTCGAAGAAGTTGCCACTGGCGCAGACGAGACCGCCCGGCGTGAAGCCGCAGAGTGGAAAGAGCGGATCGAATCCGGTGATGCTTTTATGACCACCTCCTGCTGCCCGGCTTACGTCGAAGCGGTCAGAAAACATATTCCAGAGATTGGAAAATTCGTGTCGCATACGCCGTCGCCGATGGCGATCAGCGCCGGTTTCGTCCGCGAAACGTCGCCGGATGCTGTCACGGTTTTCATTGGCCCGTGTATGGCCAAACGAGTGGAAGCACTTCAGAGCTCCGATGTGGATTATGTTCTGACCTTTGAAGAGCTGGGAGCCATGCTTATTGCCGCCGGCATTGATGTTCAGGAATGCGAAGCCGCGGTGATTGATGAGCCCGCCGAAGCTGCCGGGCGCGGCTTCGCCGTCAGCGGCGGTGTGACCGGAGCCATCCAGACACAGTTTGCTGATCAGGAAAATAATCTGCAACCCGTTGGTTTTGACGGCCTCGATAAAAAAGCCCTGCTTCAGCTCAAAATGGCCGCCACCCGTGGTTGTGGCGGAAACTTCGTCGAAGTCATGTGCTGCGAAGGCGGCTGCATGAGCGGTCCCGGTGTCTTAAGCAATCCCAAAACCGCCGCCCGACAGCTCAATGCCCTTTTAAAAGACAGTTAGTTTTCTCACCCGTTTACGACGCTCTCTTAAGGCGCAAAGCCGCAAAGAAACTTTGAGTTCACTTTGCGGCTTTGCGGGAGGCATTTTTAACAGATCAGCAAACGGGTTTTTGGTGCAGCCGCTGTTCGCGCAGTTGCAAGCGGAGATGGTGTTATATGGATCGGTATTGAGCCCGGTATTGGCTTGGAGAAAGCCCGGTGCATTCTTTGAATATGCGATTGAGATAGTTGTATGAAGATATTCCGCAGAGTTCAGCGATCAGTGTGATGGGTTCATCTGTATTGGCCAGCAGCAGGCGCGCATGGTTGATGCGCAGCTGCCGGATCTGCTCAACAATTGAACAGCCAAACAGCTGCCGGAACTTGCGCTCCAAAGAGCGCCGGGCCATCGGGTTTTTTTTTAGCACATCATCGACGGTGATCGGCTCAAGCGCATGTTCATTGAGGTAGCGCATAACGGATGCCATACGGTGGTCCTCCACCGCCATCGTGTCAACAGACAGCTTCTCAACCACGCCTTTCGGCTCCAAATGCCACTCCATCTGCTGTGGTTTTTTCCCGTGCATCATATCGTCCAGAATGGATGCAGCGGTTTTTCCGATCTGCTCGGCGTTCATACGGATGCCGGCTTGAGGGGGATAAGAGGCCTCGCTGAGAAGTTCGTCATAGTTGGAACCGAGAACCGCCACATCGTGAGGCACGTTGATCCCCGCCAGTTGGCAGGCGTCAATGACCTGATGCCCGATGCTCGGCCCCCAGCAATAGATTCCAATCGGTTTGGGAAGCTGCTTCAACCACTCTTCCAACAGTCCATCCACTTCAGGATTAAAGACCAGCGGCGTGCAGCCTGCATTTTTGAGCTCGCCTTCATAGGCCCGGAAGTGTTCTGCCACATATTCCTGTCGCAGATCGCCGATATAGGAAAAATGATTGAAGCCGCGGGCGCGGAAGGTGTCGTAAGCCAGCCGGGCTTCCGACTGAGGATCTGTAATGACCCGCGGATATGAAATTCCTTTGATCTGAACTGATGAAATATTGACGACCGGCGTTTTTCTCGCATCCAGCTGCTTGGCCATTTTTTTTGTGGAAACCCGTCCAATGATGCCATGCCCCTGCCAGTTTTCGGGCAGATGCAGTTGATCGTCGCGCGGCTGCGGCTCCAAATGGATGTGCCAGGGGCCATGCTCTTTGGTGTAGTCAAGAATCCCTTCAATGAGAGCTCGCGACCACGATGTAGTCGTGTCCACCAGAATAGCTACGCGAAAAATGGTGTCCGGAGTTTTTTGCATATCGATGATATGTATACCCTCTTTTCAGTAACACCTCACTTCAAAAATGGCCGGCGGAACCGGAGTGCCGGTTTGGAGATTCTCCAGGCGCAACCGATCCGTTATGACCGGCGACTCCAGACGAATCGTATTTTGTGCCTGATGATTGTCCTGCACCTCGGCCTGCACATTGCCGTCGCCATCCAGAACTCGATACTGTTTGACGCAAAACGGAACTTCGCGCTCGGGGTGGCCCCAGAGTACGGTTTCCATCGGATGGTCGTAGTCGCCGTCGAAAAAGAGATCGATACGGGAAATGGTTTGCGGAGCATCCCACTCCAGCGTCAGGACCGGAGCCGAATCGGCCGGATCGGCAACCCACGCATTGACCTGTCGGACGGGTCGGTTCCAACCGTTGGAAACATTTTTCGGCGCGAAGCATTCCAGCGGCGGGTTCAACTCAATGGCCGGGTTCTGCCCGTCGGGCCGGCGCTGCGGAATCCAGAATTCGAAGGAATCGATGCCGCTGTTCCCGGGCGGAGTCTGCGCCGGAGTTTTTGCGACTTTTTCGTCAAACTTTTGATAGACGGTCAGGATGCCGGTGCGACGTTCTTTGCTGAGCTGAACGGAAACAGCCGGATTCGGCATGAGACAGACAAAGGCATAGCACTTCGTCTCGATTTTCTTTTTAAAATTCAAAATAACGGACTGTTCATTGCCGGCATCCAGCGACAGCTCTATCGTTTCGAGCGTAACGTTCGGGGTGTGGTTGTCCGGCCTGGAGCTGACCCGCAACTCCGCACGCAGTGTTGTCGATTCGGCAACGTCCAAACGATAGGTGATTTCCGGAAGCGAACCCGGCTGCACGGGCAGCATAACGGCCTGCGCATGCGTAAGTTTTTGCTTCGGGCCGTCGGGCGCGAAACGGTCGACAACACATGTGCTCGATGCGCTGACTCGAGGAGTTTCCAACCATTGGAACTTTTTCCCGGGAATGTACTGGCCTTCGCGCAGCAGTTCCTGCTGGAGCGCTTCCATACGGGCCGGCTCGAGCAGGTCGCGCGGATTCAGGCCGTCGCGAATGCATTGCGCGGCGGCAATGCCGGTCGCCTGCCCTGTATGGGCGCAGGTGGCCATTACGCGGGTTGAACCAAATGCAATGTGACTTGCGCTGATGAGACGCCCGCCGAGAAAAAGGTTTTCGATGTTGCGGCTGTAGAGGGCGCGGTAAGGAATCTGGAAGACGCCTTTGCTGTGCCACTGGGTACAGCCGGAGTCTTTGCTGTAGAGTCCGCCGACCGGATGGTGGTCGATGGCCCAGCCGCCGAATGAAACAGCATCGGGGTGTTCGCGCTGCTCAATTATATCCTGCTGAATCATCATGGTTTCGCCTTCAAAGCGACGGCTTTCCCGTTTCCCGGGAACGGTGCCAACCCATTCGAGGGTCATGGTTTCGGCGTCAGGGAATTTACCGGAATTTTTGATGTAGTTCCAGACTCCGTAGACGACGCGCCACAATTCCTGCTTGATGTCTTCGCTTTGGTGAACGGTATCGAGATGTCCTCCGTACTCAAGCCACCAGAAGTTGCAGGCCTGCGATGTGGAGTCGAAGCCTCGATAGCGACGGATTTTGCGAACTTCATCCATATCGAGCGCGTTGGCAGGCGGAATGAATTTGACCGGTTGTCCGGTGTCTTTGCTGGTGAAGTAGACGGTGTGGCCGAGCAGGTCGCTCGATGGATTCTCGGGCGCGTACAGCTCTCCGAATTCATCGCGGGCTTCCTGGCCGATGCGGAAAGCCGCACCGGAGAGAAAACCGAGGATTCCGTCACCTGAGGCATCGAGGAAAAGCGGCGCGAAAATTTCGTAGTGTGTGCTGTTCTGACTGTTAAAGGCTTTGACGGACTCAATTCGGTCGTCAGCGGATTTTGATGCGTCAAAAACGGCGGTGTTGAGCAGCAAGGTTAAATTGGATTCCGCAGTTGCCTTTTCAAACAGCAGAGCATCGAACAGCAGCGCATTGCCTTCGGGATTTCGATAGAGGTTTTCGGTGAGCAGCTCATTGATGAGTCCGCCTTCGCGCGCCCAGCGGTTATTATTGCCCATGTGAGAAGTGGCACCAAGCGTCCAGAGCCGCACTTCGCTGGAGGCATTGCCACCAAGCACCGGCCGATCCTGGACAAGAACAACGCGAATACCGGCCCGTGCGGCAGTGATTGCAGCACAAACTCCGGCAAGTCCGCCGCCAGCTACACACAGGTCGGTACGAAGAATTTCGGTTTTCAACCTGCGGGATAATACGAAGGATTCTTTGATCATGATTCTTTCCATATTCAGCAATACATCATTCCATGGATTTTAATGGAATATGAAGGTTGCAGCTTTCACCGCTATCCCGTGCGGCACAGAAAAGAACGGACGGATTACCGTCTTCCAAATAAAGCTGAGGCCGTTCGAGATAATCGAATTTTTTTACGCTGCCGTTTTCAAAACGAACTGTCCGGTCGGAAATCAGACACGGGTCAGACAACCTCCAGTCGAAACCGTCATGTGACTCAAACAGAACCAGCGACCGGTTTCCCCGGGTAAAATACCCGTTCATATCCTTCAGGATCGCATAATACTGTCCGTTTTGAGTCCAGATAAACGGATCTTCGGCGGGGAACATCACCTCGCCGCAGGTGAATACCGGATTGGGGTGCGGGGTAAACGGCCCATCGGGCGCATCGCTCGTTGCCACCCTATGGACTACCGGCCCGCCAAAGGGCAGAGGCTTGCGTGCTCCGACCTCTTTGTAGATCATTAAGAATCCGCCATCCGGCCGACGGGTGACAGCCGGATTCGACACCATGATGGAGTTAGAGTCGGCATCGATCAGCGGTCTTTCGCTCCGGCACCATGGGCCGTTCGGGTGGTCGGCCACAGCGACACCAATACGCTGATTATTGCGATGAATCCAGTTAAAGGAGGATTGATCCGGTTCAAGTTTTTTGTCGCCGGTTGTTCCCATGTAATAGAGAAAATATCTTCCATCATGTTCCAGCACAGTCGGGTTGTGCGTACAGGCTCCGTCCCAGCATTCTGAACTTCGTTCCCGCAACGCGATATCCCGATGGAGGTACGGCCCCAAGGGATTGTCCGATGTGGCATGTGCAATTTCTGAATGAGTTGTCCATGCGTTGAAGCCACACTCTTTCGGCCAGCGGGAATAAAAGAGATGACAGAGTCCTTCCAGGTCACGCACCATGGACGCGCCCCAGATAAACCAGTCCGGATCAAAAAGGCAGGCAGTGGGCGGAACAGGGCATATTTGATCCGCCAGACTGAATTTTAAGGTAATGTTCATGTGTACATCGTACGACCTGCCCCCGCCTGCCAATAGAACCGTTCGCGCACAAATTAGGCACATTTGCGCCAACCGCCCGCGGAAAAAATTCGCCCGGCAGTTCCAAGGGTTGAAAAACGGCGCGGAAGCACTGTTCTAAAAGTTCCAACCATTGGACCTTTTCCAGATACGGGTTAGTCGGTTTCGCCGAGCGTGAGTTTGCATGAGGTAATATATCCGCCGCCTGCTGCGAATTTGACCTGAACGGTGTTATAGCCGCCGTTCAGAGTACTGCTTGGAACGGCAATGCGGGTTGTTTTCCAGTAATCGGTGATGCCGATCGACGCGCTCAGGTCTGGAGTTGCCAGATTGCTCGTGTCGTTGACTCGCACATAGACCGGATCGGCCGAAAAGCCGTCATCTCGAAAGAGTCCGAGGTCCAGATAAATATATTCTGTAGAGGGCAGCGGGTTCGGCAGGTTGATTCCAAACCGTTCTTCCGTATTGGAAGAAATGTACTCCATATATTTATTCGCATAATAAACGTTCTCGTCAATGTGAGATTCGGTGTAGTCGATGTTGTTATCCAGATCGACACGCAGCACGAACAGTTCATCCGGATAGAGCATGACATTGCTGATGTCAAAGGTGACGGTTGCCCAGTCATAGAACGAAACGGTTCCCGTGCTGTTCATACGGTAGCGCTTACGCTTCATCGAACTGACAGTGTTGTCGCCCAGAGCATTCGTGAAGGACACCGTAATATTGTTGGAAAAGATGTTCTGAGCAATGATATAGGCCGTGTCGTTGGTGACAAATGCCTTGCTGAGAACCTTGTCCTGATCATCCGAGGTGCACAGGAGTGAATCGCCTTCGATATCGGACCACACATCCAGAAAATTGATGAATTCCGTCGCCGTATAGTCCGACTCGTTGGTGCCGCCCGGCGTTTCCTGAAAGACCACCCACGGGTAGTCGTCTGTCCAGTTGTCCGCGCGCAGGTTGATGAACGGAACAAATTTTTCCAATCGGTCCGGCCTCTCCATAAGGGTAAGTATCATGGTGCTCATCACCTTGGATGCATTGTAAAAATCGGCAGATGACCACAGGGTGATGTCGTTTTTTCTCGGGTAACCGGCTGTGTTTGTATAAATCAGCCCGCCGGCTTCGGAGAAAAGATATTTCGGCAGCGCGCCGCTGTCATTTTTGTAGCGGTAGTTATCCATCAGGTCCAGATGCGCCCGCAGTTTGCCCTGACTCAAAATTTTATTATCGGTCTCGTATTGAGCGGCATACTGGTTGGCGCTCCCGTTGCGCGAACTGTAGTCACGTTCATAAAGGTGCTGGGTATAGCAATCGATCTGATTGTTTCCAGAATAAGCGAATTTAGCGTATTTGGTTTCCCATTTGTCAAAATTGTTTACCTCCATGTACGGCCAGGCATAGGTCGGAGCACAGACTTTTATAGCCGGAAATATATCGTGCAATACACTCCCCATCGTATTGCAGAATAACAGCAAATAATCATATGCGTTGGTGTTCCAATGATATCCCCAGTTTTCAGCCGTGCTGGGTTCGTTCATAAATTCAAAATAGTCCGGAACGGAGCTGTTGTAGCAAACCAGGTTGGAGATTGTATGCATGGCGATATCCGCATAGGCATCATCATCAGTGGGGGTTAACGCGCCGTTGGTCACATCAACCTCCCCGTAATAAAGATATTCGCCCATATATTCCGGGAATCGCTCCGGCTTGTTGCACCAGATCTGGGAATGATCCAGGTTCGGGAACCGGGTGTCGGCATTTTTGAAACGCCAGTTTTTCAGCCCCTGACTGGTCCAGTAGGCGGGATCAGTGAATCCCGGGTTGTTCGTGCTTTCAGGGGCACTGTCTGTCCCGAGGAATCCGCGGGAGGGAATCCAGTTGTAGTCGTTCACGACCGTTTCTTCCATCCATGTATGTGTGCCGGGCTCCGCGCCCAGATTGCCATGCAGGTTGAAGAATGCTGTACGATCCAGATGCTGCTCCCCCATGATGCTGTAGCTGCGGGAAAAGTCTGTTTTGACCTGGATCGGTTCAGCCGTCGTCAGACTGTCGGTTGCCAGCAGGGAGAAAAGTATACATGATAGCATTTTCATTCAATGATCCTTCCGGTGTTGTTCAGGTTTTCGCTTAGATTATTTAATCAGTTTCTCCCAGAACCAGCTTGCAGGACGTGATGTATCCACCGCCGGAAGGAAATTTAATCTGAACAGTGTTGTAGCCGTCCGTCAGGTATTCAGAGGGAACGGAAAGACGAAGAGTTTTCCAATAGTTCGTTATCCCCAAAGAAGAACTCAAATCCAGAGATGCCAGATCATAGTTGTCGTTGAGGCGAACATAGGTTGGATCCCCGGAAAATCCGCCGTCACGAAACAGTCCGAAATCCAGGTAAACATACTCTGTGACCGGCAACGGATTCGGAAGCGTTATTCCAAACCGCTTCTCAGTGTTGGCTGCGATGTACTGCATGTATTTATTGGCATAATACAGATTTTCATCGATATGCGGCGCGGTGTAACTGATCGTATCGCTTAAAGATACTTTCAGCATGAACAGCTCATCGGGATAGAGGGTTACATTGGAAATATCAAATGTAACAGTTGCCCAGTCGTAGTAATGAACAACCCCGGACGTGTCGAGACGATAGCGCTTCCGCTTCATCGTCTGAATGGAATTTGTTCCAAGAATGTTATCGAAAGAAACGGTCAGGTTATTTGAGAAGATGTTCTGGGCAACAATGAACACGGTATCGTTTGTGACAAACGCCTTACTGAGAACCTGATCCTGATTGCTGGAGCTGCAGGAGAGAAAGTCTCCATCAATGTCTGTCCACATCCTGAGAAAGTTGACAAATTCCGTTTCGGAAAAGTCCGTTTCATTTGTTGATCCCGGAACATTTTCCTCAAAAAGAACCCATGGATATTCCGGAGCCCAAGTGCCCCAGATGCTTGCACAAAAGTTAATAAAAGGAACAATTTTCTCAGTGCGATCCGGTCGTTCCATCAGCTGAAGGATCATGGAATTCAGCCCCCGTGCAACCTGATAGAAATCCGCTGCTTGCCAAGTTGTAATATCATTATTCCGCGGATAGCCTACGGCATTGGAGTAAATAAGCGGAGCACAGGCCGTGAAAATATATTCAGGAAGCGATCCGTTGTCGTTTTCATATCTGTAATTATCAATCAGATCCAGATGAGCTCTCAGCTTACCCTGACTTAAAATACAATTATCGGTTTCATATTGAGCCGAGTATTGGTTCAAGCTTCCGTTCCGTGAACAGTAATCCCGCTCGAAAAGGTGAAGGGCATAACAGTCAATTTCGTTTTCAGGGCTATAGGCAAACTTGGCAAACTTTGTTTCCCAGTGGTCAAAATTATCCACTTCCATAAAGGGCCACGCATAACTAGGAGCACACATCCTGAGTCCAGGAAAAGCATCGTGAAGTTTTTCACCCATTGTATTACTGAACAGTCGAATCAGTTCATATGAATTGGTACCCCAGTGGTAGCCCCAATTACCAATACAGTCGGTTTCATTTCTGAACTCCATATAATCCGGAATCGGGCTATTGTATTTAACCATATTGGTAATTGCGTACATCGTGATATCTGCGTACGCCTCGTCGTTGACAGGAGTTAAAACCCCGTTGTCGTCATCAATCTCCCCATAATAAAGATATTCTCCCATGTAGAGAGGAAAGTAGAGCGGTTTATTGACCAGCACCTGCGAATGAGTGAGCCCCGGGAAACGGTTTTCTGCCGTTTTAAATCGCCAGTTTTTCAGGCCATCCTGCGTCCAGTAATCCGGATCAGTAAACCCCAAATTGTTAGTGCTTTCCGGGGCGCCGTCTGTTCGCAGAAATCCCCGGGAAGGAATCCACCTGTAGTCATAAACCGCTCGCTCCTCCATCCAGGCCGTTGATGAGGGCTGGGAGCCAAGATTACCGTGAAGGTTGAAAAACGTTGTTCGATCCAAATGCTGCTCCCCCATAATGCTGTAACTTCGGGAGAAGTCGGTTGTGACGCGGATCGTTTCAGCAGTTGTAAGACTGTCGGTTGCCAGCAGAGAGAAAAGCATACATGATAGCATTTTCATTCGATGATCCTTCCTCTTGTTGTTCAGGTTGCCACATAGACTGTTTATCTGAGATTTGTTGATAACCTTATTTTCGCATATGAGCTATGTTGGTTTGCGTTTATGATGTGCATTTTTGCGGCTGAAACCTGGTTCGCACCGTTGGGCGTTTATGGTGCTCAGGGCGCTGCATGAGAGATCCGCAAACGGACATAAAGCTGATCCATAGCACTGCTGTCGATGCGGTGCTGAACGATATTAAAGGCAACATTATCCGTTGTGTTGGTGGCAATCAGATTCCACCCGGCATTGCTCCATGACGGACTGAGAAGGTTTTCCGAATGTTCGACGGTATAGGTAATGTCTGCATCGGGGTCGGCTAAAAGAACATTATAGAAACTGGTGTTATGGTCCGACCCATAATAAAGAACAGGTTTCGTTCCGGTATCGGCCGGGTTTCGCGGGTCTCCTCCGAGTCCGTACTCGTAGACATTTGATTGTCCGTCGCCGTCATAATCGTCGGCGGGATCGGAATTTGGCTTTTCGTTGATTTGATAGAACTCTGTAAAGCCTGCATAGCCGGGGGATAACGGTGCGGATATGGCGGAAAACTGGTTTGATATTGCGCTGCCGGGGAGGGGTTGGGAATAGACGGCGATGTTTTGGAAATATCCTCCGATCAGGGAATAGTAGTCTGTGTTTTTTCGCCCGGCGATGGATATCGCCTCGCTGGTGGAGCCGGCTGATGTTGCGGTTACTGTGCCTGAGTACAGGGATGAACTTCCTGCTTCGCCGTAATACCAGCTCAGGTTGTTATCGGGGGCGGAAAGATCCCATGCCATTGCGACGTAGTACCACGTTTCGGGGGCGAGGGTGCCGAGATTTTTAAGAGGCTGAGCATCTCCGTTCTGGACGCCGAGGCGCAATACGTTTCCGTTGATGCCGATTTCAAATTGGGTCGATTGTCCATAATATCCCTGATTGAACAGGCTTTTAAACCCATTGAGGGTTTCCGGGGTTTTAAACATGAAACAGACGGTCCCGTTTGTTCTGGTCGTAAAGTTCCCGGTGGAACCGGAAATCGCCGGCGGATAGCTTCCGGGCATGAGCCCAAAGGCCGAATCGGGGTTGCTCCAGTAATCGGTCGTCATGTTGGTGATCGCGGCCCTGCTGGTTAGCGCGTTGAGCGGGTCTCCAGATCCGAAGTTGGGGGTTCGGGCGATTTTATACCACAGGACAGGCGGAGCGCTTCCGTCAGACGGGGCTTCAATTGCATCCAGATAGCTGATTAAGCCGGATTGCCCTGCCGTGCAGTAAAGTGCGGCATTGGTGTAGTTGTCCTGGCGCTGCCAGACTTTGACGTAATCAACTTCCATATCACATCCGTCGAGATCCCGGGACTCGTCCGGTGTGCGATTTACCAGGAACTCTAAAACGGCTGTACTGAAGCGCACGTCGCGGGGGAAATTGGATGATGTGTTCAGGTATACTGTATGGGTCTTTTTATCGTCGAAATAATAGGTGATATGACGGGGCGTCCACTCGGCAGCGTAGGTGTGCCAACTGTCAGTCAGGTCAGCTGTTGGATACAGTCTGTGTGATTGGGCAAAATCCGGATGGATGTGATAGTTCTGAGTGATTTCATTCGGCGCGCGGCCTTCGTTTATGTCGATTTCCAGTTGATTTCCTGTTTCTCCGACGGTTCCCGAACCAAAAAGCCAGAATGCATTGTTCAGCCATGGGTGGTTTGCATATTTGAACCTGGCTTCAAAGTATCCATATTTCTGCGTCCATCGGGTTCGCAAATGTCCGGTAGACCATTCCTGAGGATATTCCGGAGGATTATTCAGCGTTTTGAGGATCAGTCTTCCGTTTGAAACCTCAATATTTTCCGGTCCCCTGGAAGAAAGAATCCATGAGCCGGAATCGCTTATGACTTCCCAGTTGTTTGTGTCCAGGGTTGCGTCGAAGTTGTCTTCAAAAACCAGATTGAAGTCTGTGTATGAAGGCGGAACGGGGAACGCATGGAGCGCAAACGTTAAAAGCGCGAGGGTTGCCCCTCGCGCGTTCATCATGTTTTTACCTGCACGGAATGTTTTCATAATTCGTCAGAACATATGCAGGCGTCATTAGTCTTTTTCGATCACCTTGAAAAAGCGGCTCAACTCCGAAGCCGGCAGGTCGGTGACGCTGTTGGTTCCGCTCACGTCAGCCGCAATGTTTGTGTAGTCTGCATAGGGCGTCCATGCTGCAGGAGAGAGGGAGGCGGAGGATTCAAGATCATAAACCTTACCGGGCAGGCTGGCCCACTCGATGTCAAAGGTGGTTCCATTTCCTGAGAGCTGAATATTGAACGGTGCGGCAATGGCAATCATTGCTGCCAGGTCATCGGCATCAAAGTCGTTGTCCGCATCCATGTCATACATTTCCAGATTGAGATAAGCCAGAGCTTCCGCTGCGGTGTACCCCAGATCGTACAGTTGACTCTGACGGTCTGCTGCCGTAGCCAGGTAGAGCTGGGCGGAGAGAAGATCATCCCGACCTACAACCCCGTCCTTGTTTCCGTCTCCGGCGGGAAGGATTGCAGTCAGCGAAACAGTGCCGACAAACACCTGGGACATTTCATCTGCATTCAGCGGATCAATCGGTCCTTCCGGGAAGTTGGCAATATCTTCTGCATTCAATGATTCAAACAGGACATTGACCGGTCCGCCGGATTGCGCTGCCACCAGATCGCTGCCACTGACTGTAACCGTGTAGGGCGTGTCAAGGAGTGCCGTTGGCATTCCAGTTGTCGGAGAAACCTGGATCAGTGCGCCGGGAACTGCATTGGCAATATTTGTGGCGGCGGATCCGGATCCGGTTGTCAGAGTGGCCGTAAAGGTTGTCTGGGAATGATCTTTCGAAGAAACCTGAGCAACATCGACAGACAACTCGTAATCAAGGTTTGGATTGATGGAAACCCCGTTGAAAATATTCGTCTGTATCATTCCGTTCCGATAGTCCATTGATGAGCTCAAGTAGATCCGTCCCAAAGTCGGCTTAAAGGTCGTGCTGAGCTTGTCGGTTCCGTCGAGCACTTCGCCAAGATCTGTATAGCTGGCAAGTGCGTTCGGGTCAGCGTTGTAGTGTATCCACCCGACGACATCGGCATAATTACCGTCGTTGCCGGGATAATCTCCGTTGGAGCCTGTCACCCGGTAGGATGACAGATCGGGGACAGTTTCATTTGCAGACTGGGTGAAATCGCCATTAACAATGAGGCTTTCGGGACCGTCGACCGCGGGATATGGAATTGCGTCCAATGTTTGGTTAAACTGGTCTGTGATGGCCTGTTCGCTCAACGTGCGGTCCCAGGTTGCAACTTCCTGGATCAGGCCGCCGAATCCCGCGGATCCAGTTCTTCCTCCGATATAGATCGTGGTGCTTGGGCGGGCGCTGTTGTCAATTGTAATGCTTCCTGAGTTCAGGGTTACGGATCCGAATTCTCCATAGAACCAGGTCAGGTCATCCGATGTTTTGGTGAGGTCAAAACTCAGGGCGACATAATACCATGTGTCTGCCGTCAACAATCCTACATCTGTAATTTTAGTGCTGTTGTTAATAAAACGAAGCTTCCCGTCGCTGATGCCGATTTCAAGAGCTTGTGATTGTGCGTAAATGCCGCGATTGAACAGGCTTTGGTACCCGCTCATCGTGGTCGGGGTTTTGAAAAGCAGGCTGACGGTCCCGTTGTCGCCCGCAAGATGATTTATCAGGTTCTCAGACGTACTGGAACCGGAGATGCCCATGTTTATACGACCTTCAACGGCATAGTCTGGATTCCCAAAAGCGCCGGTTCCGGTAAGATCGCCCATATTGTAGATGACTGCGTTGTCTGATCCTGTACTGAACATGTGACCGTTGGAATCTGCAGTGCCTGCATTGGAGTAATACAGCACTGGACCGCCGCCTTCGTCAGTTGGAGTTTCGACGGTTGCTTCGTATGCCGCGAGACGAAGTATTGAGGAACTGGCTAATTTTGCGAATTGGTTTTGAACAGCGGAATCCGAAAGCGTGCGCTCATAAACCGCAATACTTTGGAAGTATCCTCCGATCAGTGAATAATAGGACGTGTTTTTACGACCGCCAAAATAAATGGGGTTGCTAACGCTTCCTGCAGTAGTAATTGTCACGGTTCCTGAACTCAGCGACTGCCCTGCTTCGCCGCAGTACCAGGTCAGATTGTCCGATCCTGCTGACAAATCCCAGCGCAAACAGACATAGTACCATGTGCCGGTGGCAGCCGTGATTAAGTTGACATTGGACTTCGTGTCGCCGTTCTGTATGCCCAACCGAAAGGTGTCGCCGTTGAGTCCGAGTTCGAACTGTGTACTGTCAGAATATACACCCTGATTGAACACGCTTTTGAACCCGCTCAGGGTGTCGGGCGTTTTTACAAGAAACGAAACCGTTCCGTTTGTTCCAGAGCAGAAGAGGCCGGATGATCCGGCTACCCCTGCCGGGTTGCTGTTGTCGATGAGACCGAAGGCCGAGTCCGTATTGCCCCAGTAGTCGGCGATCAGGCTGGTCATGGTTCCGCTGCTTGTCAGCGTGTATGAGGCTCCGGCAGAACCGTCATTGGGAGATCGGGCGATTTTATACCACAACGCAGGGCCGGCACCGCCATCAGACGGGCTTCCTACCGAGTCAAGATAGCTGGATAATTCCGTGTAGCCTGATGCCGCAATCAGGGTTGCGATCAATAGTATAATGTATTTTCTCATGATTTCTCCTGTTCCGTTAGTAAGAGCCCCTTGCCTGTTGGTAAACCCCGGGCTTCAGTGTATAAGCTATTCTTATCGGTCGGGAGTCGCTATTCACGCATGCGCATTAAATAATCACATTTGCGCCACCGAAAAACAACCCGCATTCAGGCTCGATTGACGTCTACTTCTTCGGATTCAGCGGCGGCGGCATTTGCGCGCAGAAATCAGAGAATTTCACTTCCAGACTGGCTACAATTTCCGGATGTATTTTGCAGAGGTCTGTGGTTTCGCCAAGGTCCTCTTCGAGGTTGAAGAGCTTGCGTTCACCCCCGCCGCCCGGACCGATCCAGAGCTTCCATTTCCCGTCTTTGACAGCACCGCCTTTACTCCCTCCCCACCAAAACAGCGTCTTGTTGGGCGTATCCGTTTTCTTACCGGTCAGATACGGCATCAGATCGACACCATCCAGCCGGGTTGTTTCAGAAACCGATGCGTTGGCCGCGTTGCAGACGGTTGGGTAGATATCCAGTGAACTGATGGTCTTTTCATAAACCTGGCCTTTTTCCAGACCGGCCGGCCAGCGAATGATATACGGGATTTTAATTCCGCCCTCATAGAACGTTCCTTTGGTGTCGCGCAGCGGACCGGCGGTTCCCAGCACTACGTCTCGGGACCACTCTTCGGGCCAATCCTCGTTGAACGCCGGCGAGGGTCCGTTGTCGCTGAAAAAGATAACAATCGTATTCTCTGCCAGCCCGTTTTTATCCAAAGCATCCAAAACTTTCCCGACGTTTTCATCCATCGAAATAAGCATGGCTCCGTAGAGGCGCAAAGCTTCAGACGGCAGGTGCTTCACGGCATCCTGATGAACTTTTTTGGCCTGCATTGGACTGTGCGGAGCGGTAAACGCCAGATTCAGATAAAACGGTTCGCCTGCGTGTTTTTCGATAAATTCAACGGACTGCCTGCCCAGCCGGTCTGTGAAATATTCATCGCCTTCGCGCTCCGGGCCCCAGATAACCCGCTTTCTCGGGGAAATGGCTATCGGCTCATTCACGCCGAGGTAATGTCCGGTTTCGTCCGGCCAGTAATGCGCCATATAGTGGACAATGGATTTGGTCTCATCGTGTGTTGTCTGGGGATAACACGGCAGTCCCCAGTGACCGACAAGGCCTGTGGCATATCCGGCGTCTGTTAGTGTTTCATGCAGCAGTTTCTGAGTCGGAGGAACGCGGTGGTTATCAAGGGTTTCTTCCAGTCCGGGCAACTTCGACCAACAGTCCGTGTTCCACTGTACGCCGAAGCGCTGCGAATAAGCCCCCGAAAGCAGGGCATAACGGGTCGGTCCGCAAACAGGAGAGGTAACATAGGCATCCGTGAAACGCACTCCTTCTGCGGCCAACCGGTCAAGGTTTGGAGTCGGAACCAGATTGTCATAGCCGTAGCAGCTGAGGTCACCGTAGCCAACATCATCGCCAATAATCAAAACCACATTCGGCCGGGCCGATGATACGTCATGGTTTGTTGCAGCAGCCGGAATCAGGCCGGACAATATAATAGCAGCGGCAATCAATGGAATATCGAATTTTTTCATAAGATTTTTCTATTTTGAGTGCGTCAGATCAATTGCCGTGCTGACCCATTTCGGAGTTCCACCCTGCAGCGGAATTTCTGAAACAATCTCCACACGGTTGCTGCCCGCCTTCAGGATTGATGGGGCAACATCCACAGTCATGCGCCGGTGGAATGCTGCAATGCCTTTCGAACTGGAGAGGTCAAGTATTCCTGCGGGATGCCCGTTGATGACAAGCCGCAAGTCATTATCAAACCCCTGATCGCGGGCCAGCCCGAAGTGAATTGAAACTTTCTGGACGCTATCAAGCGCCGGAAGAACCACGTCTGTATGAGCCGTTGATTTATCCTCCAGATCAACCATCACATTTTCGGCAAAGAAAGTCTGCCGCACAGATTGAACGCGCTCATGTCCAGCGAGATCCGATAAGGGCACTTCCAGAATGACGGTTTCTTCGCCCTGTAAAACAAGCGGCGAGCTTAAGTCGAAGGGTTCAAATTGGCGATCAATCCTTAGCGTCCCCTCGACGTCTGAATCGGAGTGCCGTTTGGGGATCGGGCCGTCCCAGAACATCCGGCGAATGCGGGCTTTTTTAAAATCGTTCCGGGTCGCACCGGAGATATCCAAAGCGACTCCGACAGGCTCTCCAGCAATGGCCGACGGATTATGCAGCCAGATATAAAGCATGCGGCCGGCCCTGAAAGAAAGAGTTCGGAGGCAATCCTCGTTCGGCTTCGCGCCCTGAACAGATGTTGCCACCCGGGTTCCGTGCAGCTGGTCATAAAAGCCGTAGAAGTCAAAAAAACGTGTCCGCTTCAGGCTAAGATCTTCAGGGGCGTTCGGGCGCGTATACATTGTCTGTCCGCGTTTCGGTCCATAATTGTGATCCGATTCCGCCAGAATAAATGGAACAGCCAAAGAAACCTCCGCCCGGTCAATCAACCCCATCCAGATCCGGTTGACGGTGGTCATATACAGCCACTCTTTGAATTCATTTTCCCACGGGCCTAGTTGCGGCATAACTGCCTGGCGCCCGAACTCGCTGATGATCACTTCTTTCGGCGGTGTTTTCCAGCGATGTTGATGGTACGCCGCAATCAGATCGAGATAGGCCTCCATCCGTCCATAGTCCCACACGTTCTGATTGCCGTTATACTGTCCCAGAACCAGACTGGGGTGCGGCTGACGGAGCTTCGGCTTCCGGTCGTCCGCCCAGTAGCCCTTACTGTAAAAATGAAAATCGTAGGTGCCGACAACATCGCCTGCGATATCGATAAACGCTTTCTCCGTGCCGTCATCACGCCAGCGGGCCCAGTTGGGTTGCGGGTAAGGCCAGGACGAACACGGCCCTGCAATTTTGATTTCCGGCTCTGCCGCCGCAAAAACTTTGGCAAGATGCCGCGTGTAGCGGGCGTGATCGACATTCGGATTCTCCGTCCCCTTCCAGGATGCGTCCGGCTCGTTAATCGCCGTATACCAGGTTGGCATTGAGGCCCCGGCCGCCCGAAGTGTCCTGACCCAGGACAGCAGCTTTTGGGCTGCCTTGTCATACGCATCGCTGCGAATCGCTTTGGAGTATTTCACCTGCATCGTTGCTTCCGTACCGCTTTTTTTTGCGGAGGATTTGTGCTGGGAAGCATTGATTTCAGGGCCGAGCATGCCGCCAGCCAAGGCATGAGGTGTCTTTCCGTACCGCTCCTTTGCCCTGAGATACCGTTTGACCCAGCTTTGATTGACACTCTTTTCGTCCGCGCCTTCATCATGATGCTCAGGCAGCCCAAACGTCGGATAGTACGGGCCGGTCCCGCGAGCGGGCAGCACATTAATACTCTTTAATTCTGCCGCCCGTTCATCGCTGTAATGGCCCGGAGGATGGTAAACAACAAAATATCTTTCGCGTTCCAGAACACTGCGCTGATGAGGGCCAACCTGAATACTAACTTCAGTCAACGGATCCACCTTCGCCGTCAGCATGCGTACCCCATTAGGAACAGTCGATGAGGCGGCCTCAATGACTTCAGCTGTTATTGCGAAACAGATGACGGCCCACAGGCTCAGAGTGAATGTGCAGAGTTTGGTTTTTCTATTCATAATTTCCTCTCGCGGCATGCTCAGTTTAGCAGTAACGCTTGTCGAGCTGGACTGTTCTTTTTGTATTTGAGTCATTAAAACAGGTGCCGATTATTCAGGCTACGTCTTAATGCGCAGGGAATGGGCACATATGCGCCAGACGGATTTTCCAACCCTTGAAAACTCGATGGGGTGAAGGCTCAGCCTTCTTCCAAACCTTGGAACATATTTTCTAACCTCAACTAAAAGAGATTTCTCGCAGGCGCCGAGGCGCAAAGATCGCGAAGAATCCATTTAGCAAACTTGGCGACTTTGCGGCTTGAGTGAGCACAGCGAACAGGCGAGAGACAAAACGTGCCAAGAAAACAAAAAGATGACAGATAGTAGCGCAAAAAGACGCGGATCGGTGCAGGGCCGTTTTTGACGGGACGGGCGGGCAGTCCGTCCCGGGGAAGCCGTCTTGCAGGTAGTCCAACAGCCGGACAGCACCTTTTTCTATCGCTTTGCGCGCAGGGAACATTCCTGTAAAATCTTTCAGGTCTTGTTCTTTCAGCATCCAGAAAAACCTTATACCATCACCCGCATATTGTCAGGGAGTGAGAGTAATGGGTATCAGCTGTGCGTGATGAGGTACGGACTGAATGTACGGGTGGATTAGAATTTAGTTTAGTGGTGACGATTATCAGGTAGATATTTTATGGAATGGGCAGATTTTAAAACACGACACGAAGATTGTACTAAGGCATTTGAGGCACTTGGGCGACATTTGTTCTCTAAATGGTGTAGCTACACTTATGGTGAGGATATAGAGCGAATCATTTATACTGACGGAAAAGGTGGCGATGGCGGGGTGGAAGCTTTTGCGCGTCATAAGGACGGATCTGTTATTGGCCTTCAGGCAAAGTGGTTTCGTGAAAAATTTGATGATAAGCAGGTTAAGCAACTTCATAAGTCGATCAAAAGTGCAACGCAACGCCATCCAACCTTGACTCGATACATTGTATGTATGCCTCTTGAGCTACAAGCATCCAGAGGAGCAGGAAACAAAGGGAAATCCCAGGTGGATCGATGGGAAGAGTTTGATGCCTCCTATAACAACATTGAGTTCATTTTCTGGGGGGATATGCCTCTTCTTTTGGCGTGGAGTTGTTCCTCTGTTGTTGCCAAGCGTGTTCGGGCCGCTAGAACCCAACTGGCTATTTGGGGCAGCTTGAATCCTAAAGAGATGGCGATTCTTCTGTCGGAGCTGGAGTCATGTAATGATTATCAGATTCTTGAAAGTATTTTAACGGCTGCTGTTGGAGCCGCCTGTTGTACGGAAGATAGAGATGGGCTACATGCATTGTCGGCTCAGTGTTCTCGGATGTTCTTCTCGGAATCCCCGACTTGCTCGACAAGGAATTCAGTTTGCCGACATGCCGCACGCATTGTCGTTGAAAGAGCCTATGCATATGATTTGATTTCAGAAAGTCAGGTTGGAAGAGCTCGGCCGCCCTATCAGGCCGGGTCACAATTATTGGCATACATGAAAAAACCAGAAGGGTGGTCTGAAAATCCAATAAGTGGAGACCTTGAGCGGTATGTGGTCAAGCAAGCCTCAAGGCTTTTTTTTGAACAAATTCGCAAAAATAATTTTTGTTCTGAGGATGAGGTGAGGTATCCCAAGAGTGAAGTTGCCAAGGCCGTCGTCGAAAGGCGTATTGATCTCGAAGAAAAAGCGTATGAAAAGGTAGAGGTGTTATGGGCTCAAATGGAGGCTGCTCGAAGAAAACGTGAATCCATTTGGAATGCCTCTTCGAGGGATTATCGTCCGATATCTAATAAAATACTTGATGAAGAGATTCCGAGTGAAAACCAAGATGTAGAAAATGAACTAGATCTAGATGTTGTCAAAGCCGTACACATGAAATACGAAACGGAGTATTCGCCAGAGGCTGAATCTTTGATGGATAATTATAAGAAGATATATGGGTTGGATGTGCTGACTCCCGAGCAGCTAAGGGATGGCTTGATCTTGGATTTTGTCTATTCGCAGGGGTGGGATGCCGATGTGTTTTATGGAAAACCTAATGGTGGTGAAGAGGGAGAAATCCTCGGGGCGGATGTATCGATTTCTCGTGAGCATTATCCAGCAACCCATGGTGCTCGCAGTCCCATTGCTTCATTTGCAGAGAAATATATATGGTTAGCGATAAATGAGGTTGCTGGTGATTTTGCTGACAGGTTGCCAATAAAGGATTTCTGTAATGCGGAATTCGAACCGGTAATGTGTTTTTCTGATGTTGGAGAAGAAATGCCAGATCCCTTTGATGGCAGGCGCGGGGTGGAATATGGGCCTGACAGCGGCAAAGAATCGAGATTTCCTGATCATTTCTGGCAGGAATACCATGCGCAGGGCGATAACCAACTCCAACGATCAACGGATTGGGTAAATAATGCGGAATGGCCAAAGGTTGAAAAGGTCATTTCTGCGGGTAGGCAGCTAAGTATTTGCTCCTGGATTCATGGAGTTGAAGCGCATTCTGCAGCTAGTCAGATGTCGCGAATTACATGTCTTTTGGTTCCCCGTTCTCAGTTCGAAATTTTTAAACGTGATGCGTTAGCTGGAGCAATAGTTCCGCGTTGTGATGTCGGCGATGTGCGTTGCGCAGGGATTGATGGAGCCTGTTATCATTCTCCGTCGGTAGTTTGTTGGGCACCATTTGTGAAAACTATAGACGACTGTGATGAATCTTATGATTCGCTTGATAGCAAAGGAGACCTGTTCTCGGTGGAGTTGAGGTATTTATCAGCGAAAACACATTGGTTGCACGATGGAGGTGAAACGATGTTGTATTTCCCGTCACCATTCTACTCTAAATCACTGGGCATTGTTCGAGGGGATGGGGCGAAAGATTATAGAGAATTTGCGGATAAGGATGGTTTGGTTGTCGCGACGTTTGAGCGATTGGATTTGGGCGTTTCAGAAACAGTGGAGCATCTTCAGATAGATTCCGACCGACTAGATGATTTGTTGATGAAAGAAGATTCTGTGGCCGTTTGGTTTGCTGAGATTTATCGTGAAGTGCGTCCCGAGTTCATTCCTGAGAAGCAACGCCGGCATACGTGGGCAAGACGAAGAATGTCTGTTGTTTGCGCCAAAGAACCTAGGAAGGAAGTCCAGTGTTTGTCCTCCATAGAAGTTGATGGATGAAAGGTAAAGCCTGATAGAAACGGATGCTGTTTTTCCGATGGTTGGAAAAACGAACGATGCTTCTTCCAACCCTTGGAAGCAACTGCGTTGCGGCACAGATCTTTTTTCCAAGGTTCGGAAGATCTGCGTTTGTCTGTGCAATCTTTAGATGAAGTTTTCTTTGCGATCCCTGCGCTCTTTCGTGGCAGAAAAACTGATCCGCACCGTCCCTTTCAGGCTGATAAATTCGTATTCATTTGCGGTTTCAGCCATCCGGCAATCCATTATTCCGACATTCCAGTCTCTGCTTATGGCGCAAAAATGAATATAATTTGCGTTCAGCCGGATAGATACCGGTCTTTTTCTTTGGTAGAAACGCACCATGAAAATAAGTGTTTATACTTTGGGCACGCGAACATTGCGCGGCTATACCTTTGCACTGCTGACGGCTGGAATTTTCGGCGCATACGAAGCCGTTGCAGCGGTGGCGACACAACCGAACCTGATCTTTATCCTGACTGATGACCAGCGCTATGACACGCTCGGCTGCACCGGCAATCCAGTGGTTCAGACCCCGAATATCGATCAGCTGGCTACTGAAGGAACATTGTTCACTGAAGCCACAGTAACCAGCGCAATCTGCACGCCAAGCCGGGCGTCGATCTTTGCCGGTATGTACGAGCGCCGCCACGGGATCAATTTCAATTCCGGAACGGCACTGTCTCCGGCAGCCTGGCAGCAGACCTACCCGATGCTGCTTCGCAAAGCCGGATATTTTGTGGGATATGTCGGCAAAAACCATGTACCGGTCGGAGCGGCGGGCTATGCCACCGGCCTGATGGATTCCAGTTTTGATTACTGGTATGCAGGACATACTCACATTTATTTTTACCCCAAGGAACGCCCGGCCCGGGTGTCACGAATCAAAGGCATTGATGAACACATGTTCGATAACGCAAAGGCAGAAACCCAGATTGAGATTCTGCAGGAAGGTGTGGACAATTTTTTAAGCCCGAACCAGGATTTCTACAACCGGGCCGCGCGTTTTCTGGAAAAACGCCCGGCAGACCGTCCATTCTGTCTGTCGCTTTGTTTTAACCTTCCGCACGATGCGGGAACCGGAAGCATGGAAGACCGCCCGTCTGATCCGGAACTGTATAAAACCGGATATCATAACTCGCGTGCGGTCATTCGCGCCGGACTGCCATCCACCTATGTGGCAAAAGCAGATATCCAAACCCCGAAGCTGCCCGCGGATGTTCTCTATGCACAGCACCGTCAGAACAGTTATGACTATGTTGATACTCCCGAAACAATGACGGAGCGGATTATCCGGCGCTATCAGGCAATTACCGGAATCGACCAACTGGTGGGGCGCCTGCGCAAACAGCTCCAGAAACTCGGGCTGGCTGAGAACACGGTGATCATTCTGACATCTGACCACGGCATCCTTCGCGGAGAATTCGGACTGGGCGGCAAGTCGATGAACTATGATACATGCCTGAAAGTTCCGATGATCATCTATGATCCGGCATCAGCAGCCAAAGGTCAGCGGCGCAGTGAGCAGGTGCAGACAGTCGATATTGCAGCCACGCTGCTCGATTATGCCGGCGCCGACATCCCCGCCAACATGAGCGGGGCGTCGCTGAAGCCGCTGGTGAATGGCAAGGATGTTCCGTGGCGCACGTATGCATTCTCTGAAAATCTGTGGAGCACTCAGTTTGGCCTTCCGCGCATCGAAAGCGTGCGCGGAGAGGGCTGGAAATACATCCGCTATTTTTTCAACGACCGATCCCTGTATAACCCGACCCTGAAAGGGCTGACACGCTATCTTACCTCCAATCGGCAGGCGGAAACTTACCGGCAATGGCTGGACGCCTCTATAAACGGGGAGCCACCCGTCTATGAAGAGTTGTACCACTTAAAGCTGGATCCGTCTGAAACCAACAATCTGGCCAATGACCCGACCTGCACGGATCGACTGAATACCATGCGGACTGTCTGCCAACAGCTGGTCAAAAAAGCGCGCGGAGACGCGTCCGTTCAGCCGGTGGTTCTTCAACTGGAAAGTGAACGGTTGGAATATCACCTGACGCATCAGAAAGAGGATTAACCAACGTGATGAACAATATGATGAAACAGATAAAATATATTTTCCCGATATCGGCTCTGGCTCTTGCTTTTCAAACACAGGCAGGACCTCCTAACGTGGTATTTGTCATTACAGATGACCAGGGGTTCGGCGATCTTGCCTGCAATGGTAATGAAGCAATCAACACTCCGAACATCGACCGGCTGAGCCGGCAGTCGGTTCGGCTGAACAACTATCATGTCGACCCCACCTGCGCACCGACCCGTGCGGCACTGCTGACCGGACGGCATTCCGACCGCGTCGGCGTATGGCACACCATCCAGGGACGCAACATGCTTCGCCGCCGAGAAATTACAATGGCCGACATCTTCGGACAGAATGGATACGCCACCGGTCTGTTCGGCAAGTGGCATTTGGGCGACTGCTATCCCTTTCGTCCGCAGGACCGCGGCTTTCAGCATGTAGTCTGTTTTAGCGCCGGTGGAATCGGACAAGCTCCCGATTACTGGGGAAACGATTATTTCGACGACACCTATTTCAAAAACGGCAAGCCGGTTCGTTTTGAAGGCTTTTGTACGGATGTGTGGTTTAGAGAAGGCATGAATTTTATCCGTGATCAGGTGCAGAACCACAAGCCGTTCTTTGCCTACATCGCTCCGAATGCACCGCACGGCCCCTATTACTGTCCCAAAGAATATTCAGAAAAGTATGAAGGCAACCCGGACATTCCCGTCCCCGAATTTTTCGGCATGATTGAAAATATTGACGACAACATGGCGAAGCTTATCCAGTTGCTGAAAGAGGAGGGCATTGAGGACAATACCATTCTGGTCTTCACCACCGACAACGGGTCGGCGGCCGGCGGATTCAACGCCGGAATGAAGGGGAAGAAAGGTTCGCAATATGACGGTGGACACCGCGTGCCGTTCATGATCCGCTGGCCCGGCGGCAGGCTGCAGGCTGGCCATGTGGTCGAGCCGTTGACCGCGCATATGGATATTCTACCAACATTGATCGACCTGTGCGGCCTCAACACTCCAAAGATTCAGTTCGACGGCAAAAGCCTGCGCAATCTGCTCTACGGCAACACGGCCGACTGGCCGGAGCGTTTGCTGGTGGTCGAATCACAGCGGGTCATCAATCCTGTCAAATGGAGACAGTGCGCGGTGATGACGGATCGCTGGCGGCTGATTGACGGCAAAAAGCTGTATGATATGAACAGCGATACGGGGCAGCAGACCGACGTTCATGGTCGGTATCCTGAAGTCTTCCAGAGACTCCGCGGAGATTATGAAACCTTCTGGGCGGATGTTTCCCAGGAGCATGATCTAAACAGCTATATTATCATCGGTTCCGACAAGGCTCCGGTTGTAACGCTTTGTTCGCATGATTGGCTGGCGGATAAAGTTGCGTGGAGTCAATCGCTGGTGATGCTCGGCGGTGCGGCCCGTGAAGCCAAGTGGGTTGTTCTGGTTGAGCAGGACGGCGAGTATGAAATCTCCCTGCGCCGCTGGCCGGTTGAAGCCGATAAAGCCATTAACGATCCGAACGGCTACAAGGGATTTGATTTTAAAACGGCGCAGCTGTGCGTCGCCGGTTTGGATCTGTCGAAAGACATTCCGGCCGGGGCTCACGAAGTCACGTTTAGGGTAAAGCTCACGAAAGGCATTACCACACTGGCTCCCGTTTTTCTCGATGGGGAAAAAGCGGTCACCCCGTACTATGCATACGTGACGCACAAACCGTTCGAAGGATGGCAGACCCCGCAGGGCATGGGGATTCCCCTGTTTGATCCGGAATACGGTCGGGTGCCGCCCCAGCCGCTTTCGCAGAACACGGACTACTATCGGAAGGCCGCCGAAAAATCCAATTTGTAAATAAGGGTGTAATGATGAAAAAAATATTGGTTGGGTTAATCTTTCCATCCGTTTTTCAGGTTCAGGCGGAAACGCTTCGTGTGTATCCGGATGTTGCGCTCGAACTGCGCGCGGGTCCGCATGCGGTTTCTGATATCAGCCGGGATCGCTATTTCCGAACCTATCACATTCCCGGCATGTACAGCGATGAGCAGGCCGCCGAGCTGAATGCGCTGCGCATTGCTCCGGGCCGCGGCACAGGGCCTTATCTCGCCTATAATGGCGGCGATTCCCTGCGGGCGGGCTGGAGCCCGGAGCTCAAGGATCAGTTTAAGAAATATGCGGCGTTCTACCGCAAGGCCGCCAAGCGTTATCCGGGTGCTCCACACCCATGGCCGGCGGCAACTATCCGGAGCCTGCGAAAACTTCGGACGAAACGGCTTTGGGCGAGGTGGATTCAACGATGAAAACCAGCCACCGCAAAGGGGTTCATCCGGACGACTTTGATTTCTGCATTGAACTGATTGATCGCTGGCTGGATGTCATCCGCCAGGGCGGCGGCCCCCTGCCATCCTGGTTTTCACCGATCAATGAGCCGGATGGGTGCTGGAAAAATACGCCGTCGCCGGTTCAGGATCACGCCAACTTCGGACGCAAAATGGCATTGGCACTCAAAGGCAAATATCCCGAAGTAAAATTGCGGGCCCCTGCACGGCGTGGGGACACCCAAAGGGCGACTGGAAACGCTGGACCCATTCGGGGTGGGAGCGCAAATACATTGAAACCGCAGGCGATGTGCTCGGGGCTTATGACTTCCATCTCTACAGCAAGGAATACTGGGCCTATTCCAAGGAGTCTCCTTCGTTTGATCAGAAAAAAAAGCTTCCAACGCCCAACCTTTATGAGGGCCTGAAAAACGGAAACCCCTACATTTGGGATTTCGGCAAGGCGGAGGCTTACCTCGATCTGGTCTATGCGCATCATCAGGCGACATGGAGCGCTCCGTCGCTGCCGGTTATCATATCCGAGTTCGGAAGGCAGGGGATCACCCCGCAGAAGGGGCCGAGGGCCGGCGATTATCTCTATTACCTTTACGGCACAACGGTGACCCGCATGTGGATGAACTTTATGGATCGGCCGGAGGTGCAGCTGACCGTTCCGTTTATTCTGCCGTGGGGCGACGCTGGCTATGCCCGTCAACGCGGACAGGCCCTGTATACCCGTCCCGAGGACCCGGCAGATCCGTCGGTCATTGCGACTCCGCTGCTTGGTTTCTACAAATTTTTCCAAGGCTTGGATGGTGAACGGGTGGTCTGTGAGTGGCAGCAGTTGACCGAAGCCGAGCGGCAGGGGCTTTATGCCATCGCCGTTCGCAAGGGCGATGAGCTGCAGATTTTGCTGCACAACGCCCTGCCGCGTTCGCTCGATCTGAATCTGGATGCCGGAATTCCTGAGGCGCGCATCGCCCGCATGCGCTGGGAAGGGGCGGTGCCGCAGGAATACACGCAAAAAACGAATGGACGATGGCGCATGGATTTCCAGGCATTGGAAAAAGTCGATCCGTCGGCTCTGACGCTGGCCGCCGAGGAAGTTGCGATTGTTCAGTTCCCGCTGGTGACAGAAAAGCCGTCGAAGAAAATGGTCAGCGAACGTTTTTATTCAAACCAGACACTGGTGGATATTTATCAGCAGGATGCCGAGCTGACGATCTCCATTCCGGACGCTGCCGGGGATGCCGTTCTGGTTCCCTCCATCTCTGCACCGAAAGGCTTTGTGGCGGGCACGGTCCTTACGGTTGGGGTGAATGGATATACGAACTCCGTCGACCTTGGCTACACGGAGGGGATCGTTGATCTATTCGCACCGGTTCACTTTGAACTCCCGGTCGGTGTTCTGAAATCTGGTGATAACACCTTTACATTCATCCTGGAAACCCCGGGTTTCAAGTGGAATGCAAAAATTGCAACTTTGCGTGCAGATCTTCAGGGGCAGGAATAATAAAGATTTAACAGAAGGAATCGATGTGTATCGCTTAAGGAGACAAGTCGAAATACTTCTTTGTACTGCTGCGCTGAGCTTCTGGTCAGTCCCTGCCTTGTCGGTGGAACCGAGCGAGGGCATGCACCCCAAGACGGGTTATCTGCTGGTGTATCGGGATGAATTTAATGACGGTGTTTTGAACACGAATGACTGGTATTTCCGAGCTCACGATGAACCGCGTCTGGGCGGATACGGTAAAAAGAAAAATGTGTCGGTTGTCACAGAGAACGAAATCGGCATGTTGAAAATCGCTTACACTCGCGAGGATGTGGACGGAGACGGACAACCCGACCCTGTCGGCGGTGGGGTGATTTCAACCACGACATTCGGGTACGGCTACTATGAAGCCCGGATCAAATTCTACGACGAAGAGGTCGGGTTTCATCAGTCTTTCTGGAATCACGGCCTTGCACGATACACCAGCTATTCAGACGACTATCTGTATAACGAGGATGCGTTTGCGGACCGCGTGCCTTGGAAAAACTCGGCGCTCGAAATCGATGCCATCGAGCTGGATTCAAATTATAACAAGGGCGGCTGCAACTTTCACTGGCACATGCCGGAGTCGAGTACGCCTGAAGACGCGCATAAGAGTTTCAGTGCTTCCTATATGGATACGGATGAGTGGATCACTATCGGGTTTGAGTGGCGGCCCGGAACGATTGTTTATTATGTGGACGGAATAGAGCGTCATCGCTTTTCCTATGATGCCCATGATGATCGTGTTGCCCCTCAGGAGATTTGGTTGACCGGTCTTGCCAATAACAGCGAGTGGTGGGGAGGTGACGGATATCCCGACGCGAATGCGGCCATGCGGGTGGACTACTTCCGTTATTACACCAAACCGTCGTCCGGGAATTCTGTCGGTAATTCAGGCTTTGAGAGCCAGGGATCCAGCAGCTCGGCCGTGGTCGGATGGATTGCGTATGACGGCATCTACGACAACCTTTATTCTGACCAGAGCGATGTGCTTTACAATGACGGGAATGCCTTTGCGGGTCTGGCGTATTTGCGCCATTTCGGCAAGTCCGGTGCGCCGCCGATGACCTCCTGTATGCGGCTGGACCACATTCCCAACGGCACCTATACACTCTCCGCATGGGTCAGGAGTTCCGGCGGAATGACGGAGTGTCGCATGCACGCAGGGTCGAACGGAAGTGGAGAACGCTCTTTTGATATTCCGTTGCTGCCTGACTGGACTCAGGTTGTGATCGATAATATCGAAGTCACTACGCATGAAATCGACCTTGGTTTCACGGCTCAGGGTTCGGACGGCCAGTGGCTCTATGTGGATGAAGTTGAGCTGATTCACAACGATTATGAGGAATCGGCCGGTGATGTTATCGATAACGGTGATCCCGGCTACAGCGAATTCGGGAGTTGGAAAAATAGTTCGCTGAGCGGATACCGCGGCAGTGGTACCCGCTATTCCGACGAGGCCGGTGCGTATGCTCAGTGGAATTTACAGTTTGCGGCAGCCGGTGTGTACGACGTTTATTATTACAAAGTGGTTCATTCGGGTAGCGATCCCAATGCGGAAATTACCGTATCGTATAACGGTGGTCAGGATGTGCATACGGTGGAGGGCACCTTGGGTGAATCCGGCTGGGTCTATCTGGGATCGTACCCGTTTGCTTCCGGAAACGCCGGTTCTGTGCGCAATACGCGCCAGAGCAATAATGCCCGGGCTGACGCCGTCATGACGGTTCCGGCTTCCGGTTACGGCGAGTTGATGGTTTCTGAGGCCTTTGTTGATGGTGCGAACTTTGTGGTCCGGGCGGTCGGGCTGGATCCTGATGGGAGTTATATGCTGAAGTTCACCGACACTCTTACGAATGGGTTCAACGCGGTGGTCGATGGGCCGCGCACACCAACGCCTGATTCTGATCCGAGGAGCGAGATGTTTACGGACCCCCGGCCCGGGCGAATGCCGGAACAGGGTTTTTATCGACTTGTAGGAGAATAGGATAGGGACAATGCTGCTTTTGGGATGCGGCAATTGGGTGATCTGTCCGTGACCTCACGAATGCTGTGGCGTAAATGTGAATATATGATACGTGCCTAGGGATAGGCGTCCAGCTGTTCCTTTGTTAGAAAGGCTCCATGAAAATTATAAAACCTGTTTGGCTGGTTCCTTTGTTCGCCGTGCATATTGCTTATACCGAGGTCAAACCGAATATTATTATGATATACGCCGATGATATGGGCTATGGCGATGCCGGTTGCTACGGCGGTTCCAATCTGGTTCCGACTCCGAATATCGATCGTCTTGCCGCGGAAGGCGTTCGTTTTACAGATGGGTATGTGACAGCCCCGGTTTGCGGCCCCAGCCGTTACGGCCTGCTGTCGGGAATCTATCAGCAGCGTCTTGGGATCCAGTGGAACAACGACGCCTATGCCGTTCTTCCCGGCCGGGTGGAAACGCTCGATAACAACCGCATTCCTTCTTCGCAAAAACTGATCCATCAAACGTTGGAAGCCGCTGGATACGCGACGGGGATGGCCGGGAAGTGGAACCTTCCGTGCTATCCCAAAACCTCATTCCAGGAATCGATGTCCATCATGCATTTTGGCGGCAACTATTTTCCCGACGCGGATGGTCATTACGGCGGCGTGGACGAAGCAAAGGCCCAGTCTAACTTCAAGCGCATTCTCTGGGGGCCGGAGCGCGCGGGCGATGAATATCTGACGGATCGGCTGGGGCGGCAATCCGTGGAGTTCATTGATCGGCATGCCAAAGAACCCTTTTTCCTGTATCTGGCTTTCAATGCCCCGCACAGTCCCCTGCAGGCAAAGAAAAGTCACCGAGCTGCGGTGGCTCACCTTCCGTCCGAGGCTCTGCGTTATTATGGGGCCATGCTGCTTTCCATGGATGAAAACGTCGGTAAGGTTTTGGACGCGTTGGATAGGCATGGCCTGACGGACAATACGATTGTCGCGTTCGTCAGCGATAACGGTCCGACTTTTGCCTACAACGCGGGCTGGCCCGAAGAGTGGCCGAAAGAACTGCTTGGCAGTGCCGGGCCGCTCAACGGACATAAGGGGCAGTATATGGAGGGAGGCATTCGTGTCCCTTATATCATCCGCTGGCCCGCCCGCCTCAAGGGCGGACAGGTCTATAACGAACCCGTTAATACGCTCGACCTTTATCCAACCTTCTGCGCCGCGGCCGGCGCCGCTGTTGCCGACGGGACGCAGCTGGACGGCGTCAATCTTCTGCCGTTCCTGAACAACGAAAAAGCCGGGACTCCGCATGATTTGCTGTTCTGGCATTCCGGCGTCAGCGGAGCTGTTCGCCGGGATAACTGGAAGCTGTATGTCTATCAGGATCTCCACCGCCTTTTTGATCTTCGGGAAGATATCGGTGAAACAAATGATCTTTCCCAGACGCATCCCGAAACCGTCGCGGTGCTGCTGAAATCCTATCAGGACTTTGTTGCGCAGTTGCCGCCTCCGGTCAGTCAGTCCGCTTCGAAAACAGTTCATAAAAACAGTGTTCCCATGTCTTCGGTGGCTTCGCCGGCCCGGCTGGTTGCGCAGAATGCAGTTGCGGTCTGGAGTGAGTATCCGGTGTCGACCAGCCGACATGAAGGGGATCTCCTTGTCGGCAACAACAAGCCGGGCGAAATGTTCCGCGCGTTGCTTGATTTTGATTTATCGGCCGTCCCAGCCGGCGCGGTGGTTCAGAGTGTTGAACTGCAGCTCTATCAGATGAACGATAAAGCTTCACCGGCTGGAGCTGTGGATGCGGGGCTTTATTTGTATGACGGTTCGGTTGTGGAAAATGAAACTTGCTGGAATCATTCCGTCGACAGGTTGGGGGCCCGGCTGCAAAAAACCTCTGTTGACCCGTCGCAGAAAACAAAACTCGTTTTCGAGAGTTCTCCGGAGATGATTGATGCCGTGCAGGCTGCACTGGATTCGGGGTCGGCTCTCTGCGTAGCCATCAGGTTGGAGGACGAGACTGCCGACCGGCGGGTGATCAAGTTTAGAGGGAATGAATATGATGCGGAAGTCAGTCGTCCAAGCCTGATTGTGTTGTTTGATTCAGCTGAATAAAGAGGTTCTTATGACAGGTATAGATTGGGTCATCATTGGATTGTACTGTGCCGGACTGCTGGCCGTCGGAGTTATTTTTGCACGTTCGAATAAGAACGCTTCGGACATGTTTGTGGCGGGTCGCTCCTCGCCGTGGTGGCTGTCAGGCGTTTCGGCCTATATGACGATGTTTTCGGCCGGCACTTTCGTCGTGTGGGGTGGCATTACCTATGAGTTTGGACTGGTCGGGGCCGTCATCTGTTCGATGTACGGCATTGCCGCCTTTCTGGCTGGTCGCTTTTTTGCCGGCAAGTGGCATGACACCAACCTGTCGACGGCCGCCGAATTTGTAAATGTACGCTTCAGCAAAAAGGCGTTTAATTTCTACACAGTCTACCGCGGCATTTATCTGGCCATGTCCGGGCTGTCGCTGTATGCGCTGGCTGTGATGCTCTGTCCGCTCATGCCGCTGCCGGACGGACATTTTCTGCAGAATCCGGAAACGGGTGCTCTGTCGATCGACTGGACCTGTGCCATCCTTGCCGCCATTGTGGTTGGTTATACCATGATCGGTGGGCTTTGGGCCGTGCTGATGACTGATATGCTTCAGTTTATTGTGCTCAGCCTGTGCGTGGTGGTGGTGGTGCCGATGATCGTGACGCAGGCGGGCGGGCTTGAACAGATTACCGCCAATGTCCCCGAAGGATTTTTGAAGCCGACCGCGCCCGGCTATTCCTGGTTTGTGCTGGGCGGCTGGATGCTGGTGAACTGTTTCCAGCTTGGTGCCGAGTGGCATTTCATTCAGAGACATCTCTGTGTGCCTTCTGCAAAGGATGCGAAGAAAGGCATGTATTTGTTTGGCTGGCTTTATCTGGTCACGCCGTTTCTCTGGATGGCCCCGCCGCTGATCTACCGCTCTATGGTTCCGGATGCCGACCCGCAGGAGGCCTATATCCTCGCCTGCAAAAGTGTTCTGCCGGTCGGGATGATCGGCATGATGGTTGCCGCCATGTTTTCGGCCACCGCCAGCTCGCTGTCCAGTGTACTCAATGTATTTGCCGGGGTGCTGACCGATGATGTCTACCGCCGCCTGCGGCCCGATGCTACCGACGCCCAGACGCTGCGGGCCGGGCGGATTTTTACTGTGCTGATCGGTATCTACATTTTGGCAGGCGCGCTGATTCTTCCAAGGCTTGGAAGCTACCGCGATATCGTTATTCTGGTTGGCAGCCTGATCGGTCCTGCCATCCTGCTTCCGACCATCTGGGCGCTCTTTTCCAACCGGATCGGAGCCGGCGTGGTTTGGGCAACCCTCGTCGGCGGTGTGGGAGCCGGTGTGCTGCTGAAGTTCGGGTTTTCTGCGGACGGATGGTTCAGTGGAACGGAGGCGCTATCGGGAATGGTTGAATATGTTTCAACCCATCCGCGTGAGAGCGACCTGTTTGTCGGGGTTCTTGTGCCGCTGCTGATTCTGCTGGTTGCGGAACTCCGAGGCACATCGCATTGTCCGGAATGGCAGCGCTTGCAGGAGGCCACCGCCGCTGCGGTGGTCGACGATGCGCCGCCGCCGGCGAGCTCGTCGCGTCTGCCGTCGCAGGTGATGGCGGGCAGCCTCGGTATTCTGGGGCTTGCCATGCTCATTCTGATTCCCTTGAGCGGCGACCAATGGAAACCATTGGCCGCCATGGCTACACTTTTGCTGATTCTCAGCGCCGCTTTCGTTGTTCATTTGCGCCGGAGTGAAAAATCATGAGCTATAAAAACGGATGGGCAGCCATCAATCTGGATATGCTGCCAGGAATGCTTGCTGCACGGGCATGAGCCAAGAGCGCACGAGAGGCAACCAGAGTCACTCGCTCCAGCAGGAACCCCTTATTATAAGAGAGCCATACAATGAGAGTGTTGGTACTGATATTTACAAACCTGTTATTATGCGGGTTTGTTTCTGCAGAAATGAGGATGTGGACCGATGCGGATGGAAACCGTTTCGCCGGTGAATTTTCCAAAATATTGCTGGGGCGAATTCTAATCAAAGATCAAAATGGACGAACCCGCTCTGTCCCGATTCATTCATTGTCCAAAGCAGAACAAGACTATCTTTCCGCTCATGTCCCGCCGGAACTGGAAATAACAGTTCGCAAAGTAAGTCGCAAACTGCCGAAATATGCCTGGTCCAGCCCGGATTATCATACTGCGCTTTACACGTTCTCAATCACATTGGAGAAAACCGGCAAGCTTGATTACAAGGGAGAATTGTCCGTTGAACTTTTCGTGATTGGACATGACCTGGCCTGCGAGTCCAATGATTCTTTCGTGCTGATGCACCACAGCAGCTCAGCATGCCGGCTGCCCCCCAGCAGAAAAAGCATCTGTGAAATTCTGGTTGAAGATGTTCGATTCGAGAATTTTTACAGCAGTGTTTCACGCGCGGCCTCAAAACGCGGAAAAGAGTACGTGGGATATATTGCCGCTGTTTTCGATTCGCAGGGCCGCATGATTGCCTGTGAAGAAAACGGAACAGGCACCGACTGGATTGAAAAAGATCTGTCGCGGGCGACTGAAAAACTGCGCAGCCTATATGAGGAGGGATACGGATCTCCGGACAGCTGCCACTTTAAAGAGAGCTTCAAAAAAATCTCGCCTCCCCGACCGGCATGGTTCTGTCGAACCGAACAGTACTGAATAAGTGAAGGAAGCATTTAAGGATGAAAAAGCTGATCAATAAAACAAACGGATTAATTAAAGGCGCTCCGACCGCAGTGTTCGTCAGCGCCCTGGTTCACCTTGGAGTGCTTTTAATTGCCGGCGGACTGGTTGTTTTTACAATCGTCCAGAAACAGGAGAAAAAGTTTGAGCCGCCGCCCGCAGTCAAACGCCCGAAAATGGAACTTAAAAAACCGAAGGTCAAAGTGAAAAAATGGGTACGTCCGCAGGCCGCACAGCGGATTTCGTCGAAAAATGTGCAATCCATGACGGGAATCCAGCTCCCGGAAACCACCGGAATGACAGAAGGCCTCGGCAAAGGCTTCGACGGTTTTGAACTGATGCCCGACCCAGCCGCCCTGACCCTTCTTGGCTCAAAGAGATCCATGGCCGTCGGCAACGACTGGGAAGGGACCTTTTATTCCCTGTCCCTGGATCGCAGAGGCAAACAAACCGATGATTCGTATGAGCGCATCCTTCATAATTTTTTTGAATCCGGATGGAATCCCCGATCATTGGCTCATTACTACCGATGGCCGCAAAACCTGTACACAACCTTTGTCTACCTGCCGACAGTTCCATTTGAACAAATCCCCAGAAGCTTCGGCATCCCCGACAACCTGAACACTGAACAGTGGCTGGTTCATTACACAGGTAAAATCAAATCACAATCCGGCGGGAAATATCGTTTATGGGGGCGGGGGCTGGCCGTACTGGCCGTACGAATCAACAAGGTTGAAGTCGGTTTTTTCGGCTGGCGGGCTCTGCGGGACAAGATCACGGACTGGCGATCTTCTGCAGATGAAAGCTACGAATATTATCAGGGACGCTCAGCAACAATTGTCGGAGACTGGTTTGAGCTGGAGCCTGATGTCCCGGTGGAAATCGATATTGTATTTGGAGACTTTAACGGATACGACTCCCAGGCAACATTGTGTGTTCAGGAGGCAGGAACATATTATCCGAAAAATCGCGACAATGGCCCTATTCTCCCGGTCTTCAAGACAGCACAGGTTCCGAAGCATTTAATTGAAAAGCTGGAATACCTGACCGTTGCCGGAGATCAGAACTTTGAGAGCGATTTAATATTTAATGTCTATTAGGAAGAAAAGAACCATGAGCTATGAAAACGGATGGGCCGCCATCAACCTTGAAATGCCGCCCAAGGTGCCGCGCTGTGAATACTCCGCCCACATGCACTGGGATCTGGTCAACACCGTCACCGGCTCGAACCTGTTGCCCACATCCACGCCGGAAGATCAGCAGGCCGGAAGCAGCGCGTTCGTCAAAAAGTGGGATTACGGCTTTTTCTGGACCTGCCTGACCGTCGCCAAAGAGCTCGACGCCTGCCGCACCGATATGGGCCATGCAGAGTATGCCGCTGGCGGAGTCGATCTGCGTGAGACGGTGTCGTGTCCGTTCAGTACTCCGGAAGAGGTGCTTGCTTTTGACCCTTGGGCCGCCTACGGCGAGCGCAGCCATACCGAACTGGTACAGGGCTATAACGACCACTATGCGCTTCAATGCAAAAAATACCCGAATTCGGTCAACGTAACCGGCATCTATATCTCACTCATGTCCGGCCTCATAGAAATATTCGGCTGGGACATGATGCTCATGGCCATGGCCGACCCTGAAGAATTCGGTGAAGTCGCCAACCGCTACGCCTCATGGATTCAGCAATACTTCAACGCACTGGCCGACTGCGACGCCCCCTGCGTCATGATCCACGACGACATCGTCTGGACCTCCGGGCCTTTCACGTCGCCCGACTGGTATCGCGAATTTATTTTTCCTAACTACAAAAAGCTGTTCGCCCCCATTCATGAATCCGGCAAGAAGCTGATGTATACCTCTGATGGCGATTATTCCATGTTCATCGATGATATCGCTGATGTGGGCATAACCGGCTTTGTGATGGAACCGATGACCGACATGGCGTACATCGCCGAAAAGTACGGAAAAACCCATGCCTTCATCGGCAACGCCGACACCCGCGTTCTGCTCAGCGGAACCAAAGACGAAATTCGCGCCGAAGTGCAGCGCTGCGTGGACATCGGCAGGAAATGCCCCGGCTTCATCATGGCCGTCGGCAACCACATCCCTGCCAACACCCCCGTCGAAAACGCGCTCTACTATAACGAAGTCTACGAAGAACTTGCCTGGCGGCAGCTCTAAAGTAGAGCAAGCGTCCCGCTTGCTCATCAACGAGCGCATAGGCTGTAACGCCTGTGAAGGCTCATTTTACTTTAAAGATCAGCAAACGGGTTGTTGCTGAATCCGCGCGGCGGCTGACGGCGTCCGTCGCGATTCTGTTGCGGACGTGGTCCCCGGTTTTTCTGCGGGCGGCCTCCGCCGCCGCGGCGCGGAGCCTGTTCCGGATTCTTGCGGGCAGTGAGCGAAATTCGTTTGCGCTCCATGTCGACCTCCAGAACCTTAACGGTAATGCGGTCGCCGGTCTTGACCACTTCGGCCGGGTCACTGATAAAGCGGTCGGCGAGCTGCGAAATGTGAACCAGTCCGTCCTGATGCACTCCGATGTCGATGAAGGCACCGAAAGCGGTGACGTTGGTGACGATGCCTTTGAGTTCCATGCTCTCTTTGAGATCGTTCATGGTCATGACATCTTCGCGGAAGCCGACTTCCTCAAACTGCTCACGCGGGTCGCGGCCCGGCTTTTTGAGCTCGTCGATAATGTCTTTGAGCGTCAGTTCGCCAACCTCTTCGGTTTTGTATTTTTCAATCTTCACCTTGCTGACGATGTCGACACTGCCGACCATTTTTTCGAGCGGTTCGCCGAGGTCGGCGGCGATCTGTTTGACCAGTTCGTAGCGCTCGGGGTGGACGGCGGAGGCGTCGAGCGGATTGGTGCCGCCGTGAATGCGCAGGAAGCCGGCGGCCTGTTCGAACGCACGCGGGCCGAGACCGGCGACATCCATCAGTTCCTGGCGGCTTTTGAATGCGCCGTGCTCGTTGCGGTAGTCGACAATCTTTTTGGCGAGGCTTTCGCCGATGCCGGCGACGCGCGAGAGCAGGGGCGCGCTGGCGGTATTGAGTTCCACGCCGACGTGGTTCACGCAGCTGACGACGACTTCATCAAGCTTGTCTTTGAGAAGCTGCTGGTAGACATCGTGCTGATACTGTCCGACGCCGATGGATTTCGGATCGACCTTCACCAGCTCGGCCAGCGGATCCTGCAGGCGGCGGGCAATCGAGATTGCGCCGCGGATCGTCAGGTCGAGATCCGGGAATTCTTCGCGGGCGATGGCGGAGGCGCTGTAGACCGATGCGCCGCTTTCGCTGACCGAAACCACGCTGATCTTTTTCTGCATCAGGCTGAGCACCTTTTTGGTGAAGGCCTCGGTTTCGCGCCCGGCGGTTCCGTTGCCGACGGCGATCGCCTGCGGGTCGAACTTTTCAATGAACCTGGCGAGGTCGATTTCCGCCTGCTGTGTTTTCTGGGCGCTCTGGCCGGGGTAGATGGTGATGGTGTCGAGGTATTTGCCGGTGGCGTCGAGCGCGACGCATTTGCAGCCGGTGCGCAGGCCGGGGTCGATGCCGATGACCGGCTTCTCGCCGTATGGCGCGGCCATCAGCAGATTACGCAGGTTTTTGGCAAAGATCTCGACGGCGGCGCGGTCGGCCTTCATTTTCATTTCAACCGATACGTCGATTTCGACGCTGATGGTCAGCAGGCGTTTGTAGGCGTCGAGAATGGCGGTTTCGAGTTCGCCGGAAAATGGAGAGGCCGGGTTGAGGCAGCACAGCTCTTTGATCTGCTCGATCTGCGGGTCGGCGTCGACTTCGAGTCTGCGGATCAGTTCGCCTTCGGCTTCGCCGCGGCGGATGGCGAGGTAGCGGTGCGACGGAATGTCGGCGACCGGCTGGCTGAAATCAAAGTAGTCTTTGTATTTGGACGTTTCCGGATTGGCATCCATTTTGAGCGGTTTGGAGGCGATCACGCCGCTTTTGAAATAGGCCTCGCGGATGAGCGAACGCACTTCGGCCTTTTCGGCGACCTGCTCGGCGACGATGTCGCGCGCGCCGGCCAATGCGGCTTTGGTGTCTTCGACCTCTTTTTCGGCGTTGATGTATTTGGCCGCCTCGGTTTCCGGATCACTTTCCAATGTTTGGAAAAGAATCAGCTCGGCCAGCGGCTCGAGGCCTTTTTCTTTGGCGATCGTTGCGCGCGTGCGGCGTTTCGGCTTGTAGGGCAGGTATAGGTCTTCAAGTTCGGTCTTGGAAATCGTTTTTTCGATTTTCAGGCGCAGGTCGTCGGTCAGCTTGCCCTGTTCATCGATGCTTTTGAGGATCGTCTGGCGGCGTGACTCGAGCGAGTTGTAGTAGGTCAGCTTTTCCTGGATGTTGAGAATCTGGACCTCGTCGAGGTTGCCGTGCGCCTCTTTGCGGTAGCGGGCGATGAACGGAACCGTCGCGCCTTCGGCGAAGAGCTTGGCGACAGCCGATACCTGTCGCGGGCCGATGTTGAGGTCTTTGGAGACAAACGGGACGGGATCAAACAGCATTTCTTCTGACATAGTGGAGACGCATCTTTCAGTTGGTTTCAAAAGCGCAGATCGTCCGAAAATATGCCGCTGTCGTCAAGCCGTTCGTCTGTTGCATAAACATGGTGAGGATACCGTGTCTATAGCGTTGTTGACTCTTGTTTGTGACGCGACGGGTTGTTGCGGTCTTGTTGGTCCTGTTATCCTGTCTGAAAAATTCGTATCAGAAAAAAGAATTATATGGAAAATCAACGAAGCGGGTTCACGTTTAAGCGGTTTCATGTCTTTGATGATCGCTGTGCGATGAAGGTGGGGACGGATGCGGTGCTGCTGGGGGCGTGGGCGCCGGTGGTCGATGCGTCCAGCCTGCTGGATATTGGAACCGGCTGCGGGATTCTGAGTCTGATGCTGGCGCAGCGGGGCGCGTACCAAATCGATGCAATTGATATGGATGCAGGTGCAGTGGCGCAGGCCGAAGAAAATGCGGCCGCCAGTCCGTGGGCGGAAAAAATCCGTTGCATGCACAGTTCGCTGCAGGATTTCCAAGGCGGACCTTACGATCTGCTGGTCAGCAATCCGCCGTATTTCAATCCTGGGCAGACATTGAAAACGCCGGAGCGGCAGACGGCCCGGCATTGCGGCGAGTTGTCGCACGGTCAGCTGTTGCGGGATGCTGCGCGGTTGAGCCACCGCGGGTCGCGGCTGGCGCTGATCCTTCCGTCTGACGCCGCGCAGCGACTCATCGAGGCGGCTCCGGAAACCGGATGGGTTTTGTCGGACTGCTGCGATGTGCTCCCGAAGCCGGACCGTCCGGCTAATCGTCAACTGCTGTGTTTTCAGCGGACCCCGTCAGAGTCCGTCCGGCGTTCAGAAATCACAGTTCGCCAAGCGGATGGACAGTACAGTCCGGAATTCATTGAACTCTGCCGGGATTTCTATCTGTTGATGTGATTTTCGGCCCAAATGTTCCAACCATTGGAAAATCGGCTTTGGCATCTTCACCCATTCGTGTAGATTCGGGCGATTCGTGATCAAAAAGGGGATTTTCCAATGCTTTACAGAATTGAAATCGGGTTGAAACAGGGCGTTCCGGATGCGCGCGGGCGCGGAGTGATCGGGCAGGCGCAGGGTGCGCTCGGAATGACGATTGATGTGTGCCGGACGCGCGACGTCTACAAGGTGGTCGCCAATATTGACGAGGCCAAGGCCGCCGAAGTGCAGACCGCTTTTGCCGACCCGGTCGTCGCCGAATCTGCCATCCGCCGCCTTCCGGCCCCGGAATCGTTTGACTGGATGCTCGAAGTCGGGTTTAAGCCGGGCGTAACCGATAACGTGGGTCGTACAGCCCGCGGTGCGCTGCGCGATATTGTCGGTCGCGATCTCAAATGGGAAGAACAGGTGTACACTTCGATTCAGTATTTCCTCTCCGGCAGCCTGTCCCGCGAAGATGTGGAGCATCTCGGCAAAGACCTGCTGGCCAATACGCTGATTCAGACTATACAGGTCTTTTCCAAAGAGGAGTGGCTGGCTTCTGAGCCGGACCTGACTGCGCCGGTTTTTGATGATCACCCTGAAATCAAGGTCAATGTGATTGAGCTGCCCGATGACGATGCGGCGCTGATGAAGATTTCCTCTGACGGGATTCTGTCGCTGTCCCTCGAAGAAATGCGCACGATCCGCAACCACTACCTGCGCGACGACGTGAAAGCGCACCGTGCAGAACTCGACCTGCCGGAATGGCCGACGGATGTAGAGCTCGAATGCATCGCCCAGACCTGGTCGGAACACTGCTCGCACAAAATTTTTGCCGGAACGGTCAACTATAAGGATGAAGAGACCGGTGAAGAGGAAGTGATTAATTCCCTCTATAAAACCTATGTTAAAGCATCCACCAAGAAAGTGGAGGAGTCGATTGACTGGCTGGTTTCGGTGTTCACGGACAACGCCGGCGTGGTGAAATTCAACGAAGACCTTCATCTGGTCTATAAAGTGGAAACCCACAACTCTCCGTCCGCACTCGATCCGTACGGCGGATCGATGACCGGAATTGTCGGCGTAAACCGCGACCCGCTCGGTACCGGTATGGGCGCGGCTCTGGTTTCCAACGTCTGGGGCTACTGCCTCGGTTCGCCGTTCTACGATAAAAAAGTGCCGGAAGGCCTGATGCATCCGCGCCGCATTCGCGACGGCGTTCACGAAGGGGTGATCGATGGCGGCAACCAGTCCGGGATTCCGTACAGCCGCGGCTTCGAGTGCTTCGATGAACGCTATCTCGGCAAGCCGCTCGTTTATTGCGGGACCATGGGCACGCTTCCGGTGAACGTGACCGGACGTCCGTCCGAGCGCAAAGAGATTGAAGTCGGCGACTGGACTGTCATGTGCGGCGGTCGTATCGGTAAGGACGGAATTCACGGCGCAACCTTCTCCTCCGAAGAGCTGCGTACCGAATCGCCCGCGCAGGCGGTGCAGATCGGGGACCCGCTGACGCAGCGCAAACTCTACGAGTTCCTGCTCGAGGCGCGCGATCTCGGACTGTTCCGCTGCATCACCGATAACGGTGCCGGCGGCATTTCCTGCTCATTCGGTGAAATGGGTAAATACTCCGGCGGATGCGAATGCGACCTCGCCGGCGCGCCGCTTAAATACGAAGGCCTGCAGCCGTGGGAAGTTCTCGTGTCCGAAGCGCAGGAACGCATGACGCTCGCCGTACAGCCCGAATGCCGCGAGGCATTTGAAGCGCTCGCTAAAAAACGCGATGTTGAAGTGTCCTTTATGGGCAAATACAACGATTCCGGCTATTTCACCGTCAAACAGGATGGAAAAGTCATTGCCAGCCTCGACATGGATTTCCTCTACGAAACCGGCTGCCCGACTCTGGTGATGCCCGGCGTCTGGAAAAAGCCGAGCATTCCGGCTCCGACGGTTGAAGAGAAAGAGGACTATTCCGAAACGCTCACCAAACTGATGGGCGACCTGAATATCTGTTCGCGCGAATACAAAAGCCGCATCTACGACGGTGAGGTCAAAGGCCTTAGCGTTGTGAAGCCGTTTGTCGGCGTGAATTCCGACGTGCCGTCCGACGCCACCGTCATGCGTGTTGAGTACGATAACGACCGCGGCGCGGTTCTGGCTGAAGGAATCAATCCGTGGTTCTCGGACATCGACACCTACGATATGACGGCTTCCGTGATCGACGAAGCGGTTCGCCGCGTGATTGCCGTTGGCGGTTCGCTGGAACGCATTGCGATTCTCGACAACTTCTGCTGGCCGGACCCGGTTGAATCCGAAAAGACGCCGGACGGCGCCTACAAAATGGCGCAGCTCGTTCGTTCCAACAAAGCGCTCTACGACTACACCACGCTTTACAAAACACCTGCCGTTTCCGGGAAGGATTCCTGCAAGAACGACTCGACCCGCGGCGGCAAGAAGATTTCCATTCCGCCGACGCTGCTCATCTCCTCAATCGGCCAGATCGACGACGTCAAAAAAGCGGTCACCATGCCGTTCAAAGATGCCGGTGATGTGATCTACGTGATCGGAGAAACCAAAGACGAGCTCGGGGCTTCGGCTTATTACCGCAAGCTGGCCGAAGAACAGGGCGTGCCGATGAATTACGGCGGAACTGTTCCGGCGGTTGACGGAGAGAAAGCGCTGAAAATCTACTCCGCCATGAATAAGGCGACTGATGCAGAACTGCTCAAGTCGGCGACGACTCCGTCAAAGGGTGGACTGGCTGTGTCTCTGGCGCTGGCCACAATCGGCGGTCAGGTCGGCGCAGAGGTCGATCTGTCCGGCGTTTCTGAGGATGCCGCAACGGCATTGTTCTCTGAGTCGAACAGTCGTTTTGTGGTGACTGTTGCTCCGGAAAAGGCCGCTGAACTCGAAGCGCTCTTTGCTGGACTGCCGGTTGCGAAAATCGGAACCGTGACTGAAGAGAAGAAGCTGAAAGTCGCCGGTGCGGTGAATGTGGATGTTGATGCACTTGTGAATCCCTTTAAGGAGACGCTTTACGGAGTGTAAAGGCGCTGCCAATCAGGGGTGGCCATGATTGATGAACAGCAGATTGAAGACGATGCGTTTCAGGAGACTTTGGCGCGGCTGGAGCTGTTGTCTGCGCAGGATGGTTTCGATCTTGCCGCTGTTGAAGCCGAGCTCAAGTGTATTGAAAAATATGAAGGTCTCGATTGGGTGGGGCGCGGGCCTCTGAAATCCGCAGAGCTCGCAGGAACGATCACGGCATATCAGGCATTTATTATGCGGTATAAAAGGCGCGGCAATGGTGTTGGTTGATCGTGATGGAACTGGATTTTTTTCTCGAAGCTCAGGTTGAAAAGCAGGGCACCCCGATCGGGGTGCTTTCATTTTTGTCGCTGCCGCCGCGCCGTTTTAAACGCAATCATTTTTTCTGCGGATCGGAAGATCCGGTCCATTGTATTCAGATCGAGTTTGAGTATGACGGGATCTGTATTGCCCCGGATCATAAAAAGAAAATGCTGGCGTCGGACGACGGGAATATCCGGCGTGATCTGAAGGCCGAACAGTCACTTTTCGACTCGCTTGAACAGCTTTCGATGAAGAAGCTGAGTAAAGTGTATTTCTGGATCGACCGGGAAGACGCTCGTGCCGACTGGAAAACCTGCGGGTCCGAAAAGGAATGGCTGGATTTTCTGGATCAAACGGTTCCAAAGCTTGAAGAAAAGGGCTGGCTGATCCAAATGGACAAATCCTTCGGGATTTCGGTGCAGTCGCCGGAACGCTGGTATGTGGATCTGAATGAAACCACCGGCGGGCAGTTTGAGCTGTCGGTCGGGTTTGAGCTGTCGGACCGCCGGATCAATATCCTGCCGTTCCTGCTCGACCATCTGCGCGGCGGAAACCCCTCGAACTATCTTTCACTGGACGACGGCCGCAGAATTCCGATTCCGGAAGATCGTTTGGAAATGCTGACGGCGTCGCTGCTGGAGCTCTTTGACCGCAAAGCCGTCAAAGAAAACGCGGAGACGCTCGAAATTCCGTGGATTCGTGCGATGGAGCTGGCGCGTTTCCAAACCCTGGAAAATTTTTCGGCAACTCTCCCTGAACTGCTGCAGGAAAAAGCCGAACGGCTTACGCGGGTAACCAATCCTTCCAATGTTCGGAAACCGAAGGCGCTTCAGGCCGATCTACGCGACTATCAGCAGTTGGGGCTGAACTGGTTGCAGCTGCTGCGTGACTGCGGGTTCGGTGCCGTACTGGCCGACGATATGGGGCTGGGGAAAACCGTGCAGGCACTGGCACATATTCTGGCTGAAAAGGAGTCCGGCCGCATGGATGCGCCGTGTCTGATTATTGCACCGACGAGCGTGCTCTATAACTGGGAGGCGGAGGCGAAAAAGTTTGCGCCGTCGCTCAATGTGCATGTGTCGCACGGCTCGGACCGGGCGGATCATTTTGAAGATTTTTCGGAGTACGACCTGATTGTAACATCGTATCCGCTGCTCGTGCGTGACGGCGAGGAGCTCTTGAAGCATCGTTTCCATTTGCTGATTCTCGACGAGGCGCAGTTTATTCGGAACCACAAAACAATCGCCGCGCGAATTGTACGCCTGTTCGATGCGCATCAGCGCATTGCTCTGACCGGAACGCCGCTCGAAAACAACCTTGATGAGCTGTGGTCGCTGTTTTCGTTTGTGCTGCCGGGGTTGCTCGGAACGCACGGGGTGTTTCGGAAGGTGTTTCGCACGCCGATTGAAAAAGAGGGGCGTGCGGTCGTCCGGCAGGTGTTGGCCCGGCGCATCGCGCCGTTTGTGTTGCGGCGCACCAAGGACGAGGTGGTGAAAGAACTGCCGCCCAAAACCGAGATGATCCAGCACATTGAGCTGACGCTGGAGCAGAAAGAACTCTACGAAACGGTACGTGCGGGCATGGAAGAACGCGTGCGCGATGCCGTGAAAGAAAAAGGATTGGCGCGCTCGCACATCATTGTGCTCGATGCGTTGCTGAAAATGCGGCAGGTGTGCTGTCATCCGCAATTGCTGAAGCTGGAAGCCGCACAGGAACTGATGCATTCCGCCAAGCTGAATGCATTACGGGAAATGCTTTCGGAAATGATTCCGGAAGGGCGGCGCATTCTGATTTTTTCTCAGTTCACGAGTATGCTGAAACTGATCGAAGAAATGCTGAATGAGCAAAACATCAACTTTGTGCAAATTACCGGGCAGACGCAGGACCGCAAAACGCCGGTCGCCCGTTTTCAGGCGGAAGAGGTTCCGGTGTTCCTGATCAGCCTGAAGGCCGGGGGAACGGGGCTGAACCTGACGGCGGCCGATACGGTCATTCATTTTGATCCGTGGTGGAATCCGGCGGCGGAGAGCCAGGCGACGGACCGCGCCTACCGAATCGGGCAGGACAAGCCGGTCTTCGTCTATAAAATGATCGCCTCCGGCACGGTTGAAGAAACGATTCTAGACATGCAGGAGCGAAAAAAGGACCTGATCGACGGCCTGCTCGGCGATCAGAAAGATGCACTTGCTAAATGGAACGAGAATGATCTGAACGATCTGTTCCGGCCGCTTCAGGCCGATGCAGAGTCACAAAGGTGAATGATTGAGTTATATTTCACCTGAATTCATCGTGTTACAATGTCTGGAAATCCGTCGTTTCGCTGCCGCAGAATTCGTCGAGAAATTATTGATGATTCGGGGCGGCTGTGATTTATTTTCCGGTTTACTGGACAGGCTGTCTGTTAGGATGCCTGCTGTGTGTTTGGGCTGTAACCGGAGGTGCGTGTGAAGAATCTGTTTAAGCTGAGTGAGAACGGCAGTGATGTTAAAACCGAAGTCATCGGTGGGTTAACCACGTTTCTGACGATGGCTTACATTATTTTTGTGAATCCGCTGATTCTGAGTGAGACGGGGATGGATAAGCCGGCGCTGATTACGGCGACCTGTCTGGCCGCGGCTCTGGGTACACTGCTGGTTGGACTTTGGGCCAATGTGCCGTTTGCGATGGCTCCGGGCATGGGGCTGAATGCATTTTTCACGTACACGCTGGTGATGGGGCAGGGCCTCAGCTGGCAGACGGCGCTGGGTGTGGTTTTTGTGTCCGGGGTTGCCTTTTTTATCTTAACCGTGGCGGGAATCCGGGAAAAGGTGGTGAATGCCATTCCGCTGAGCCTGCGAATTGCCACGGCGGCTGGGATCGGGCTGTTTATTACCTTTATCGGGCTGAAAAATATGGGCCTGATTGTGGATAATCCGGCAACGCTCGTATCGATCGGGGCGCTGAACCGGCCGGTGCTGATTGGGTTGGCGGCTCTGCTGCTGATTACCATTCTGGAGCTTCGCAAGGTGAAGGGATCAATTCTGATCGGAATCGCGGCTGCTACGGTGGTCGGTGCTCTTTTCGGCGAGGTGTCTCTTCCGGAAACCGCCGTGTCTGTGCCGCCAAGTCTGGAGCCCATTGCATTCAAGCTGGATATTCTCGGCGCGCTGAAGTGGGGGCTGGTCGGTGCCATTTTCTCGTTCATGTTTGTGGACCTGTTCGACTCGATCGGAACGATTGTCGCCTGTTCGTATGAAGCCGGGCATGTGGAGCCGGACGGAACGATCAAAAAGATTGACCGGGTGCTTGAGGCGGACGCGGTAGCGACTGTTGCCGGGTCACTGCTCGGAACGAGCACAACCACCACATACATTGAGTCCGCTTCCGGAATTGCGGATGGGGCTCGCACGGGGCTGTCTTCGGTGGTGACCGGGATTTTGTTTCTGGCGGCCCTGTTTTTTGCACCGCTGATCGGTGTGGTTCCTGGTTTTGCAACGGCTCCGGCGCTGGTGATTGTGGGTGTGTTTATGTTCCGCAACATCAAGGAAATCAATTTTTCAGATATGAAGGATGCTGTGCCGGCGTTTTTGACGATGATCCTGATGCCGCTGACCTTCAGCATCTCAACAGGATTGACGATTGGGTTTCTCTCATATCTTCTGATCGGAATTCTGAGCGGCGGAATTCGTAAAATTTCTGTGGTTATGTGGGTGGTCGGCCTGCTTTCTGCTGTGAACCTCGCGGTTTCGGCCATTCATTGATTAAACGAGAGGAAGGTGCTTCTGTGCTGGAAAAAGGACTCGGGAAAACACTTCTTTCGGAAGAGCAGCTGAAGGACATCGTGGTCCGGCTGGGACGTGAGATTACGGAAACCTATAAGGACTCCGAAAACGAGCTGGTGGTGATCGGGCTTCTGCGCGGATCGTTTCTGTTTATGGCGGATCTGGTGCGGCAGATCCAGCTTCCGATGACGACGGATTTCATGACGGTTTCGAGCTACGGAGACGGCACCGTGAGCTCCGGCGATGTGAAAGTGGTGATGGACCTCGATGAGACTATCACCGGATGCGATGTGCTGCTGGTCGAAGACATCATCGACACCGGCAATACGTTCAGCAAAGTCATCCGCATGCTGCAGAACCGCGATCCTGCCTCGCTGAAGATCTGCACGCTGCTGAACAAGCCCTCGCGCCGGCAGGTCGAGGTGCCGATCGACTTTTGCGGGATGGATATTCCCGATGAATTTGTGTGCGGCTACGGTTTGGACTATGCGCAGAAATACCGCAACGTCCCGTATGTCGGCATTTATACCGGTCCGGTCGACGAGGGATCTTCCGTGACTGAATGAATCAACCTGAACCCCCTAAGGAGAAGTAAATGAAGAAAAAGGTATTGGCCGGACTGATCGTTGTGCTGGCAGGTGTTGGAATGGCCGGAGATTTCCTGCAATGGCAGGACAACAGCCTGACGTATTTGTACGGAGAGAATTTTAAACTGGATCCGGAAACGCAGCAGACCATCACGTTCGAACACGTGAGCGGCTGGGCTTACGGGGATCTATTCATCTTTGTGGACGGTATTTATTTCAACGGAGAACGCGACAGCGAGCGCAACCGGGCCACATTCTACGGCGAAGTTGCTCCGCGCCTGAGCCTCAGCAAAATCCTCGGCCAGGATCTGTCCGTTCTGTTTATCAAAGACTGGCTGGTGGCCGGATGCTATGAGTTCGGTGAAAACAGCGACGAAAACGTGCTGGTCGGTGCCGGTGTTGATCTCGACATTCCGGGATTCGACTTCTTCCAGCTCAACGTGTACCGCCGCTACAACGATCATGCCGAAGCGCCGGAGTCCTATCAGATCACCCCGGTCTGGAAAATGACCATTCCGGTTGCCGATACCACTGTTGTGTTTGACGGATTCATTGACTGGGTGATTGACGATGCGACCCGCAACCTCCACATCTGTCCGCAGCTGAAATTGGATGTCGGCACGCTGGTCGGGCTGGACGCAAATAAACTCTATGCCGGTATTGAGTATGACTACTGGAAAAACAAATACGGCGTCCGCGACGGTTCGTTCGGTCTGGACACCGATCAGAATACCTTCAGCGGTATTGTGAAATACCACTTCTAACGGACCGGGCTTCCGTTGACGTTAAAAGCCGGCGCAGACCCTGCGCCGGCTTTTTTTAGTAATGCAGAACTGAATGCACCGGCAGGTCGGCCAGTTTTTCCCGGCCTTTCAGGTCGTCGAGTTCCATCAGAAAGTCGATTTCCCGGATCTCCACATCAAAGTGAGCCCGGATAATCTCCACGGTGGCCGCAACCGTGCCGCCGGTGGCCAGCACGTCGTCAATAATCAGGATGCGCTGTCCGTCCTGAAAAGCATCCTGCTGGATTTCCAGAACATTGGATCCGTATTCGAGCAGGTATTCCTGGCGGTGTGTGGCGTGCGGCAGTTTCCCTTCTTTGCGAACCAGCACGGTTCCGGCTCCGAGCGCATAGGCCAGCGCGGCGGCCAGAATGAAGCCGCGGGCCTCAATCCCGACCACGACATCAATTGGAGTGTCCTGGTGCCGGGCCTTCAGACGGTCAATCATTTCCTGGAATGCCGGTCCGTTGGCCAGCATCGGCGTGAAATCCCGAAAAATAATTCCAGGCTTAGGGAAATCCGGTGTGCTTCGAATATAAGATTCAAGGTTCATGATGCAGTTCTCTGGTGTTTAACGAATTCGATAACCTACCGAACGGTTCGGGCTGCCACCACTGAAAAGCGATGGAATTTCAGAGCTCATTTGAATGAAACTGCGGACTTTTCCGGGGGGGCTGGAGTTTGTATATTGGGCGACTATTATTTAATCAGGAGTTGTACATGGGCGAAATGATGTGGCCGAAAAAGGTGGTGCTGGGGATCCAGCATGTGTTTGCGATGTTCGGAGCAACGGTTCTAATGCCGGCTTTGACAGGAATGGATCCCAGCGTGGCGCTGCTTGCGGCCGGCGTCGGAACCTTTATTTTTCATGGCGTCACCGGCGGAATGGTGCCGGTCTTTCTGGGGTCCAGTTTTGCATTTATCGGTGCGATCAAGGCGGTGGCCGGAGACGACGGGAGCGGCCTGCCTCAGGCGCTGGGTGGAGTCATTTGTGCCGGTTTGGTTTATATCCTGCTCTCCGTGGTCGTAAGACTGTGCGGGGTCAAAGTGATTAAACGTCTGTTTCCTGCCGTGGTGACCGGCCCGGTCATTATGGTGATCGGTCTCTCGCTGGCGCCGATCGGCGTCAGCATGGCATCGAGCGACTGGTTGCTTTCTCTGATTTCCATTTTCACCATCATAGCGGTTTCCTGCTTTATGAAAGGCTTCTTCAAGCTGGTGCCGATTCTGATCGGCATCTTTGTCGGCTACACGGTTGCTGCTGTACTCGGTCGGGTTGACTATTCCTCGATGCAAACCGCCGGCAGCCTTTTCATTGGTTCAGAAAACTTCACCTTCCCGGAATTCCAGCTGGGCGCGATTCTTGCCATCATGCCGATTGCCATCGTTTCTGTCATGGAACATGTCGGCGATATCACGACCAACGGAGCGGTGGTCGGAAAGGACTTTTTTGAGAAACCCGGCCTGCACCGCACGCTGCTGGGTGACGGACTTGCAACCATGTGCTCTGCATGCTTCGGCGGTCCGCCGAACACCACCTATTCCGAAAATACCGGCGTGCTGGCGGTCACCGGAAACTATAATCCGGGCATCATTCGCATCGCAGCCGTCTTTGCCATTCTGCTGGGCATTTTTAGTCCGGTCGGCGCGTTTCTCCGTTCCATTCCGGTTGCCGTGATGGGCGGCGTCAGCTTTATCCTTTTTGGAATGATTGCTTCGATCGGAATCCGCACCATTTCCAATGCCCAGTTGAATTTTAACCGCAGTCGTAACCTCATCATTGTCGCTCTGATTCTTGTCTGCGGTTTGGGCGGCGTCAAACTGACCATTGGCGGCATGGTTGTTGAAGGAATCGGTCTTGCGGCTCTGGTCGGCATGGTTGCCAACCTGATTCTTCACATCATCCTTTCGGACGATCCGGATAACGACTAACAGCGAGACAGCCATGAAACGATTTCCGACACTGACCGTATCGAACCACCCTCTCATTCGGCACAAACTGACCTATATTCGCGAGAAAACCACTCCCAAAAAGGTGTTCAAGGAGCTTGTTGACGAAGTCGCTACGCTGCTGGCTTACGAAATCACCCGCTCTCTGCCTCTGCGCGCCGTACAGGTCGATACGCCGCTTCAGAAAACCACCTGCCATGTCATTGACAGCGGGAATGTGGTTCTCGTTCCGTTGCTGCGTGCCGGACTGGGGCTGGTCGACGGGGTGCTGAATCTCATTCCAAACTGCGCAGTGTGCCATATCGGTCTCTATCGCGATCACGACACCCATGATCCGGTGACCTACTATTTCAAGCCCATGCCGCAAGCCTCCGATAAATTCTTTATCATGGTCGATCCCATGCTGGCCACCGGCGGCTCCGCCATCGAGTCGGCCAACCTGCTCAAGGAAAACGGCGCCGAAAACATACGCTTTATGTGTCTTGTCGCCGCGCCCGAAGGGGTTGAGGCATTCGCCGCGGCGCATCCCGACGTCGAAATTTATGCGGCTGCGCTCGATGAAGGGCTCAATGACGACGCCTACATCCTGCCCGGCCTCGGGGACGCCGGCGATCGACTGTTTGGAACCCGCTGAGTTTATGCAGCTCATCATCCAGCGCGGAAACGACTGGTTGGCCTTTCGTGAGCCGGTTGAGATCCTGAGGGCCCGCACGCGGGATGAAGTGTTCCAATGCTTGGAAAAAATTGAAAAGAGCCGTTGCTGGGCTGCCGGGTTTGTGACGTATGAGGCCGCAGGTGTCCTGGACGAGGCGCACCGGACTCATGCGCCGGGCGAGCTGCCGTTGATGTGTTTCGGCCTGTATGAAACCGTACAGAAGATCCACGCCCCGGAGTCGGACGGAACCTATCAGCTCGGGACGTGGTCCCCGTCGGTGACGCGCGATGAATATGTCGATGCGATTGCAAGAATCAAAGAGCACATTGCGGCGGGCGACAGCTACCAGGTGAACTATACCTTTCGGCTGAACGCAGCGTTTGACGGAGATCCGTTTGCCTTCTTCTGCGATCTGGCCGCCGCGCAGCAGGGTGGTTTCGGGGCGTATATTGAAGCGGATGACTTTACGATCTGTTCCGCTTCGCCGGAGCTTTTTTTTGAACTGCATTCCGGAATGATCCGCGCCCGGCCGATGAAAGGAACCCGTTCGCGCGGGCTGACGGTGGAGCAGGACCGTGCCGCTGCGCATGATTTGCAGGAGGCGGACAAGGATCGCGCCGAAAACATTATGATTGTCGATATGATCCGCAATGATATCGGCCGTATTGCTGTGCCCGGTTCTGTTCACACCGAAAGCCGGTTCGATGTGGAGAAATATCCGACCGTTTGGCAGATGACCTCGACGGTCAGCGGCGAGACTCGGGCCCGGATTTCCAATGTCTGGAAAAATCTATTTCCGTGCGCTTCGATCACCGGTGCGCCCAAAGCCAGGACCATGGAGATTATCCAGGCTTTGGAAAAGAGCCCTCGCGGGGTGTACACCGGTGCGGTTGGTTTTGTGGCTCCGGACGGGTCGGCACAGTTTAACGTGGCGATCCGCACGGCGGTGATCGACCGCTCTGCCGGAACGGCGGAGTACGGAATCGGCGGCGGAATTGTCTGGGACTCGGATCCGGATTCCGAATATGACGAAGCCTTATCCAAGGCGGCGATTCTGACCCGGCAGGTGCCGGATTTCCAATGTTTGGAAACCATGCTGTGGGAAAATGGGGGAGTTTTTCTGCTGCAGCGGCATCTGACGCGGCTGCAGAACACTGCGGAATATTTTGATTTTCAATGGGACCCGGCGATAGAAAGAGAGCTGGAGCAGATGGCTTTTGATCGTCCAGTGATGATTCGGCTGCTCCTGAGAAAAGATGGTTCGCATGAGTTCCAGACCTTGGAAATTCCGCCCGCGGCGGGTGAGGTTCGGCTGGCTCTCGCGAAGACTCCGGTCGACTTACAGAATGTGTTTCTGTATCACAAGACGACGCACCGCTCGGTCTATGAAAAGGCAAAGAACGATTTCCCGGAGGCCGATGACGTGCTGCTTTATAACGAACGCGGTGAGGTGACGGAGAGTTGTATTGCCAATATTGTTGTAGAACTCGACGGTCGCAAGGTGACGCCGCCGGTTTCCTGCGGCCTTCTGGCCGGAACCTTTCGCGATGAACTGCTGCTGCGCGGGGACATTGAAGAGGGCCTGGTGGCCCTTGAGGATTTAAAGCGGGCAGATACCATCTTCCTGATCAATTCGGTGCGCAAGTGGCGACCGGCGGTTCTTATCTGATTCGGCTTTTGTGTTCGCGGGAAAGGTCGTCGACCAGCTCGTGCATCAGGTCCTGCCGGACACTGGATTTACGCCAGAACAGGGCGATGGTTCGCTCGGGCGCGTCTCCTTTCAGTTTCAGATAGTGCAGGTGCGGGTTGCGTCGGGCGACGCATTCCGGAATGAGGGAGACGGCGCGCCCCATCGAAATCATCTGCAGCAGTGTTTCCATGGAGGATGCGCGGAAGTTGAGTACTTCTCCGATGCCGGCTGTCGAACAGTAGTCGAGTGCCTGCCCGCGCAGGCAGTGGCCTTCTTCGAGAAGCAGAAGACGTTCGTTGGTCAGTTTGTCCGCATCGATCGTTTTGCGCTTTGCCAGCGGATGGTGCGGGGAAACTCCTAAGAGAAATTTTTCGGAAAAGACGGTGCCGTGTTCGAGTTCTGCATGTTCTTCCGGCAGTGCCAGAAACGCTGCGTCGAGCCGGCCCGACTTGAGGCGTTCGATCAGGATGTGTGTTTTCTCTTCTACCAGATTGATCTGCAGGTCGGGGTAGGCTTCAACGAAGTGGTCGATAATCTTGGGCAGGTAGTAGGGGGCCAGCGTAGGGAAGGCTCCAATGGAAATCTGCCCCGAGTACGGGTCGTGCCAGATGGATGCGAATTTTTCGATTTCCTCCACCTGTTGTGTAATCAGTCGGGCCCGTTTGAGGATCTCGAGGCCGGCGGGCGTAAAGATGAATTCTTTATGTCCGCGTTCGAGCAGCTGGATCCCAAGCTCTTCTTCGACCTTCCGGATCTGAATGCTCAGGGCGGGCTGGCTGACATGACATGCTTTCGCTGCGCGATGAAATCCACCGTGCTTTTCCAGTGCCAGCAGATAGTCAAAGGATCGCAAGTTCATGCCGGAATGATTGATAAAAATTAATTATCAATCCAGTAAAATCTATAAATTTTACAAAATGCAAGGAGTGCGGCATCTTGGACCCATCGAAAGCGAAAAAGACCAGGACCAATACAAAGGAGAAATCAAAATGGTTAAAGTAGGACAGGAAGTGCCCGAATTTAAAATGGCGGCGTATCACAACAACGAAATCACAGAACTCAAACTTTCAGATTACAAAGGCAAATGGGTGGTTGTGGTGTTCTATCCCGCGGACTTCACCTTTGTCTGTCCGACTGAACTTGAAGAAGTCGCGGATCTTTATGCTGAATTCCAGGCCGCCGGTGCCGAAGTGATTTCGGTCAGTACGGATACCGCATTCGTTCACAAAGCATGGCACGATGCATCGACAGCGATTGCCAAAGTGGATTACCCGATGGGCGCGGATCCGAGCGGTGAAGTCAGTCGTCTCTTCGGAGTTTATATCGATACAGAAGGCGTGGCGCTGCGCGGTACCTTCATCATCGATCCCGACGGCGTTTTGAAGACGGCTGAAACGCACGATCTGGGAATCGGCCGCAGTGCCGCGGAAGCGCTTCGCAAGCTCAATGCAGCCAAGTTTGTTTACGAACACGGTGATCAGGTCTGTCCTGCCAACTGGAATCCCGGCAGTGACACATTGACTCCCGGACTTGATCTCGTCGGAAAAATCTAGTCTCACCTCAACTCCACTCCTGAAAGCCCTCCCGCCCGTCTCGGGCGGGAGGCACCTTTTTTAAATACAGAGAAATGCCATGCTTGATCAGGCCACCCAAACCCAACTGAAATCTGTTTTTGCGACTTTGGAATCGGATTACAATATTGTTGTTGAAGCCGAAAATCATCCGGCCCAAGCGGACCTGATTACTTTGCTGAATGATGTGGCTGCAACCGCAGATCAGATTCAGGTTGTTGAAAACAACGCCGAGGGACTGCGTTTTACAATCGAACGGGATGGAACGCCTCTGCCGATTGTCATTCGAGGCCTTCCGGGCGGCCATGAGTTTACAACACTGATTCTGGCGATTCTCAATGCCGACGGCAAAGGCAAGCTGCCGGACGATGGGATTCAGAAGCGAATTAAAGCGCTGAAGGGGCCGGTGCGGCTGACCAGCTATGTTTCAACGAGCTGTGTCAACTGTCCGGATGTAGTTCAGGCACTGAATCAGATGGCGTTGATCCATCCCGACTTCCATCATGAAATGGTGGAGGGGACCCATTTCCAGGAGGAAATCTCTGCCCGCAAAATTCAGGGGGTTCCTGCGGTGTTTGCCGGCGACAAACTGATTCATGCCGGGAAGGCGGATCTGACGGATTTGCTGGATAAGCTGGAAGCGCACTACGGTGCCGCGGAAGCAGAGTCGGCTGATGTGAAAGAGTATGACGTGGCGGTGATCGGTGGAGGACCGGCCGGCGCGGCGGCGGCCATCTACACCGCCCGCAAAGGACTCAAGACCGCAATTATTGCCGAACGAATCGGCGGGCAGGTCAATGAAACCAAGGGAATTGAGAACATGATTTCAATTCCATACACCGAAGGGCCGCAGCTGGCTGCCGATCTGTTTAAGCATATTGACGCATACCCCATCGAAATTCTAGAGCATCGACGGGTTCAGAGGATTGAAAACGGCGACCGCAAGACACTGCATATTAAAGGCGGGGAAGTCATTACGACTGGCGCCCTGATTCTGGCGACCGGAGCCAAATGGCGCCAGCTCGGCATTCCGGGTGAGAAGGAAAATATCGGCCGAGGGGTCGCTTTCTGCCCGCATTGTGATGGTCCGTTCTATAAAGATAAACCGGTCGTTGTGGTTGGCGGCGGCAATTCCGGGGTGGAGGCTGCAATTGATTTGGCCGGTATCTGTTCGCAGGTCACATTGGTGGAGTTTTCGGATCAGCTGAACGCGGACAACGTGCTGATCGATAGACTCTATTCGCTGGACAATGCGACGATCCATTTGAATGCCGCGGCATCAAAAGTCCTCGACAACGGCGATAAAGTTTCCGGCATGGAGTTTGAAAACCGCGTGTCCGGTGAAACGGAAACGGTGCAGGCCGCCGGCATCTTTGTGCAGATCGGGCTGGTTCCCAACAGCGCACCGTTTGCGGATCTGGTCGAGCTGAACGAGCGGGGCGAGATTGTTGTGGACGATCGCTGCCGGACCTCGAAGCCCGGAATTTATGCCGCCGGCGATCTGACTCAGGTTCCTTATAAGCAGATTATCATCGCCATGGGGGAGGGCGCCAAGGCGGGGCTCAGCGTATTTGAGGAATTTGCCCGCGGAACCATTCAGGCCCTTTCCTGATTGAGCAAACCGTTTTGATTCGTAAACCGCGCAGGGTCGTGGTACCAAATCCGTATGCGAAAAAAGTCGGATGTTCAGGCCATTCTGAAACGGGCGGAAGCCTATTGCATGGAGCAGGGGCTGCGGTTTACCGACGGCCGTGCGGTGGTGCTTCGCGAAGTCGTGCGGCAGCGGACGCCGGTGAAAGCGTATGATGTACTTCAGACCATTTCAGCCGATAAGGCCCGGCCGATGCCGCCGGTGGTATATCGCGCGCTGGATTTCTGGACGTCGCACGGGTTTCTGCACCGCATTGAAAGCCTGAATGCCTATACGGCCTGCACTCATCCGGGCTGCGGACACGACTGCCAGATTTTTGTCTGTTCTAAATGCGGACGGGTCTCGGAAATCTGTGATGAAAAACTGATAGAAAAGATCGGTCATAAGGCGGAGTCACTGGGCTTTCGCATTGAACACCTGAGCGTTGAAGCGACGGGCAGCTGCCCGGACTGTCGCTGATCACCTGTTTTTAACATGAGTGTTTGACTTCTGTTTTAACTGTTATATTATAACATAACAATTAAGACGGGGAAGGACCGATGGACAGACGGATATTTTTGATGCTGATTGGGGGGCTGACCTTGACCGGGTTTGCGGAGGAGCATTGTCACCAGCATGAGCAGAACGCTCCGTATGTGACGGTGTACACGGATGTGCGGGTTTATGGGGAGCAGGTGTATGAAGCCGATGACTCAGGCGAGGAGATTTTCGACCTCAAAACGCACGCGCATGTGGGCATCGAATTTTCACCGATTGACAATTTGTTTATTCGCAGCTCGCTGAAACTGGAACAGAAGCATTCGCACGATCATGACGGCGGCGGGGCCGCTCCGGATGGAAAGGATGTGTATTTTGAAAATCACATTCTGAAGTTTGAGGAGCTTAAACTGGTTTATGCGCCGGGTGCATGGGAGGTGTTCGGCGGAAAATTCAATCCGACCGTCGGTCTGGATCAGCATGATATCCCCGGATGGTACGGATACGAAATCGAAGAGGAATACAGTATTCTCGGTCGTCTCGGTGCCGGAGCCGCCTACACGGCGGATGCCGGAACATTCGGAAGTCATCGACTGGAAGTGTCCGGGTTCTGTCGGGATACAACCGTATTGAACCAGACGGTGATTAACAGCGGCGGCGAACCGGATCGTAAAGAGGAGGGCGGCGTTGCCAATACGCACGACTTTTCGTCCTGGGCGGTTTCGCTGTCCGGCGATCCGCTGTATGCGGCGCTGGGCGATACGCTCCATCAGTTGAGCTATGTATTGGCATACGCCCGGCAGGATGCCGGATACGATGCCGAAGCCGACCACGCAGACGAAGAACGCGGGGTGATCGGCGGTGTCTATACGGCAACGCTCACGGAAAACCTGCAGCTCAAAGGAGTCGGCGAATTTAAAAACATTCGCAACAACCATACGCATGGCGATGATGATCTGCGGATCAGTACCGCCGGTCTGGAGCTGTCCTGGCAAGGGTGGGAGTTCGGGGGCAGTTATTCGGTTCTGGATCACACGGAGGAGCCGGACGGGGAACACATTCAGGGATCACTCGGCTATGTCTGGCCCTGCGGGTTCGGCATTTCCGGAGGTTGGAAACTTTCAGAAGAAGAAGGCGAACAGCAAAAGAGCATCGGTCTGATGCTCAGTTACCACGGACATTTTTAATCATGAAAAAAAATCTGTTTACAGTCATCGTTGGAATCTCACTGTCGGCGCAGGCGGCCGAGCTGAACGTATGGTGCGGCATCCCGCCGCTCGTCTCTGTGGTTCGCTCGGTTGGCGGCGAGCGCGTGGAGGTGGGCAGCCTGATGGATGACCGCCAGGATCCGCACACGTGGTCGCCGACACCGAAAGCTGTTGCCGGGGTTCGGGATGCGGATCTGTTTTTTGTTGTCGGACTGCCGTATGAACAGACCGTTTCGCAGAAACTGACCGGAATGAATTCCGGGCTGCGCGTTGTCAACGCGGCGGCCGAACTCGATGCGGCTTCCGATCCGCACATCTGGCTTTCGCTGTCGAATCTGTCAGCCATGGCTGATGTCGTTGAGCGGTCGCTGGCACAGACCGACCCGGCAGGTGCAGAGATCTACCGGCAGAACTGCGCGGCGTATCAGCAGACGCTCACAGAAAAGGATGCGCAATTGAAACAGAAGCTGAACCCGCTGCAGGGGCGCACGTTTTATGTCTACCATCCGGTGTTCGGCTATTTTTCACAGGAGTACGGCCTGAAGCAGGGGGTGGTTGAGCTGGATGGAAAATCGCCGTCTCCGAAAGATCTGCTGGGACTGGTGAACCGGGCGCGGGAAGAACAGGTTCGCGTCGTCTTTGTTCAGCCGCAGTTCAGTTCGCGGCCGGCGCAAATCATTGCAGACCGGATCGGCGGAACCGTAGTTCCACTGAATCCGTTGCAGGAAGATCCGGTTGCCGTGATCGAAGAGGCAGCGACAGCTTTAGAGGAGACCTATGCGAACCGGCCGTGAAACCGAACATATTGATACGGCCCCGGCCTTGCGGGCAGATGGGGTTTCGTTTGCCTATCATCCGCAGGTGCCGGTTCTGGAATCTGTTTCGCTGACGGTTCCGCCGGCATCGCTGACCTGCATCATCGGTCCGAACGGCGGCGGCAAGTCCACGTTTCTTCGGCTGGCGCTCGGACTGCTTGAGTTTCAGCAGGGCGCGCTGTCCGTTTTCGGCGCGCCGCCGCACCGGGCCTGCAGCCGGATCGGGTATGTGCCGCAGCAGTTGAAAGTCCGTCCGGATTTCCCGATCCGCGTAAAAGATGTTGTGCGGATGGGCGGGTTCGGGCGGCGGCTGTCGGCGCTCTCGGATGCCACGGGCCGGGCAATCAGCCAGGCCGGTCTCCAGGGGGTGGAAAACAGGTCTTTTTCCGAGCTCTCAGGCGGGCAGCGGCAGCGCGTGCTGATTGCCCGTGCGCTGGTCGGTGAACCGGGACTGCTGGTGCTCGACGAACCGGCATCCGGTATTGATCCGGCGTTTGAGCGGCAGCTGCGCGAGCTGCTGTATCGCCTGAAACAGACGATTGCTGTTGTGGTTGTTTCGCATGACCTGACCTTTATCGGCCCGCAAACCGATCAGGTTGTTTTTATTGACCGAACCGCTCGGGTCCTGTCACCGGACCGAATTGATCTCAACCTGATTGGTCAGTTGTATCACCGGCCGGAGTCTGCACAATGACTGAACTGATTCATCAACTGTTTGTACCGTCCGGTATTCTGTTTTATCCGCTGCTGATTGGGCTGCTCGGAAGTATCTCGTTTGGGATCATCGGCAGCTATACGGTGGTGCGGCACGTCAGCTATGCCGCGCACGGAATCTCCCATGCCGTTTTGCTGGGAATCGGCGGAACCCTGTTTTTGAACCATTTTTTCGGATGGAGCTTTTCGCCGGTCGCCGGAGCGGTTCTGGTTGCATTGGCGGCGGCGTGGATTATTGGATCTTCCACCCTGTACGCTTCGCACCGGGCCGACTCTGTGATCAGCGCCGTCATGGTGATGGGCATGTCCGGCGGTCTGCTGTTTCTGGCGAAGACGCCCGGCTATTTTGAGCCGATGAGCGTGCTGTTCGGCGATATTCTGCTCGTCAGTCGATCCGATGCCGGGCTGGTCGGGGTGTTCAATCTGCTGGTGATTCTGACCGGTGTCGTTTTCTATAGGCGCCTGCAGATGATCTGTTTTGATGAAGAATTTGCGCGGTTGCGCGGTATTCGGGTTGAATTCTGGTTTGTGCTGCTGCTCTCGATGGTGGCGATAACGATTGTCACGATGATGCAGGTGATTGGAATCGTGCTGGTGATCGCGCTGCTGACGCTGCCGGTGATGACCGCTCTGCGGTTTATGAACCGCTTATGGCACGTCATGCTGTTGTCCTCAGCGATCTGTGCTGTCTGTGTACTGGCAGGGCTGGCTTTGAGTTATCAGCTCGATCTGCCGAGCGGCCCGGTCATTGTTTTGCTGGCCGGAGCGGGATATCTGGTCAGTCTGTGCTGCACGGCCTGTTCCAAAGGCATGCCGGCCGGCAGACATCATTAGAGAGCTGTTCGCAACAGCGGAATGGTTTGACGGCTGTGTGGAGGAGCGTTTGACAGATTACTCCGGGAGCGTTGCTTCCCTGCTGCTGTATGTTTTTTCAGGGTTCGTGCAAACCTCCGTGCTGCGATTCCGGGTTGAATGGTCCCCTGTGCCTTATCGCAGGTCGGTCAGGTCGGCCTGCGCAAAACATTCGCAAAAATAAGCGTTCAATCGTGCGGCTTTTTCTGTTTTACTCGGTGGCCTGTTATGAAACCAAAAATTTTGATTATTACCGGATATGGAGTGAACTGCGAAGCGGAGTCGGCCCACGCATGGGAGCTGGCAGGCGCTGAGGCCGTACAGGTTCACATTAACGACCTGATCGATCAGCCCGAACAGATGCGCGATTTCCAGGGCATGATGTTCATCGGCGGCTTTTCTTACGGCGACCACATGACCAGCGGCCATGTGTTTGCCTTGCGCGTCAAACACCATCTGCGCACAGAGCTTCAGAAGTTTATCGATGACGAAAAAATCATCATGGGCGTCTGCAACGGGTTCCAGACCATGACCAAGATCGGTCTGCTGCCGGGGTTTGATAACGAATATTTTGAGCCGAAAGTGGCGCTCATGCAGAACGACTGCGGTCATTTCCAGAATTTCTGGGTGAACCTGAAGTTTGAAACCGGTTCTCCGTGTATCTTCACGAAGGGGCTCTCCCAGATGCCGATGCCGATTCGCCACGGCGAAGGAAAAATTTTCACTACCGAAGCATCCGTCATCGAAAAAATTGAACAACTCGGCTGTGCAGCCGTTCGCTATGCGGACGAAGCCGGAGATCCAGCCATGGATTTCCCGGCCAACCCGAACGGATCGCTCAACGCGATCGCCGGACTGTGCGACCCGACCGGTCGTATCTTCGGCATGATGCCGCATCCCGAGGCCTATCTTTTCCCCGAAAACCACCCCAACTGGGACAAACAGAAACTCGACGGTACTCTTCCTTCCCAGGGGCTGGGACTCAAACTTTTTGAGAACGGCGTGAAGTTTCTGATGCAGAAATAAACAGGCGTCCCGTCTGTTTTCCGGTCATCGGCTCTTTACGTCTCAGGCAGGCGGAAGCCTGTTCTGCTTTTTAGGATTTTCCAAACCTTGGAAAATCCGGCCCTGGATGGTTCCAGGGTTTGGAACGGAGCAGTACAGAAAGAAGGAGATAGGTATGGCAGTCATTGACTTCGGCGGCACCAAAGAAACCGTCGTAATGCGCAAAGAGTTCACTCTGGCGAAAGCCCGCAAAACCCTTAAAAAGGAAACCATCGCCATCATCGGTTACGGCGTGCAGGGGCCTGCCCAGGCACTCAACCTGCGCGATAACGGCTTCAATGTGATTGTCGGCCAGTCCAAAAAATTCATGACGGACTGGAACCGCGCGAAAAGAGACGGCTTCAAGCCCGGCGAGACCCTGTTTGAAATTGAAGAGGCCGTTCAGAAGGGAACCATTATTCAGTATCTGTTGTCCGACGCCGCGCAGAAAGCCTGCTGGCCGATGATCAAAAAGAATCTCAGCGCTGGAGATGCGCTGTATTTCAGTCATGGATTTTCGATTGTGTACAACGACCTGACCAAAGTGGTTCCGCCGGAAGATGTCGACGTGATTATGGTTGCGCCGAAAGGCTCCGGACTCAACGTACGTCGCAACTTCCTGAGCGGCGCGGGGATCAACTCCAGCTTTGCCGTGTATCAGGATGCCACCGGCCGGGCCGAAGAGCGCTGTATGGCGATCGGAATCGGAATCGGTTCCGGCTACCTGTTTCCGACCACCTTTGAAAAAGAGGTGACATCCGACCTCGTCGGGGAGCGCGGAATCCTGATGGGCGCACTGGCCGGCGTGATGGAAGCGCAGTACGACGTGCTCCGCAAAAACGGTCACAGCCCGTCTGAAGCCTTCAACGAAACCGTTGAAGAACTGACCCAGAGCCTGATTCGTCTCGTCGATGAAAAGGGCATGGACTGGATGTTCTCCAACTGTTCCGCCACCGCCCAGCGCGGCGCACTCGATTGGGCTCCGAAGTTTAAGAAAGCCACGATGCCGGTTTTCAGGGACCTTTACAAAGCAGTCAAAACCAAGGACGAGGCAAAACGTGTTCTGCGCATCTGCGGCGCCAAAAACTACAAGGAGCGTCTGGATAAAGAGCTTAAAGCGATCCACGACTCCGAGATGTGGCAGGCCGGAGCCGCTTCGCGCGCTCTGCGCCCAAAAGGTAAAAAGAAAGAAATCGCCAAAGGCACCAAGGGGGTCGGCGGGCGCGCCGGCAATTAAAGTTCGATACGGCGATTTTGGCGCATGTGTGTCGGGCCGGAAGGTGAGCCGTGTCCGGAGGTCGTTACTTTGCTTCGCAAAATGATGTCGCTTTGCGAACGAGGTGGATTTCCGCAGTGTCACCTTCCGGTTTTTGCATCTGCATCCTTCTTATCATGCGCATGCCTTGTTGTCAGCAGCCGTAAAGGCTATTGGAAGCTGGCGCGCACGCATGGGGATGGGAAACGACTGGCTCGCGGAGCAAGGGTTAATTGACGTTCACCCCGAAAACTGGACCAGTTGATACTTTAGGATTCGGCTTCGTTTAACCTCATGATAAGGAGGACGAATGAAGCGGAAGAGATACACAGAGGAACAGATCGTATATGCCCTGAAGCAGGCGGAGAACGGCGAGAAGATAGCCGAACTATGCCGGTCGATGGGAGTCAGTGAGGCCACGTTTTACAACTGGCGCAAGAAGTACAAGGGGCTTGGAGTAAGCGAGGTGCGGGAGTTACGCATGTTACGTGATGAAAACCGCAAGTTGAAGCAGCTCGTAGCCGACCTGAGTCTGGACAAGCACATCTTGCAGGAGGTCATTGCAAAAAAGCTCTGAAGCCTGCACGGAAGCGCGAACTGGCCGAGGGGGCATGTGATGCATACGGACTCTCGGGCCGCCGGGCGTGCGGGCTTTTTGAGTTAAGCCGGACCACCTTTTTCTACAAAGCGAAGCCTCGGGACGATGAGGCGCTTCGTCTGCGGATTAAGGAACTGGCCGCTAAACGTGTCCGGTTCGGTTACCGGCGCATTCATGTTCTGTTGCGCCGGGAAGGATGGGAGATTAATCACAAAAGAGTCTATCGGGTCTACATGGAGGAAAACCTTGCCGTTCGCACGAAACCCCGTAAAAAGTTGGCGAACCGGCCTCGTGTTCCTCTTGAGCAGGCTGCCGGGCCCAACGAGCAATGGAGTATGGACTTTGTGATGGATCGCACCGAGGACGGGCGTCACTTCAGGATACTGACGGTAGTCGATAACTTTAGTCGGGAATGCCTGGCGCTATATGCTGACCGATCCATCACCGGTGAAAAGGTCGCGTCTTGTCTGAACGGAGTGGCTAATCAACGCGGTTATCCCAAAAGCATTCGTGTGGACAACGGAAGCGAGTTTTACTCCAGGTCGATGGATGCCTGGACATATCATCATGAGGTCGCCATGGAGTTTATCCGACCGGGTAAGCCGACCGAAAATGGATACATCGAAAGCTTCAACGGAAAGTTGAGGGATGAATGTTTGAATGTGGAGCTTTTCTTCGGAGTGGACGATGCCCGTGATAAACTCGCAGCATGGAAAAAAGATTACAATGAGCAGCGACCGCATAAGTCGCTTGATAACAAGACTCCGACGGAATATATAGGTGCGTGGATGGAGGCGTCCGCGCTTCCCTCCCTCCTCCGGAGGAGGGAGGGAACCCAAAGAACACAGCAACTATTAGAAGCCGTATTTTAGAGGCTCAGTGGTCCAATCGACGGGGGCAGGTCATTATCACGGAGAACTCTCACTACAAACCGTCCAGTTTTATGGGCTCAGGTCAATTACAATTTACGCATTGGGTGCGATCATTGGAGATATAAGCAGGTTCAGAAATCCCAAAAAGCTTGTTGCTTATATCGGACTTCAGCCGGGAGTCAACCGCAGCGGCGTAACTGATCATAGCGGAGGGATCAAGCATACTGGCCGCAAAGACCTGCGAGCCTTGCTTGTCCAAGCCGCCCACGCCATTCTGCGGATGGCCCCGGACTCAAACGCCCTTGCCCGCTGGGGACGCGCCATGATCTACCGCAAAAACCGGAATGTCGCAGCGATTGCCGTCGCCCGAAAATTGACGGTCTATATCTGGTATCTACTCAGGGGCTTCTTTACTCCGCTAGATAACCTGACGACCTCTTTCCGAACCAAACTGCAAAAGCTAGCCATCGAAATCGGCACGGCCACGCGACGGGAAATGGGCTACACCTCCATCAAGGATTTTATACTGAAAAAGGAAGAGATATTACTGACAGGTAGTTGACAAACCACATGCCGGCTTAATGGTGGTTGGATTCCTTTTTTATGAACAGTTCTTTTGCAGGGCCGACGATACATAGTGCCAGAATAGCTCCGCCTAAGAACATATCTAGCTCGCTGAACAAAGCCTCCCATCCTGTCTGAACACACCATTTATCCAATGGTCGTATTAGAATGCTTACTAGCAATGCCCCAAGATAAATATAACGGGAACGTGATGAAAATCTGAACATGCCGATAAATCCCACAACCGCCGTACCCAGCAGGACAATGAGAAATGCCAATAACAAAATTAGTAGTGGGAGAGATTGGGTTGGGGTCTTTGGCTCGAGATCCCTAACAATCGAGGGCACAACAGATGCGTCTAAAAAGTATGATGTCATCGCGGCCACGCCGACAACGAAATATCCAACGAGCAACCATCTGAATTGAGTTTTGTTTATTTTCATATTTTAAATCCAACGTCTGAAAGGAGCCGACTCGGGGATTAATTGTTGCCCTCATCGGCGGGCGTTGTCCGAGTCGGCTCACTTGACTGGTTCGATTTGTTTTCATTTTTTTCATACCTACTTTTTTTGATCACATCCGCAGGTAAAAACAATGTGTCGGCTATAACCGAAAAAGGTAAGTCGCAAAATATTATAGGTGTCGCCCAGTAGTTTGGCTCTGGAAATAAAAATGTTCCTCCAGAGCATGAGTCATGAATTAAGGATGCATCTAGTCGCGTTGATGGATAAACCCCAACAGGCTTAGGGTCATAAAAGCGTTCACCGATCATTTCCATTGCACAACCAGATAAGGTCATAGCGATACAGCATACGCATGTTCGCCAGATATTGGTTGTTAATATTTTTTTCATTTTATGCAATCGAACGTCTCAAAGCAGCGTTCGGCGGCGGAGTCGCCGATAAGCTGACTTTGCTGGTTAGGGTTTGTTTCTGTTCATTAGCGTCATAAATTCAGGATGAATCTTTTGTCCTAAATCAACGGCTTTGTTCAAATTTTCCCACGCATTTTTCCATTCCTCTTTAGATGCGTAGTAGTTGGCAAAGCTCAAATATGCTTCTCCGCACTCAGGGTTAATCTTTAACGCTTGATTTAACATCTGAAGTGCCTCTTTTTCCTCTCCCTTTTGGAGTAAGGCGTATCCCAGATTCGCATAGGTATACTCGTAACTTTGATCGTATTTTAGAGTCATCCGATAGTATTTGACGGCATCGTCGAGTTTTCCTTGGACGCTATAGACGTATGCGATGCCATAATAGGCTTGGGCATTTTCTTTGTCATGACGAACAGCCATCTGGAACCGTCGTAAAGCAGTTTCGTAGTCCCCTTGATTAAAATACTGCCAACCCAACTCAACGGCAGTAGGGGAATGCTGTTTCATGTCTTCAGAGCCCAATGGGTCTTCTTTGCCGCAGGAAGATGAAATTATCGCGATAAAGGATAATGTTACGATGGTTTTGAGTGTTTTCATTTATTTTCCCTAACGACCAGCATCACTCTGAGCCGCCGGAGGCGGTAATAGAGTGTGTGCTCTGGTTCGATTTTGGTTTTTGGTAAAGTGATATACACGGTGTAATAATTCCGAAGTCGTCAAACTCAAATTGTACCTGAGCCATAGCTGAAACCAATGGTCTGAATTCCGGATGTTGGCGAGGGTCGGGAATCGTCCAGTTAATTTGATAAGTAACACTCTCCTCGGGGTTCAAAAAGTGATCTCCATGCAGCTGGTGGTGGATGTCTATTTCTGTGGATTCTGCGAGTGCCTGTATAACAAGATCGGTTTCAATGCTTGGTAGTGCACAACAAAACCCACTGCTAGGAATGTGAGGAATCCCATTAGTCAGCTCAATATAGCTATACATGACAGAGATTGTTGTGCGTGGAAGAGTTACTCCGCCCTCCATTTTCAATCCGGCGGGGACCGGAAGGCGACTATCACCTGTGTTTTTAACAGAAATCAAAAAAGTGTTGGTTTTCCCGAATTCAAAATATGGAGAGAGCGGATACATGATTATTTCTTGTTCTGCGACAACCAACGCAGGAATTGCCAGAAGCAGTGCTGTTAATATTGATTTCATATTTTTGAACAGTGGATTAGGTCGCATTGTTTGCGACCTATTTTTTCTTTAAACAAGTATTGTTTGTGTGATAGGTAGCTTACGTGTCTGACTTTTTTATTAAAAGAAAAATGACGAGGAAAGAATCCGTATTTTGGGGTCGTTATGCTGATTCAGTGAATAAACACGGCCTTTCGGGATATGCGGCGGAATGGACGGTGCATCGTGCTCAGCAGTTTGTATATGGTCTTGAAGGGCGCAAATTGCGTAACGTAGATGCGACCTATCTCGATCAGTACCTGAATGTGTTAGGTCGCAATGACTCTCTGCAGGACTGGCAGATGATTCAGGCGATCAACGCATTAAAAATTCTACTGGTTGATGTAGTTAGTCTGGATTGGGCGGTGACGTACGACTGGGATGAGAGGCTGAGCGCCTGCCGCGATCTGGAGCCGACACATCCGACTCTGGCCAGAGAAGCACCACTGATGCGTGATGTTCATAGGCAGGAAGCGTGTGCATTGACTCCGGCGGCCGAGGCGCAGCTCGAACGAATCAAAGAGGTGGTTCGGACGCGTGCGATGTCGATTCGCACAGAGCAGACGTATGTGGAATGGGCGCGACGTTTTGTGGACTATTGCGGAGGGACTTTTCCTGAGGGACCGGCGAAAGTGCGGGATTTTCTGGAGTATCTGGCTCTTGTGCGCAAGGTCGCTCCGTCAACACAGTCCCAGGCGCTGAATGCACTGGTTTTCCTTTACGGTCAAGTGCTGAAGGTGGAGCTGGGTGATTTGGGGGAATATCGGCGTCCGGCCCGGAAACGGCGGCTGCCGGTGGTATTGTCGCCGGGTGAGGTGCAGTTGTTGCTGGCGGCTATGAGTGGGCGCAATAAATTAATGGCGTCTCTCCTTTACGGAGCCGGAATGCGTCTGATGGAATGTATTCGGTTGCGGGTACAGAATATTGATTTCGACAACGGATATATTCTTGTGGTTGACGGGAAGGGAGGAAAAGACCGGCGGGTTCCGTTGCCGGTAAAGCTGGTTCCTGAGTTGAAGGCGCATTTGACCGCGATGAAAGCGCAGCATGACGCGGACTTGACGGCAGGATTTGGAGAGGTCTTTCTTCCGGAAAGTTTGGCGCGGAAGTATCCAAATGCTTCAAAAGAGTGGATTTGGCAGTATGTTTTCCCGGCAGCCCGGCTCAGTACGGATCCGCGGAGCGGTCGGCGCAGGCGGCATCATGTCAGTGAGAAGAATTTACAGAAAGTGGTTAAGTCCAGTGCGGTTAAGGCGGGGATTCCCAAGCGGGTGACCTGTCACACGCTGCGTCACAGTTTTGCGACCCATTTGCTGGCTCGCGGCTCTGATATCCGTACGGTTCAGGAACTCCTGGGTCATGCGGATGTGTCGACTACAATGATTTACACCCATGTGCTGAATCGGTCCGGAGTTTCCGGGCAAAGCCCGCTCGATACGCTGTAGAAAAGTTTTGCTGGGCGGAAAGGCAAGTTGATAGGTTATTCCAATGATCCGCTTTTCCATCATTCCAATATTCCGCAACCCGAAGGGATTGCCATGCTGATTGTTCAATCCCGGAGCACGGATGTGTATCGCAATCTGGCCATGGAAGAGTGGCTGCTCGACCATGCTCCGGAACTGCCGCTCCTGTATCTGTATGTCAATGACCCGTGTGTGGTAATCGGCAAGAATCAGAATCCGTGGCGCGAGTGCCGTCTGTCTTTAATGGAGAAAGAGGGCGTATTGCTGGCGCGTCGGATTTCCGGCGGCGGCGCGGTGTATCACGATTCCGGCAACCTGAATGTGAGTGTGATGGTGGACCGCACGGAATACGTGGAGCGGAAGCAGTACGACCTGATTTTCCAAACATTGGAAACAATGGCGGCGCTGCACAATTTGTCCATTCTCGGAAAGAATTCGCTCGGCATTGATGGCCTGAAATTTTCCGGGCAGGCGTTTTGTCACCGGCGCGGGCGGAGTCTGCACCACGGGACAATTCTGGTGAATGCGGACCTGAAACGGCTGGGCCGCTATCTCGGGCCGGAGGTTGAAGGGATTGAAACCAGGGCGGTTGCATCGGTTCCGGCGAAGGTGGCGAATCTTTCAGAATACGCTCCGGAGTTGACGGTGAAAAAGCTTTCTGATGCGTTGATTGAAAAATTTCAGGAAATGTATGGGAGTTGTGGGGTGCCGGAGTGTTGGAGTGATGTCGAAATTGAAAAAAACTGTGCCGCAACGCAGTTGCTTCCAATCATTGGAAAAATATCTTCCAATGATTGGAAACTGGGGCACACGCCGCGGTTTTTTTTCCATCCGCCTTCGCCGGACGGCTTCCGCGAGACAGGGGGGGTGGAAGTGCAAAAAGGCCGGGTGGTCGGACTGGACGGAGCGCCCTTGTTTGCCGAGTGGTTGTCAGCCCGCCAGCTGTGACGCAGCCTTCGCTTTGGTTGCGATTGCGTTCCAGTCCGCGTTACGGATTTCTGCGGGAGAAGCAATCCATGAGCCGCCGATGGCGGTGATCAGCGGGTCCGACAGATAGTGAACCAGGTTGTTTTCATTGATTCCTCCCAGCGGGATGAATTTTAAACCCAGATAGCTGTAAGGGGCAGCCATGCTGCGGAGATGAGGAAGTCCTCCGGAGGTTTCTGCGGGGAAAAACTTCATCAGTCGGCAGTCGTATTCGAGTGCGGTTTCGATGTCGCTGGGAGTGACAATGCCCGGGGCGAAGAAAAGGCCTTCATCCTGAGCCGCCTGCAGTACTGCGCGGTTTGTGCCCGGCGAGACGGCGAAGGCGGCTCCGTTGTTTTTTGCTTCACGAACCTGGTCGGGACGGATGACGGTGCCGACGCCGGCGAGCATTTCGGGGACTTCGCTGACGATTCGAGCCAGGCTTTCCATGGCCTGCGGTGTGCGCAGGGTGAGCTCCATGGCGCAGATGCCGTTATCTAAGAGGGTTTGGGCGAGCGGTACGGCATTTTCGGCCGAGTCGATGGTGAGAACCGCGATAATTTTAGCGTCGGCGATCTTTTCCTGGAGGGTCATAGCAATCCTTTATTTGGGTTGAAGTTTCTTCTCGATGATACGAGCTTGTTCAATCAGATCCTTTCCGGCGGCTTGTGCGTCTTCCGGACTGTGCCGCAGGGTGGGGAATTGAATGACCAGCGAAGCGACCGGTCGGTTTCCAATCATGATGGGTGCGGCAATGGCCATGACAGTTTCTTCGAATTCCCCCGGGTTGAAGGCATAGCCGTTCGCGCGTGTTTCGCTGATGATTCTACGGAGGGTTGTTTCGTCCTCAATGGTCCTGGAGGTGTACTTTTCGTAGGTGGCGTTTTTAATGTAGGTCTCAATGGTTTTTTCCGGCAGGAACGCCAGAATGGCGCGGCCGGCCGCCGTGGTGTGGAGGGCGAAATCCGGTTCCGGTTCGATCTGTATGCTCATGATGTGGTTTGAGCTGATGTGTTTGATGAAAATGACCGTGTTTTCCTTCTGGAATCCCAGCAGAACATTTTCATTGAACTGATCATGCAGTTTTTTCATCGATTCATCGGCGCAGGGGATCAGCTGGTGGATCAGGCCTTCCCCGCTGCCGTGAAACAGCTCCATGGTCATAGGAGAAATGAAGAAACGCCGGTTCAGCGGGTCGCGCAGCACCACGCCGGCGCTGAGCAATGTATTGAGATAGAGCGTAACATTGGAGGCCGGCAGACCGAGTTCCCGTGCGATCTCAGCCAGTTTCATGCCTTCCGGATGGCTGGCAATGTCTTGCAGGATACGGATTCCCTTTAGGAATGATGGCAGAATTCGTGCTTTTTTCAAAATAACCCTCTCTTGTCTCTTGCAATGACGAATGCCATAATATATACAATATGCATTCTATCAAATATAATATATCTGTTTTTGACGGGCCGTCTGTTTCGTTGCGGCTCAACTTAAAATAAGATTTAAGCAAGAGGAAATTTAGGATGTCAGCAGGAATAAAAACAGGAAAAGTTGTTACTTTTGGCGAGGTGATGTGTCGTTTTTGTCCGCCGGATCATCTTTGTTTTGAGCAGGTTGCACCCGGTCCGTGGGAAATGACGTTTGGTGGAGCGGAAAGCAGCGTGGCGGCATCCATCGCCCGCTTCGGCGGCAGTTCGGAGTTCGTTACGGCGCTGCCGGAACATGCCGTTGCCACGTCATGTATTCGTCAGTTGAAATCGTTCGGCGTTGCTACGGATCACATTCACCGGAGCAGCTCTTCCCGGATGGGAACCTATTTTGTAGAGCGGGGTGCCAACCAGCGCGCCAGCCAGGTGATTTATGATCGGATTCCCAGTGCGTTCTCTGAAATTGGCCCGGAGCAGTTTGACTGGACGGAAATTTTTGACGGCGCCTCCTGGTTCCATACCACCGGGATCACGCTTGCTCTTTCGGAAGGAGCGGCCCGGGCGGCCATCTGCGCGGCCCGGGCGGCGAAAGAGGCGGGGGCAACTGTTTCTGTGGATTTGAATTTCCGGGGAAAACTATGGAACTGGAAGCCCGGGTTTTCCGCGGAGGAGCTGGCCCAGGAAGTGATGCCGCAAATCATGGAGTATACGGATGTGGTGATCGGCAATGAGGAAGATGCCCATAAAACCCTCGGGATCCAGGCGGCGGGTACCGATGTGAACTCCGGAACGCTCAACCTCGATGGGTTTGTTTCGGTATCGGAGACGATTATGCAGCGTTTTCCAAACATTGGAAAAGTGGCGACCACTCTGCGCGAAAGTATTTCTGCGTCGCACAATAACTGGGGGGCTGTTCTGCTGGAACGTGATGCGGACCCGGTCCTTTCGCCTCTCCGGGACGGAACCTATACGCCTTATGAAATCCGGGATATTGTTGACCGGGTCGGCGGTGGAGATGCGTTCGCCGGAGCGCTTATTTATGCCCTGAACTCCGGTGAGTTCCTGTGCGCGCAGGATGCTCTCGACTTTGCGGTTGCGGCCTCCTGTCTTGCGCATTCAATCAGTGGCGATTTTAATTTTGCGACCCGTTCGAGCGTGGAGCAGCTGGTGAGCGGGGATGCCTCCGGCCGGGTGAAGCGGTGACGTCACTTCAGCAGATCAGTGGATAAGATGTCAAATGATGCGGATTAGATGTCGGGATTGGACGGGATGTTGGGCCGGGTCAGGCCGGCGGAGATAAGACAGATATCGTCCAGCGCGGGGGCCGAGTCCATAAAGGTTTCCAGATTTTCGAGGATGTAGCCGGAGAGGTTGTCCAGTTCTGAATATTCATGGGCTTTGCGCACGGTTTCGATCAGCCGGGCCTGTCCGAACTCTTCCTGTTTCGGGTTCATGGCCTCGGTTGCACCGTCGGTGTAGAGCAGCAGGGTTTGTTCGCTGTTGATGTCCATTTCGCTGTCTTCGTAGGTGAAGTCTTCAATCAGACCGACCGCCGGCGGCTTGCCGGGGATCGGCAGCAGTCTGACGTCTCCGGTTTCCCGGTCGAGCACCAGCGGAGCGGGATGGCCGGCGGATGCGTACCGAATGACTCCGGCGAACGTGTCGATGATCAGGTGGACGGCGGTTACAAACACGGTTTCGTTGGTTTTGTTTCCGATTGCAAAGAATTCCTCATTCATCCGCTGGAGCAGTCGGGAGGGCTTTTCCGGAGTCTTTTCTATGCTGTGGAGCAGGGCGTGAAGAATGGCGGTCATGAGCGCAGACCGTGCGCCGTGTCCCATGACGTCGGCGATGAAGACCCGTACGCGATGTTCTGAGATTTTGGAAATGTCGAAAAAGTCCCCGCTGACGGAAAGTGCGGGGCGATAGATGTGGCTGAAGTGGAGATTGTAGCGGCTGGTATTCTCGATGGCGGACATGTCCGGAATGTCCTGCGGAAGAAGGGCGGTCTGAAATTCTCTCGCCATGAGCAGGTCGGAATGGATCTCTTCGGTTTTTTCCATCAGTTCACGTTCCATTTGACGCTGGAAATTCAGTACGCGCCGCCCCATGCGGATGAAGTCCTCGGACAGTTCCTGAATTTCGTCCTTGGTTTGGATGGATTCCAGATCCGCCAATGTTTCGGCGGCAGCCTGCCGGCTTTCCCACATTTCTTCAAACTGTCCCTGTTCGCTTTGCTTGATGTGCTTTACGATGCTGAGCGCCGCGCCGCGCAGCTGTTCCAGTGGCTGTGCGAACCAGTGCGTTGCGATCAGATAACTGGCTACAGCGAGAATAATCAGGGAGAAAACGGCGTATAAAGTCAGTTGGTGCAGGGTATTCCGGACCGGCATCATGGCGACGTCAAGGTCCCGGCAGACAACAACGATCAGTTCCGGAGGTGCTTCCATGACTTCCTCGTTTGTCAGCCGGATGGTAACTGAGGCGACCAGCGCTGGTTTCCCGGGAATAATCTCCGCGGTCGTCCAGTGGCCCCGGGATTCCGTTAATTGCTGCAGGACTGTCGGTGAAAGCGACGAGGCTCCCGGAATGGTTTCCCCGTCAATGCGCGTCAGAAGGCGTCCGTCCGGGAAAAAGATGTTTCGGGAAATTTCTTTATTCCATGGTGATGGAGCCGCCTGCCGGAGAATCGATTTGATATTCAGGCTGGTCTTCAGGACGCCCAGGAATTCGCTGGATGAGTCTTTGCTGTAAACCGGGGTTGCAATGTCAATGGCCAGAACCCCGGCGCTCTCATCTTTTTGGATGCTTGATAAATAGCCTTTGCCGGAGGGAAACGTCGAAGTCTTCTGCCACCAGGGTTCGTCCGCCTGCCAGTAGTCTGTGCTTTTGTTGGTCGCTCCAGTCAGTCGGCCATGACGGTCTGTGACTATGATTTCCGCGAACCACGGGTTGATTCCGTTGAACACCCGGAGATAGTCTGACAGCGGATTGGACAGAATCTCCTGGATTGTAGGATCCTGTTCCGTGAGGTTCGGCCACGCAGTATCTTTGAGAGAAACCTCCCCCATATCCAGCGGGACGGCCGCGTACTCCTTGCTTAAAGCGGCGACGGGACTGATTTCAACCCAGTCCAGAATGTGACGGAATTCCCGCTTGATTCCGGTTTGAAGGGTGTCGGCCAGCTCTTCTGCAATGGTCAGATAAAGGATTCCCTGCTGTTTCTGGTAATACGCCTTTCCAAAATGGTCGATGTATATGACCCCGATCAGGAATGGGACCAATAGCACTCCGGCAACAAAACCAATCAGCTTAACATGAATCCGCATTCCATTCTCCCATGCTGTTCACTGTTCAGGACCCTTTCAGGTCTTGAAAATAACACGGGAATGCTTTCGTGAATACTATTATTCTTGAGGTTTTCAGTTTGCCAGGACCGGCTGCTCGATTCCGTTTATGTTTCGAAGAGGCATAGGCTCAATGGGATACGGGGCTCGTGTTTGCGTGCCAAAGACAGGGTCAGGGAGCGGATGGGATGACTTTTTTCTCAACTGTTGATCGGCGGGTTTGCCAAGGCCGCTCGAATTGATTTAGAATGTTAGGCATTTATTGCGTTAAGGAGAGAGCGTGAATCATTCATGGGTGGAAATAAACCTGGGACAGCTGCGGAAAAATATTCGTTCCATTCGGTCTGCAGTCAATCCGGGGCCTGAAATTATCTTTGTTGTCAAAGCCGATGCATACGGGCACGGACTGCTTCCGATTGCTCAGGCAGCTTCGGAAGAGAGCGTACGTTGGTTTACAGTGGCCTACCTGGACTCTGCAATTGCCCTGCGGGAAATTCTGCCGGAGGCTCATTTGCTGGTGATGGGTTATATTGATCCTCAGCAGATTGATCTTCTGTTCGAAAACCGGATTTTGCCGATCATCACCGATTTGGAACATGGACTTGCGTTGGCCTCAGAGGCCCGCTCGCGCCGCAAGGTGCTGGATGTGCACCTGAAAATCGATACCGGCATGGGGCGCCTCGGCGTGCAGTGGGATGATGTCGCCGGAGCCATGGAAAAGCTGAACAGTGCCGGCGGGCTCAATGTTACGGGCGTGTGCAGCCATTTTGCGAAGGTGGAGCCGAATGCTCCGGTCGACGCCACCCTTCAGGCCGAGCGTTTCAAAGTGGCCATGGAATGCGTTCCGCCGACGGCATTTAAGCACCTGTCGAGCAGTCGTGCGGCTCTCTACTTTCCGGAATGGGACTTTGATGGAGTCCGTCAGGGCATCGACCTCTACGGATATGGCGCCGCGGACCCGGCCGGTCGCTTTCTGACCTCGCCGATTCTGGAATGGAAAACCCGAGTGGTGCAGGTGAAGTCGGTTCCCCCCGGATTTCCCGTGGGATATTACGGAACCCACACCACGGAATACCCGACCCAGATTGCCACCGTGGCGGTGGGTTATGCCGACGGCTACAACCGAAGCCTCAGCAATCGAGGGGATGTGCTGATCGGCGGTCGCCGCTGTGCCGTGGTCGGTCGGGTCAGTATGAACTGGATTACTGTGGATGTCGGGCCCGATGCCAACGTAAAGGTGGGCGATGTCGTAACCCTGATCGGGCGGCAGGGCGAAGAAGCCATCTGGGCCAGCGAGCTGTCCCAGATCTGCCGGACCATTCCGTATGAAATCTTAACCAGCATTAATTCGTCGCTGAAACGAAAATATATTGAACAATAGATGGAGAAAACCGATGCCGCTGACTTTTGATATGCCGTTTGAAGAGCTGAAGACCTATCAGGGAATTAATCCAAAACCTGCTGATTTTGATGCTTATTGGGACGCCGCACTGGCCGAGATGAACGCGGTGGATCCGCAGATCGAAATCATTCCCGATGCGGACTTCCAGCTGCCGACCGTGACCTGTTCTCACCTGTGGTTTACCGGCGTCGGCGGTGCGCGGCTTCACGCAAAACTGTTTCAGCCGAAAAATGCCGCAGAGCCCCATCCGGCAGTCCTTCGCTTTCATGGATATTCCGGAAGTGCCGGCGACTGGACCACTGGCGAAAGTATTGCCCTGTCCTCTTCAGGCTTCACGGTTGCGGCGCTCGACTGCCGCGGGCAGGGCGGGTTTTCCGAAGATGTCGGGGGCGTCAAGGGAACCACGCTGCGCGGGCAGATTGTTCGCGGGCTCGATGATGCGCCGGAAAAACTGCTGTTCCGTTCCATCTTTCTCGATACCGCCCAGCTGGCGAAAATTGTGATGGAAATGGACGATGTCGACGAAACCCGCGTTGGTGCTCTGGGCGGCAGCCAGGGCGGTGCGCTGACCCTGGCGTGCGTGGCGCTCGAGCCGCGCATCAAACGGGCCGCGCCGATCTTCCCGTTTCTTTCCGATTACCGTCGCGTTTGGGAGATGGATCAGGCCAAGGATGCTTATGCCGAACTCAAGGAGTTTTTCCGTCACCATGATCCGCAGCATAAGCGGCAGGGCGAGTTTTTTGAGCGCCTGGGGTACATCGATATCCAGAACCTCATGCCGCGTGTGAAGGCCGAAGTGATGATGGGAACCGGCCTGATGGACACCATCTGCCCGCCATCCACCCAGTTCGCCGCCTACAACAAAATCACGTCGAAAAAATCGCTGGAAGTCTATCCCGACTTCGGCCACGAAATCCTGCCCGGTTTCTGGGACAAGGCCTGCATGTTTATGCTCGGTCTCTAAGGCCGGTTTCCAGTGGTTGGAAAAAAAGTTCCAACCATTGGGAAACGCTGTTCTCTTGCGGAAGCCGGAGCGCTCCGGCATGATTCCGGGTCATAAATTTAAGGAGAAACGCATGGAAACCATTCAAGCCATCATGACGCGTCGCAGCATTCGGGCATTTCAGGACACCCCGGTCAGCGAAGAGCAGATTAAAACACTTCTCGAAGCGGCAATGAATGCGCCGAGTGCCGGCGACGGGCGGCCGTGGGAGTTTTTTGTAACCACTGATCGTGCAAAACTCGATGCGCTGGCCGCCGAAGTCGACGAAGGGAACGCGATGTTCAGGCAGTCGCAGGCCGCGGTCCTGATCTGCCTCGACAAGTCGCTCGAAGGATTCGAAGGATTCGGCGAGCAGGATTGCTCTTGTGCCGCTCAGAACCTGCAGCTGGCCGCTCAGGACATGGGGCTCGGCACCGTCTGGATTGCAGTCATCAACGTTCCGCCGCGCGTGGCGGGCTGTCGCAGTGTTCTCGGCGTGCCCGAAAAGCTGACCCCGTTTGCACTGTTCCCGCTCGGCGTTCCGGACGAAACACTGGAACCGGAATATCGTTACGACGAATCAAAAATTACAAGGCTTTAGGCCCGGATCAGTTTGTTCAGCGCGGCTTCGGCGCAGCTCAGGCGCTCCTCGCCGGTTCCGCGCACAATTTCATACGGACGATTGAGGTTTTCAATCTCAGTGCGATGCCGCTCAAAGAGCCGTTCGCGGTCGTTTGGATTTTCGCGCAACGGGTCGGGTTCCCACGGAAGATCGGGTGCGCAGAGCAGGTAAACGTGTGACGTTTCCTGCCCGACGGCATCGACGACTTCCTGAGGGCAGTGCCCGAAGACCTCCTCGAACCAGATTTTGTAGTTAATCAGATCCGTGTCGAAAATTCCCAGCGACAGGCCGGGCGGTACCTGCGCCTGCTGATAGCCGAGATGTCCGCGGAATATCGTCAGCAGGTTTTCCTCCGTGTATTCCGGCCCGTGAGCTTCGAGCCAGATGCGGGCGTATTCCAGCGCAATCGGCAGGCCGAAGCGTGCCCCAAGCTGCAGGGTGAGGCTGCTTTTTCCGGATGATTCCGCTCCAGTGAGTACAATCCTTGTCATGATTTCAGAAGGTGGTGCTGACGAATACGCCGCCATAGAACTGGTCTTCTTCGAAGGAGTCAATCACATCCAGCGCCAGGGACTGTGCGATGAACGGAGAAACGGTCCAGGTCTTATTCATTCGCACGGGAACTGCGGCTTTGAACAGCGCGTGATTGAGGCCGTCGCCGGCGGCGAAGTAGTCGAAGGAATATCCGTATTCCGCGCTGAGCGACAGCCCGACGGTGTCGGTGATCGGATGATCAAACGCGGCGACGGCGCGGGCGAGGTGTCCTTCGGCCTCGCTGTCGTAAAGGTCGCGCAGCGAGAGCGTGAACGGTCCGGCCGTCATCGTCAGGTGACCGGAAATCTCGTGAGCCTGCTGACTGGTCGGGAACGGAGCTTCGAGATAGTTGAACATGGAATAGGCCAGTCCCGCCGAGATGTGATCGGTCAGCTGGTAATCGGCTCCGGTGTAGAAGTCGATCTCGTTATAGGTTCCGTCCGGCAGGGTGCCGAGCCAGCTTCCGGCCCAGACGGTAAGCCGTTCGCCGGCGGGCATGCTGAAGTAAACATCGGCGTGCCACAGATGCTTGCTGAGCCGGTAGCCGTAGAGTACGTAGCGGCTTTCATAGCCGAGGGTGACGGTGGTGCTTATGTTGTTCCAATTCTTGGAAAAAGCCGGAATGGCGAGGCTGAACAGAAGGGAGATTAAAATCAGTTTTTTCATGATGCGGGTTCCTTTTTGACGGTCTGAAGAGATTTGTTCCACTGCACCCATCCGTAGATGCCGAGGAGGAGGAAGAAGGCGTACTGAATGGAGTAGACCGGCGAGTCTTTGACCCAGTAGATGTGAATGCCGAGCAGGTTGACGACCAGCCATCCCACCCAGTTTTCCATTCGTTTTTTCGCCTGAAGGAACTGTGAGAAGAAGTTCAGTACCGTGGTGGTGGAGTCGCGCCATAGAAGCGCCGGGACCGGAATCCAGCTGATTTGCGCGGACAGTGTCGAAATACTGACGGCCCAGAGTGCAATGCAGATCGCCGCCGCTGCGACCAGCAGCAGTTGTGTGTTGCGCGGCAGCCACACCGGAGTGAATTCTTCTTCGGTGGACGAGCCCCGCCGTGCCCAGACAATCCAGCAGTATATCTGGATCGGGATATACGCCAGATAGAGGATGCCGTCCGAGACCAGCTGCCATTGCGTGAAGGCAAGCCAGGCAGAGAGTGCGGCCCAGAGGATTCCGAGCGGCCAGCCGAAAATCTTCTGGCGGGCGATGAACAGGACTCCGGCCACGGCGCAAACGGTGGCAAGAACCTCGAGAGGGGTGGAGCCGAACAGCTCGACCCAGCGGAAGGATGTCATGTCTTCTTCTTTCTACGCGGCGGAACCGCGGCTGTGTTTCATAAAGCCGACCTTTTTAGTCACAATGGAGAGGCGAGTCAAGGGCCGTCCTGTCTCAATAAGCCGATCGGTTGACTCTGCTGCCGTCATCCCGTATGGTGTCGCGCCTGTTTTTGAACATAAAGTTGAGATGGACTATGAGTGCACAGAAAACCTATCCGATCCGCTGTCCGCAGTGCGGGCATAAACAGAATGTTGAACTGTACGATTCAATCAATGTGGCCCAGCAGCCCGAGCTGAAAAAAGCGCTGTTTGAAAACCGCCTGAACCGGGTGGAGTGCAGCGATTGTGAGGCCAGTTTCCGGATCGACAAGCCGCTGCTTTACCACGACTCCGACCGTAATATTCTGATTCACTGGATGCCGGATACCGGGGTGACCCGCGATGAAATCCTCGATGAGTTTGACAAAGCCATGGAGGAGCTTCGCAATGCCCTTCCGGAGGGAATGGAGCAGCCGCGCGTGCGTCTGGTGTTTGATCGTGTCGAGCTGGTTGAGCTGATCTTCATGATGGAGGCCGGTATGGATGAACGGGTGGTGGAATACATCAAATACACTGTTCATTCGCAGAATATGAGCCGTCTGCCTCCGGAGAAAAAACAGCTGCTGCTCAATGTGCAGGACTCCACCTCCGATGAACTTCTTTTTGCGGTGCAGGATGTGGAAACTCTGGATCTGGAGGAGGTCCTGCGCTATTCCCGCGAGGCTTACCGCAATGTCTGTAAAATGTACAAAGACGGCCCCGAAGAATTTGAGGAGCTGTTCCCGGGGCCCTACATCAATGCCCGTTCCACGCTTCTGGAAGAAGGCCGCGAAGACGCCGAATCTGAAGAGGGCGACGACGAGCTGTAGGCGGTATCGGTCCGGTTAAAAAGAAAATGCCCAATGTTCACTGAACATTGGGCATTATGCGTTGAGGATGCGAATGGATTATTCTGCTGCCATGCGCTCCAGAGCGGCTTCGGCCGGATCAGACCACGGCGAGGACGCATTCATTGCCAGAAAATCCTCCAGCGCAATCCGGGCTTCCTCTTTTTGTCCGGCAGCTTCGAGGCAGCGGGCCAGCGCGATGATTGCCGGAGCTTCCAGATAGCTGCCGGAGTTGGCGGACAGGAAATCCTTGAATTCATCGGCGGCTGCAGCGAAGTTGCCGTCTGCTTCGGTGCAGTGGGCAAGACCGAATTTGGCGATCGGGAGCAGGTCACTTCCTTTGTAGTCACGCACAAAACGCTCGTACTGCACACGTGCCTGAGCGGTTTCGCCGTCGTTGAAAAGGGTTTTTGCCAGGTCCAGCAGAGCGGCGGGGGCGGTGGGCGTCGATTTGTAGTTGTTGACGACATCTTCGAGCTGCTGAGGGGTTTTGGCTTCCTGAAGCATCTGTTCGGCTTCGGCCATCTTCGTCGCTTTGCGGGCCGAGAGTCCGTGAGAAACGAGTACAGCGACGGCGGCGGCAATCACTCCCGCTCCGATCAGCTTCCCGTAACGCTTTAAAAAATCGAGAACCTGTGCAACCTCGTGCTGTTCCAGCTCTTTGTGTTTCTGAACGTCTTTGTGTTCAGCTGTGTGGTCTTTATCCATCATGATCGGACTCCTGCAGTTAAAAAGAAGAGCATGTTAGCGGTTTAGTGTCAGTTTTCAAGTTCGTACAGTTTCAGAATCGCTTCGGCGCGGCCTTCGGAATCGAGCCGGTCGCCGTCGATCTGATGCTCGATCGCGTCGTACAGCGGTTTGCGGGTTTCGAGAATGCCGCTGATCTGCTTTTTTTTATCGCCGGAGAGCAGCGGACGGGTCGTATCGTTTTCCAGCCTTTGGAAAATTGTTTCGGGCGATGCCGTCAGGCAGACCACCAGGCCGCCGTTGTGGAAATCGGCCATATTGTCGGGGTCGAGCACCACGCCGCCGCCGGTGGAAATGATCAGCCCTTCGCGCTGGGACAGCTCATTGGCCAGCGCCCGTTCCAGCTTCCGAAAAGCCGGTTCGCCTTCGTTTGCAAAGATGTCAGAAATCGGTTTCCCGGCGCGCTCTTCAATGATGGAGTCCATATCCACCAGTTCCATACCGGTGCGCTCGGCCAGTACGCGGCCGGTCACCGTCTTACCGGTTCCCATAAACCCGATCAGGACAATGTTTTTTTTGCTCATACTTCGGTCACCCAACAAAAAACGCCCCGAAAACCGGGGCGTTATAAATCAGTCAGCCAGGCTGAAACAGCTTAGGCGCTGATTTTTTTCGGGCAACGAAGCGCCGCGCGGATTTCTTTGGTGTTCATTTTCTTGATCTGCTCCTCAGAGAGACCCAGTTCCGCCAGACGTTTTTTCTGCTGCGCAACACGATAGCGGCGCGCTCCCGGGCTTTTGACCGGACGGCGAAGCGGTTTTTTGCGCATAGCTCTGCGAATTCTCATGACTTTTCTCCAAAAACTGTTTTTTCTTAAAACGAGCGGTGTAAGCTACACAGGCTGTAGTGCCGAATCAACCTAAAAAAGGAGCTTTTAAATGGCGCGGATAAAACTCGAATTGCCTGAAACTTTTCCCTTCAGTACGGAATTGACCGTTCGCATTACCGATCTGAACTACGGCGGGCACCTCGGCAATGCCGACACGCTGGTTCTGATTCACGAAGCCCGCGTCCGGTTTTTAAAGTCCTTCGGCTACAGCGAAATTGACGTTGAAGGCTACGGCACCATCATGCTGGACTCTGTTATCCTTTATAAAGCACAGGCTTTTGCCGGCGACGTGCTGGTCGTCGAAGTGGCTGCCGGCGATTTTTCCCGCCTCGGATGCGACATTTTCTACCGCCTCACCAATAAGGAGACCGGCGCTGTCGTCGCCACTGCGAAAACCGGGGTCGCCGTTTTCGACTATCAAAACCAGAAACGCGTTTCTCCGCCTGAGGCTTTTGTTCAAAAACTTCAGGGCCGGACCGTATAAACCGCGAGACTTTGCGGCGGCAGTGTGAAGCTGTCGACCGGAGCGGAGCTCAGTTCCAGTTTCCAATCCTTGGAAACAGGCTGAGCCTGTGCTCCTGAACCTGTGTCGGGGCGCATATGTTCTTCGAATGAAACATCATGCTCCTCGTTGTTGATGAGGATGAGCAGTTCGTCTTTACCTGTAATGTGCATGCCGAGCGCATGGCCGTTATTCCAGTCGGGATCCTTCCCGTCCGGTCCAATCCATTTGACGTCGCCCTTTCCGGTAAAGAAGGTTTTGCGCCGAAGGGCCGGATGGGCCTTTCGCAAGGCGATCAGCTGTTTGGTGAATTCGAACAGCTCCTTGTTTTTTTCGAGCAGGCTCCAGTCGACCCATGAGATTTCGTTGTCCTGACAGTAGGCGTTGTTATTGCCCTGCTGGGTGCGGCCGAACTCATCGCCGGCGAGCAGCATCGGAACACCCTGCGACAGGAACAGGGTGGCGAGCAGGTTTTTCTGCTGCTGGAGCCGGCGGGCATTGATGGCGGGATTATCGCTCGGGCCTTCGACGCCGAAATTGATGCTGTCGTTGTGATTTTCACCGTCGCGGTTTTCTTCGCCGTTGGCTTCGTTGTGTTTCTGCTCGTACGAAACCAGATCAGCGAGGGTGAAGCCGTCGTGTGCGGTGATAAAATTGATCGAGTGGAGCGGGCTGCTGCCTTTGTGCCGGTAGAGGTCGGAACTGCCTGCCAGTCGCGTGGCCAGTTCGCCAACCGGATGTCTGTGATTCCAGAAGCGACGGATATCGTCGCGGAATTTTCCGTTCCAGTCCGAAAACCGTTTGCCGGGGAAGTGCCCGACCTGATAGCCGCCGCAGTCCCATGCTTCAGCAATCAGCTTGATGTGTTTCAGCGCCGGTTCCGCCTCGATGGCTTTGATCAGGGGCGGTTTTTCGAGCAGGGTTCCATCGTTTCCCCGGCAGAGAGAGGTGGCGAGGTCGAAGCGGAACCCGTCCACATGCATTTCCTGCACCCAGTATTTCAGGCAGTTGACGATGAACTGCCGCGTGACCGGATGGTTTGCGTTGACGGTGTTTCCGCATCCGCTCCAGTTCTGATAGGCGCCGTTTTTGTCTTTAAGGTAATACGTATCCTCATCCAGCCCCTGGAAATGATAGGTTCCGTCTTTCTGTTCTGCTTCTGCGGTGTGGTTGAAAACGACGTCGAGGATGATTTCGATTCCGGCTTCGTGCAGTGCCCTGACCAGCGTTTTGAATTCGCTGACGGCTGCGCCGGGTTCGGGCGAAGACGCATAGCGGCTCATCGGGGCGAAGAATCCGAGTGTGCTGTAGCCCCAGAAGTTGAGCAGGTGCTCGCGCGATCCGCCTTTCAGGAAAAACTCGAGTTCGTTGAATTCAAACAGCGGCAGGAATTCGACGGCCGTGATGCCGAGCTCTTTGAGGTAAGGGATTTTTTCGATGAAATCGAGGTAGTTTCCACTGCCGGTGAATCCGCGCAGATGCGTTTCATAGATGACGGATTTATTCAGCGGTGTGTTCGGGGGGCGGTCGGTACCCCATGCGAAGCGGTCGTCGATGATGACCCCTTTGGGAAACATTGTTCCAAAGGCGGGAAAAATCCCGGCGGTGAGACCGGTTGTGTCAGCCCATGTGCGCGGAAAGTGAACGGCCTTGGCGCAGGGGTCGAGAAGCCATTGGTTCTCTCCGTTTTTGTATAGATAAAACTGTCCGGGAGTTGCGTAAGGCACGAGCGCATGCCAGAGGCCATGTTTGCGTTTCATGGCGATTTCCCGTATCGGGGTTTCGTCTTCCGGGCGGTCAAAAAGCATCAGCCGCAGAGAGCCGGCTGAGCTGTGAATGGCAAATTCAATGCCGTGTTTGCGGAGAGTGATTCCCGGGTTCATTTTGAGTCCAGCTGGCAGGAGTCGCAGAGTGTTTGGGAGACTCCGTGCGCTGTGCAGAAGTATCCGTGTGCGCCTTCGCGCCAGATGGCCCCCCGATTGGGACATTTATCGACAAACTCTGCAAATTCGACAAAGCGTTCCAGTACATGGTCAGGGATAATATGTTCCATTTTGCAGGCAAAGTCTTCTACCTCGCCCCGTGGAATATCGAGGACATTCGTGAAAAAATTAAGCAGGGCTTTGTGCTTTTTGGCGATGCTTTTTGCGATCCGCTTTCCGGTCGCAGTCAGGGTGACGACATCGTAGGGTGCATAGTTGACCAGATTTTTTTCGGAGAGGTGTTTCAGCGCACCGGTGACCGAGGCCGGTTTTACCTTCAGGCGGTTCGCAATGTCTTTGGGTCGAGCGGCGCCCTTGTTTTCGGCGATTTCAAAAATGGCTTCAAGGTAGTCTTCTAGGCTGGAGCTAAGGTTTGTCATGCCCCGCAATATAGCAGATTTCTTCAGGGTTGCCTAAAAAAATTAGTCAGGGAATCCCGCTGCGCGGCAGGTTTTGTCTGGACAATTATGGTTAAGAAGCTTTACTATGCGTTTCATGGATTCAAAAGAAGAGCTTGCCAAAACCGCGATCCGCCAGCTGTTGCGAATTGCAAACCGCTATGCCCGCATTGAAAAAATGCCGATTTCAATCGGCGACGGCATGGAGATTACGACCCGCGAGGTGCATACGATCCAGGCGGTTGGAGAGCGCGAGCAGATGTGTGTCACCGATGTGGCCGCTCATTTCGGGGTGACGAAGAGCGCCGCGTCGCAGCTCATCGCCAAGCTTGAAAAAAAGGGGTTTGTTGAAAAGATGCCGCTTCCTGGAAACAATAAAGAGCTGCAGCTGTCATTGACGGAGATGGGCTGGCAGGCCTTTCGGGCGCATGAGACGTTTCACGGGAAAGATTTGAAGCGCCTGATTGATTTGTTGGGGGCGTATCCGCTGCAGCAGATTGCGACGCTTTCGGTGATGCTGGAGGCGATCGGTTCGATTATGGATGAGCGGCTCGGCGAGTCCTAATTTTTTTATTCAAATAGTTAAGCAGCTTAACAAAATGAGGGAGAGGTATGACATGAAGAAGAGGGGTCGATTTGCGGCCGGTTTGGCCGGCGGAGCAGTGCTTGTGCTTTTGAGTACGGCAGCCCTGAGGAGCAGAGGGGTGCAGGGTGAAGAACCGGAACCGGTTATTCGTCCGGTTCCGACCTGTGCGGCCCGGGCATTATCCAGCGATTCGGTTCGCCGGTTCCCCGGCACGGTCCGCGCGAACCGGCGCGTTGAGCTGGCTTTTTCTGTTTCCGGTTTGCTGGAGCAGCTCAACGCCGGGGAGGGACGCAGTATTCGCAAGGGGGAAACCATTGCCCGGCTGGATCAGCGCGACTTTCGGTATGCGCTGGATCGAGCCCAGGCAACGCTCGCCAACGCCCGGCAGGAATGGGAGCGCTATACCCGGTTGCGGGAACAGAAGGTTGCGACGGACGCGGAATACGAAAGTGCCCAGGCCGCGTATGATATTGCGCTGGCGGAGTTTCAGATCCGTCAGAAGGCCTTGGAGGATACGGTGCTGTGCGCTCCTTTTGACGGCATGATTGTACAGCGCCATGTCGAAAACCATGAGCACGTACAGGCCAAGCACCCGATTGTTTCGTTTCAGGACATTTCGCTTGTTGAAGTGCTCTTTCAGGTTCCGGAGCGGCTTATTGCGCAGGGCGGAACGGAAGTCTTCAAGTCGCTGCAGGTTTGCTTTGATGCTGACAGCGGCCGCTGGTTCCCGGCCGAAGTTCGGGAGCACAGCGCGAAGTCCAACCGCATAACGCAGACCTACGATGTGGTTCTTGTGCTGGCTCCGCCTGCAGACCTACGCGTCTTGCCCGGCATGACAGCCACGGTGCGGGCAGGGATTGCGACGGCGCCCGCCGCATTGCAATTTGCTCATAACGCCACGCGAATCCCGGTCGAGGCATTATGCCGTGGGGGCAGCGGAAAATCCTATGTGTGGGTCATCGATCCGGCCGGCGGAACGCCTCGGAAGGTCTTCGTTGAGTCCGCCGATTTTTGCGGCGATTGTGTTGATGTCCGTTCGGCTCTGCGGCCCGGAGAGCAGGTCGCCGTTGCCGGTTTGCACGCCCTGCGGGAAGACATTCCGGTGCGCCCGCTGGCCGCCGGGAAGGAGGGGTTGGACGGATGAACCTTGCCAGACTAGCTGTTCAAAACAAAGCGATCATGCAGGTGCTCCTCGTACTGGTTTTGCTGGGGGGAATCCTGGCTTACGGCAGGTTGGGACGCCTGGAAGATCCGGAATTTACGATCAAGGAAGCGGTCATTTATACGCAGTATCCGGGGGCAACGGCGGAACAGGTCGAGCTGGAAGTTACGGAGCCGATCGAAACGGCGGTTCAGCAACTTAAGCAGCTGAAGGAGGTGCGGTCTATTTCGCGCGCCGGGCTGTCGATCGTTTTTGCGGAAATCAAAGAGGTTTACGATAAGGAGACGCTGCCCCAGGTCTGGGACGAGCTGCGCCGCAAAGTCGGCCATGCCGGAGAGGGCCTGCCGCCCGGCTGTTGCCCGCCGATGGTCAATGATGATTTCGGCGATGTCTATGGCGTCTACTTTGCGCTGACCGGTGACGGCTATTCGCAGCACGATCTGCGGGAGATTGCCCTGGATCTGCGTCGCGAGCTGCTTCTCTGCCGGGATGTCGGCCGGATTGATTTCTGGGGGCTGCAGCCCGAGGTCGTTTACATTGAAATCGATCGCGTCAGGCTTGCGCAGCTGGGACTGGATCCAACTGTACTCTTCAACGCGATTCGACAGCAGAATGCCATGACGGATGCGGGAAAGGTGGCTGTCGGCTCTGAGGATGTGCGCCTGCGTGTCAGCGGGGACTACACGGATGTGGATGAACTGGCCGAACAGCTGGTTCAGGGCGGCCCGGACGGCCGCATGATCCGGCTGAAGGACATTGCCCGCATCGAGCGGGGATATCTTGACCCGCCCGTCGAGCTCCTGCAGTGGAACGGGCAGGACGCGGTGGGGATCGGCATTTCCACGGTGTCCGGCGGCGACGTGATTGCCATGGGCAACTCCATCGCCCGGCGGCTCGAACAGCTGAAAGGGCGGGTTCCCCTGGGAGTTGAGGTTCATTCTATTGCACATCAGTCCGAGACGGTAGAAAAGGCGACCCGCGGTTTTGTGCTGAACCTGGTGGCGGCGGTGGCCATTGTGATGCTGCTGTTGGTTTTGTTTATGGGCTTGCGGGAAGGCTTCATTATCAGCGTGGTTCTGCTGCTGACCATCCTGGCGACGTTTTTGTGCATGGATGCCATGGGGATCACGCTGCAGCGCATTTCGCTGGGGGCGTTGATTATTGCGCTGGGCATGCTGGTGGATAATGCCATTGTCGTGGCCGAAGGGATTGTCATTAAGTCCCGCTGCGGGCAGAGCCGTGCGCAGGCGGCTGAGGAAACGGTTCGCGAAACGCAATGGCCGCTGCTCGGCGCAACCGGAATTGCCATCCTGGCATTTGCCGCGATTACCTTGTCCAAAGACATGACGGGCGAGTGGCTCAAGAGCCTCTTTCAGGTCATCTGTATTTCGCTGGGGCTCAGCTGGGTGTTTGCCATTACGGTGACTCCGTATTTGTGTGTTGCCATTTTGCCGGAGCGACTCGGCTGTGAGCATGAGCCGCGGGGCAATCGTTTCGCGCGCGGCTACCGGCGGTTTGTCGGTTTGTGTATTGATCACCGGCGCATTTCGCTGGCGGCGGTGGGCGCCTTGCTGATGGTTGCCATGTGGGGCTTTGGTTTTGTTCGGCAGGACTTTATGCCGGACATGAACCGACCGCAGATTACGGTGGACATCTGGATGCCGGAGGGAACCCATATCAGCCAAACCGCCGACGAGGCGGCCGCGGTGAGCGATTATATTCGCACGTTGGACGGAGTGGAGGATGTGGCGAGTTTCGTCGGCCGCGGGCCGCTGCGGTTCCTGCTGACCTATGAACCCCAGATGCCGAGCAGCGCCTACGGCCAGTTATTGGTGACTCTGGATGATTATCAGAAGATTCCGGCGCTGCGGTCGCTCCTGACCGCTTACCTGAACGAACACCATCCGCGGGCCGTGACCAGTGTTGATGCGTTCAAGCTGGGGCCCGGCGGCGGCGCGGTGGTGGCCCGCCTCAGCGGGCCGGACGGCGAGGTGCTGCGGGAACTGGCGGGGAAGGTGAAAGCGGTCATGGGATCGCATGAGAACGCCCGCAGCATTCGGACCGACTGGGGAGAGCCGGTAAAAGTTCAAACCGTTTGCCTGTCCGATGCGCGTGCCCGTGAGGCCGGCCTGGGCCGGACGGCGATTGCCCGCTCGCTGGCGATGAACTTTTCCGGGGCCAACGTCGGCGTGTATCGTCAGGACGACGATCTGCTGCCGATTGTCCTCCGTCCGCCCTGCGAACAGCGGCACGGAATCGGGAATATTGGAGACATTCAGGTTTGGAGCGGTGCGCGGCAGGATTGGATTCCGATCGAGCAGGTCACGGACGGACGGCATGTGGAGTGGGAAACGCCGGTGGTTCATCGGCTCAACCGCATGCGCGTTCTGCGCGTTTTCTGCAAGCAGATCCACGGCACGACCGACAGCCTGCTGCGGCAGCTGCGCCCGTCGATTGAAGCCATCGATTTGCCGGAAGGCTACACGCTGGAATGGGGCGGCGAACACGAAGAGCAGGTCGAGGCGAACAGTAAGCTGATGTCCAATGTTCCGATCGCGTTTGCCGCGATGTTCCTGATTTCGGTTCTGCTGTTTAATACCTTGCGCCACCCGCTGATTATTTTTCTCGGGCTGCCGCTGGCCGTCATCGGCGTGGCGGCCGGCATGCTGCTGGCGGACAAGCCGTTCGGTTTCATGGCCATGCTGGGATTCCTCAGCCTGTCCGGGATGCTCATCAAAAACGAGATTGTCCTGCTGGATCAAATCAACATCGAGCTGGCGGCCGGGAAAAAACCGTACCGCGCCGTGCTGGATTCCGCCGCCGGGCGCGTCCGGCCGGTTTGTATGGCGGCGTTCACGACGGTGCTGGGGATGACGCCGCTGCTGTGGGATGCGTTTTTTGCCCCGATGGCGGTGACGATTATGGGCGGGCTGGCGTTCGCCACCGTGCTCACGCTGGTCGTCGTGCCGGTGCTCTACAGCACGTTTTTCAAAGTTTACAGAGAGGAGGTGTCACGTTGAAAAAGCGGTTGTACAGACACGTCGTATTTGCAGTCGCCGCCGGTCTGGCATTGACCGGCTGCGTTTCATCGAGCGATGTGCGTCAGGAAATCAGTTCCGCCCGCACGCAGGCGTTTCGGGAGTGGGAAGAACAGCGCAAGACATCGGACGGGGACGCTCCGCTCGTCAGCGGGCAGCTCTCACTTGAAGACGCGCTGAAGTTGTCCTTAGCGCACAACAAGGCTTTGCTGGCGGCCACTGAGGCGCGGGGGATCGCGCGCGGGCAGCTATTGTCGTCGTACAGCGGTTTGCTGCCTGCAATTTCGCTGCTCGGCTCGTACACGCGCCATGATGACGACGCATACGATCAAAACGCCATGGGCTCGCTGGATGAATATTCCTCCGGGATTCGGATTACGCAGCCGGTTTTCAGGGGTGGGGCCGCCCGGGCTGAACTCCGGCGGGCGCAGCTGCAGGCCTGCAGCAATGATGAATACATTCGTCAGATCACTGAGGAGACGCTTTTGAGCGTCGCGTCCAACTATTATCACGCCTTGCTTGCCCGGCAGCTGCTGACGGTTGCTGAGGATGCGGTGGCGTCGGCGGAAGCGTATTTAAACGAGGTGACCTGCAAGAGAGACAGCGGTTTGGCGACTGAATACAGTGTGCTTCGGGCCCGCGTCGATGTGGCGTTGTATCAGGCGCAGATGATTCAGCAGCGCAGCCGGCTCAACGTGCTCACGACCCAGCTGTTGACTGAGATGGGAGTTCAGCAGGACAGCTGTGTTGAGTTGTCGGGAACGCTGGTCTACCGTCCCATGAAGCCGGTTTTCGAACAGGCGATGGAGCTGGCGTATCAGAACCGGCCGGATCTGGGGCGGGTGCAGGCGAATGTTCGGATGAGCGAAGAGGCCATTCGCCTGGCCGCCGGCCGTTACTGGCCCCAGGTAAACGCTTTTGCCACCGGCGGGTGGGCTCGCCCCGATCCTTATGAAAGCTCCCGCGATGCGTGGGGTTCGCAGGCTGCGGCGGGCGTCTGCGTTGAATGGCCGCTCTTTGACGGGCTTCTGCGCGAGGGCCGGATGGTTGAAAGCAAAGCCGCATTGCGTCAATCCCAATTTGAACTGCTGGATGCTCAGGAGCGGGCCGCGCTGCAGATTCGCCAGGCCATCCTGAAGCTGCGTGATACGGAAGAGTTCGTTGAGTCGCAGCGGATGAACCTTCAGCTGGCCCGGGAAGGGTTGCGTCTGGCTGAGATCGGATATCGCAACGGAGTGAACACGGAAGTTGATATCACGGATGCCCGTTCGGCGCTGACTCGTGCGATGGGGCTGCATTATCAGGCGATCTGTGATCATGCCGTCGCCCGGCTGATGTTGCAGTCGGCTTGCGGCATGCTGTCCGAGGGCGACGAGTTTAAAGGAGTGACTGATGAATAAGTACAAAGCAATGCATAAGAACTGTAAGCGCGGACGTCCCACCAGTTATGGGATGCAGGATCCGGAGCTTGTGTTTAACGAACTGGCGCTGAAAGCCGGTGATGTCTTTCTCGATGTCGGCTGCGGGGTGGGCGATTATTCGCTGCACGCGGCGAAGCTCGTGGGCGACTCCGGGCGAGTGCATGCGCTGGATCAATCGCCGGATTTGGTGCGCTCGTTGGCCGAGCGCGCAGAGGAGGTCGGCGTTTCAAATTTGACCGTCACCGTCGCGGATATCACCCAGCCGCTGCCCGTGCCGGACAGCTCGGTCGATGTGTGTTTTGTCGCGACTGTTTTGCACATTCCGGGTGTTAAAAAACATGCGGATCAGTTGTTTGCCGAGCTGCGCCGCGTGCTCGTTGATGGCGGAACCGCCGTCATCATCGAATGCAGCAGCAAGGATTTATCGTTCGGTCCGCCGGAGGCCATGCGCCTGTCGGAGGACGAGGTTGAAGCGATGGCTGCGCGGTGCGGTTTCGAGGCGACGAAGCGGGTGGATTTAGGCTTCAATTACCTGATTAATCAACAGCTTGGGCAACCGGGGGGTTAAGCCGGTTGCTTTTTTAGAAGGGGGCTGGGTTATGCTCTCAGCTGTTTGGCGGCGGCGACCATATTGGTCAGTGCAGCGCGGGTTTCGGGCCAGGCGCGGGTTTTAAGTCCGCAGTCCGGATTCACCCACAGCCGTTCCGCCGGAATGGCCTGCGCGGCTTTTTGCAGCAGCTCAACCATCTCTTCAGCCGATGGCACGCGCGGCGAGTGGATGTCCCACACGCCGGGGCCGATCTGGTTTGGATAATTGAAATCCTGAAACGCGCCGAGCAGTTCCATGCGCGAGCGCGAGGCTTCAATTGAAATGACGTCGGCGTCGAGCGCGGCGATGGAATCGATGACTTCGTTGAATTCGCAGTAGCACATGTGCGTGTGGATTTGTGTTTCGTCGTGCACGCCGCTGGTGCTGATGCGGAAGGCTTCAACCGCGTTGCTCAGATAGGCGGCGTGGTCGGTTCTGCGCAGCGGCAGGCCTTCGCGCAGCGCGGGTTCGTCGATCTGGATGACCTTGATGCCGGCGGCTTCGAGGTCGTTCACTTCGTCGCGGATGGCGAAGGCGATTTGCTTCATGGTTTCCGCCCGCGGCTGGTCGTCGCGCACAAAGCTCCATTGCAGGATGGTGACAGGGCCGGTGAGCATGCCTTTCATCGGGGTCTCGGTGAGCGACTGGGCAAAGACGGCCCAGTCGACGGTCATCGGCTTCGGGCGCGAGACGTCGCCGAAGAGAATCGGCGGTTTGACGCAGCGCGAACCGTAGCTCTGCACCCAGCCGTTGCGGCTGAAGACATAGCCTTCGAGCTGCTGGCCGAAATATTCAACCATATCGTTGCGCTCCGGTTCGCCGTGGACGAGGCAGTCGAGACCGAGTTCCTCCTGTTCGCGGACAACGCTGCGGATTTCGTTTTTCAGGAACTGGGTGTATTCGGCGTCGCCAAGTTCGCCCTTGCGGTGTTTGGCGCGCGCCTGCCGGATTTCGGTTGTCTGCGGGAAAGAGCCGATGGTTGTCGTTGGGAACAGCGGGAAGTTCAGTGCGTCCTGCTGTTTGACGATTCGCTCGGCGAACGGGCTTTGGCGTTTTGCATCGTCGGGTGTTGATGCGGCGCAGCGTGTTTTCACGGTCGGCACGTGAATGCGCGGGCTGGTGCGGCGCGCGGCGGCGGCCGCCGCGTTGGCCTGCCATGCCGGATCGCTTCCCGCGGATTCCAATCTCTGGAATTTCGCGAGTTCAGCGAGTTCGCCGAGTTTTTCGTCGGCGAATGCCAGCCAGTTTTTCACTTCGTCGTCGAGTCCGGTTTCGGCTTCGAGGCTGACGGGTGTGTGCAGCAGCGAGCTGGAGCTGGAAACGAGTACGCGCTCGGCGCCGAGTTTGCTGACGGCTTTCGAAATGAGCGCGTTGGATTTTTCGTAGTCGTTTTTCCAGATGTTGCGGCCGCTGACGACGCCGAGCGAGAGCGTCTTGTCGGCGGGCAGTTTTTCGAGCAGCGCGTTGAGCTCGCCGGGCTCGCTGACGGCGTCGCAGTGGATAGAGGCGACGGGCAGGGTGAGGGCGGTGTCGAGGTTGTCGCGCAGTCCGCCGAAGTAGGAGGTCAGGTGAATGCGCGGCGCGACGGCGGCGAGTGTTGAGTAGGCCGGGGCGAAGGCCGTACGCTGTGCGTCGGTCAGGTCGAGCGCGAGCACCGGCTCGTCGAGCTGGACGCTTTGCGCGCCGACGTTTTTGAGCTGGGCGAGAACGCTTTGGTAGACCGGCAGCAGGCGCTCGAGCAGGGTGAGTGCGTCGAAATCGCCGTCGGGTTTACTCAGCAGCAGGAAGCTGATCGGTCCGAGCAGGACGGGGACGGTTTCAATGCCGAGTGTTTTGGCCTGGAGATATTCGTCGACCGGCTTGGTGGAGCTGAGTCTGAAAAACTGATCCTTTTGGAGCTCGGGGACGAGGTAGTGGTAGTTGGTGTCGAACCATTTGGTCATTTCCAGCGCGGCGGTTTCTTCGATGCGCCCGGCGGCTTCGGCGGGCGGCACGCCGCGCGCGGCGGTGAAGTAGATGGGCAGGTCGACGTTGCCCCCGCCGAAGCCGATGCGTTCGGGCAGGGCGCCGACGAGGCAGGCGGTGTCGAGGACGTGATCGTAGAAGCTGAAGTCGTTGGACGGGATGAGGTCGATGCCGGCGTTCCGCTGCTGTTTCCAATGTTTGGAACGCAGTTGTGCGGCGGTTTCGGCCAGCTCGTCCTGAGAAATGGTTCCGGCCCAGTAGGCTTCGACGGCCTTTTTGAGTTCGCGGTTGGCGCCGATGCGCGGATAGCCAAGGGTACGTGTTTGAATGGGTTTCATCTTTAATCTCCAGTTGTGTTCAGTGCCGCGCTTTATATATCCGTTTATCCGGATAGGCAAATATAAAGCGCCGCTTATTTCCCACGGGCTCTGGCGGCGGAACCGCCGCCTTCCTGTTTTGATCTGGCGGCGGTTAACGATTTCAGCGCGGCAGGGCAGCGATGTTGCCGCGGGCAAAATCCTCAAAAACACTGAGCCCGGCTTTGGCGCCTTCGCCCATGGCGATGATGATCTGCTTGTAAGGGACGGTGGTGAGGTCGCCCGCCGCGTAGATGCCGGTTGTGCCGGTGCGGCAGTGTCCGTCCACCACGATCTCTCCCAGTGAATTCAGTTCCACCAGATCCGCAAACGGGGCGCTGTTGGGAACGAGGCCGATCTGTACGAAGATGCCGTCGGCGGAAACGGTTTGGGTTTCGCCGGAGGCGCGGTCGGTGTATTCGATGCCGGAAACCTTGGCGCCGTCGTCGAGCACGCGCGATGCGGCCGGCGTTTCAAATTTGACCGTCACCGTCGCGGATATCACCCAGACGCTGCCGGTTCCGGACAGCTCGGTCGATGTGTGTTTTGTCGCGACCGTTTTGCACATTCCGGGTGTCAAAAAACATGCGGATCAGTTGTTTGCCGAGCTGCGCCGCGTGCTCGTTGATGGCGGAACCGCCGTCATCATCGAATGCAGCAGCAAGGATTTGTCATTCGGGCCGCCGGAGGCCATGCGCCTGTCGGCGGACGAGGTTGAAGCGATGGCTGCGCGGTGCGGTTTCGTGGCGGCGAAGCGAGTGGATTTAGGCTTCAATTACCTGATTAATCAACAGCTTGGGCAACCGGGGGGTTAACCCGGTTGCTTTTTCAGAAGGGGGCTGGGTTATGCTCTCAGCTGTTTGGCGGCGGCGACCAGGTTTTTGAGCGCGGCGCCTTTTTCCTCTGCCACCATGAAAATGGTTTCCAGATAATCTTCAAGGCTGGAGCTGAGTTCTATTTTTTTCTCTGACATATCCTTATATATATCAAACATTTTTAGTCTTGACTAATCTTATTTGTCTGATTAGCCGGAATTAGATTTTGTCTTTCAAGCCACCTGACCGCTGACGTCGGCCCTGTCATTGGTCTTTTTCTGTGATTATGGAAATGAAGATTTTCCGGCAGGTATTGGCGGGGCCGGGTGCTCTCCGGCAGAGGCGATCCGGCGCAGGCGGACGAAAGACGTGCGCCGGCCTTTATTTATAAAAAATCTAAATAAGCGGTTGATTTAATTTTAGTCGCAGCTGAAATTATTCGCCATCTCGAACAATAATGCATGTTTCACGAATGGAGAAGGAGGGGATATGAAAAAGGTGTTGTGGGTTGTAATGGCCGGATGGCCGGTGGTCGGATGTTTTGCGCAGGATGTTTCTTCGCAAACGCTCGAAGAGCGGATTTTAAGGCTGGAGCAACGGTTTGAGCAGGAGGCTGCGGCTCGCGAAGCAAAACTGCTCAAGCGAATCGATGAGTTGGAGGAACAGGTGAAAGAATTGTCCGAAGAGTCGACTGCGCCGGTTGCGGTTCGCGATGAGTCGATTATACAGACCCGCATGGATTCGCTGGAGGAACAGGTTGCCATTCTGTCTGAGGAGCAGGATTACAATCCGCTGAAAGGTATCACGCTGGGCGGTTACGGAGAGCTGCATTACAATGCGTTAAGCGGATCGGGCGGTGCGAGTGACAAGCGGGAGATTGATTTCCACCGATTCGTATTGATGGTCGGCAAGGAATTTAACGAACGGATTCGTTTCCAGTCCGAGCTTGAGCTTGAGCATTCTTTGTCCGGTGATGGGGAACCGGGGGAGGTTGAACTCGAACAGGCGTATGTAGACTTTGACCTTAACGATCACCATACCGCACGGGCCGGTCTTTTTCTGCTGCCGGTCGGACTGCTGAACGAAACGCACGAGCCGACCCGGTTTTACGGCGTCGAGCGCAATCCGATTGAAAAGAATATTCTGCCGACCACCTGGTGGGAAGCGGGGGCGGGGCTGTATGGGCAGTTGAGCGACTCTGTGAACTATGCGGTATATTTGCATTCAGGGCTGGCGACATCCGGGGCTGACAGTTATTCGGTTCGCTCAGGTCGCCAGAAGGCGGCTAAGGCCCATGCTTCTGATCCGGCGGCTACCGCTGCGCTGAGCTACAGCATTCCCGGCGTAACGGTTGGCGGAAGCGTGAATGTTCAGGGAGATGTGACGCAGGGGGAAGCCGGTGCCGAGAAATCCGAGGCCTGGATGGGGGAAATTCATCTGGATCTGGCTCGCGGTCCGTGGGGATTGCGTGCTCTGTACGCGCAGTGGAATCTTGAAGGGGATGCCCCGGCTGCTCTGGGTGCAGACCGGCAGTTTGGGTGGTATATTGAACCGTCATATCGAATCACCGATACCCTGTCAGTTTTTGCGCGTTACAACCAGTGGGATAATACGGCCGGATCAAACGGTTCTGCTGGCGGGAAAGAGCAGGTTGATGTCGGTGTCAACTGGAAGCCGCACGAACAGGTCGTTCTTAAAGCAGATTACCAGTGGCAGAACAATGAAAACGGCCAGGATCAGGACGGTTTAAACCTCGGTGTGGGATATGAATTCTAAATGCCGGCAGATTCTGCTGTTGATCTGGTTGAGTCTTGCCGGCCTCAGTCAGTCAGGTGTGGCCTCGGACAGTTTTGTTCAGGGGGTGCTTGGAGAACTGCCTGCCGAAGAGAAAATCCTTCTTCGGGGAGAGGTTCTTGATGCGATTCGCACGGTATACGGCAACCGTTATCCGGCCTCTTCCGTATCATATTGGGAAAAGGCCGGCCGGCGGGTCTGGATCCTGAAGTCCCGGGGTAAACATGGATATGTAGAGGCCGGATTTGTAACTGAGGCCGAGCGCCTTGTCCGCGTAAGAGTTCTCGACTCAAAAGAGGTGCGCGGCAAAGTCATCGAGACCGAGCGTTTTCTCAAGCAGTTTGTCGGCTCCGGCTTGGACGAAACGCATCAGTTGGATCAGCGTGTTGACGGCGTGAGCGGTGCAACGGTCTCTGTTAATGCGCTGAAGAAGATGGCTCTTGTCGCTTTGGTGCTGGATTCTTTTGTATCAGACGGAATCTCACCGTGCCTTTAAGAAGGCCGGTGCCGAAGATGATTTCGGCACATGTGACCCTGTTTGTATCGATGAGGAATATGCAGAGGACACACAGTGGCAGGCTGGTGATGCCGAGCGCCTGTATGGCGCGGATGAGGTGAAGGCATTTGCGCAGGTTGTTGATCAGACCGCGCAGAATTTCGTCGCGGTTATGCAGATGTAGGTTGTGCAGCTGTCGCACAGGTACTGCATGGCATATAGACCGCAGAATCAGCGGGCTCGTTAAGCAGGGCGGGCGTGTCGCGGATCACATCCCTTTTAGAAAAAAATCCTGTTTATATTTAATCTAAAAAACGCTTGATGCATTTTTTAGTCATGACTAAATTAATTCGCCGTAACAAAAAAAACAGGAGTGGTGATGAAAACAATAATTGTATATGGGAGCACAACGGGAACTGCGGAAGCGGTGGCTCTGGATCTTGCAGGAGCATTTTCGGAAGTTGCTGTGATATCGGCTGGAGAGGTGGCCGAAAATGACCTGATGGGAGTGGACCTGCTGATTCTAGGAGCTTCGACATGGGGGACTGGCGATCTGCAGGATGATATGGATGCATTGCTGGATCAGTTCAGCAGCTGGGACGTGAACGTAAAGACTGCTGCGGTGTTCGGGGTGGGGGATCAGTTCACCTATGCCGACACTTATGTGGATGGGATGGCTGATATGGCCGCCGCCCTGAAAAACAAAGCCATTGAGATGGTTGGTACGTGGTCGGCCGAAGGGTACGGCCATAATGCATCGCGAGCTCAGGCTGGAGATGTATTTATTGGACTGGCTTTGGATCAGGACAATGAGTCGGACAAAACGGCCGGTCGCATTGCGGAGTGGGCGAAACAGGTTATGGAAGAGGTCGGAGCATAAGTATGCGGGTGTTCGGTCATCTTCAGCATGAATACTGCAAAGGTTTTCACAATCAGGCGCTGCATACGGCCGCTGCGGAAGATGTCGATATCGCGGTTCGCCGGATCGGAAAGACGAACCTCCGTCAGTATATACCGGACGAGGTGTTGTCCGACCGGGACAGATGACATCAATGAACCAAAGTAAACAGGGATTACTGTATATATGAGAGTTTCAAAAGGATGGATTGCAGGATTAGTTTTGACAGGAGTGACGGCGGGGGCTGTTGCTCAGGAGGAGACGGTCAGTAAAAAAGAGTTTGATGCGCTTCAGCGGCAGGTGACGGAACTGAAAGCGTTGCTGAATGCTGAGAATAATGCATTGGCAGAGGCTGAGGCGTCACGCACGCTGAATGAGACGCTGGAAGAGGTGGCGGATGCTCTTCCGGAAGCGATGGTGTTCGGTGCGTTGCTGGAGGTTGAGGCCGGTTATAATCACACGGACTCTGAAGATGCCAGTGACATTGCCCTGGCCACGGTGGCGCTGGGGGCCGGATGGCAGTTGAGTGACCGGGTGAGGGCTGATCTGACTTTCCTTTATGAGGAAGATGACACGCCGTTTGATGTGGATCAGGCAATTATCACGCTGGGCAATACGGAAGAATTTCCTCTCTATCTGCAGGCTGGGAAAATGTATGTGCCGTTTGGTCATCTGGACAGCTTTTTCATCAGTGACCCGATCGTGCTTGAGCTGTCGGAAGCGCTTGAGACCGGCGCGCTGTTCGGGTTTGAAAAAAACGGTTTTGTTGTCAGCATGACTGTTTTCAACGGTGACGTGGACACCGACGGTGAAGATCAGGTCGACAATGCGGTTCTGGCCGCTTCCTATGGCATCGGAAACGATGATGCCTCTGTGGATTTCGGAGTCTCCTGGATTCGGAACATCATGGATGCCGACAGTTTGACCGCCTTTGCTGAAGACGATGGATATACCTATACCGCGGATGACACCGGTGGATTGAACGCATGGGTGACGGCTGCATTCGGTCCGGCAACTTTCATTGGTGAATATGTGACGGCGCTGGATGAAATCGAAATAGATGGCTTTGATACGGGCTTTGAGCCGGAATCGCTGAATCTGGAACTGGGTGTTGCGATCAATGATCGCATTGAAGTGGCCGGAAAGTATGAGCATTCCAGAGGTGTACTCGATGCTTTTGCTGAAAACCGTTATGGCGTTATGTGCGGCTGCCTTCTTTCCGAGACCGAAATGTGCAGTACCTGTTTGGCGCTGGAATACATGAAAGAAGATTTTGGAGCCGGTGCAGAAGATGTCGATCTGGTCACCATGCAGCTCGCGCTTGAATTTTAATCGACAGGGAATGCTATGAAAATCAGAGAAATGAAGACGGGAACCATCGGCCGCGTGGCCGGTTACAGCACGGACGACCGACGCTATCGGCAGAAGCTGATTCAAATGGGACTTGTGCGCGGCGTGGAATTCAAACTCGAGCGGGTTGCTCCGCTGGGCGATCCCGTTGAACTGCGTCTGCAGGGCGGCAGTCTGACCCTGCGCAAGGCCGAGGCTGATGCCTTGAACGTGGAGGAGGTTTGAGATGGGAAAACTGACGGTTGCCCTCGCGGGAAATCCAAACTGCGGCAAAACAACTCTTTTCAATGCGCTGACCGGCGCAACCCAGCGCGTCGGGAACTGGCCCGGCGTAACGGTCGAGCGGCTGGAAGGGTTCTGTCGGCATGGGGATGCTGAACTGATGATCGTCGATCTTCCGGGAATCTATTCGTTTTCTGCTTTTTCGGTGGATGAAAAGGTGTCGCGCGAGTTTATTCTGAAAGATAAACCCGATGTTGTAATCAATATTATCGATGCGACTAATCTTGAGCGCAATCTCTACCTGACCACCCAGCTGCTCGAAATGCGCGTGCCGGTGGTCGTGGCGCTCAATATGATGGACATCGCCAAAACCCGGAAAATCAAGATTGAAGTCGATCATCTGCGGGCCCATCTCGGATGTCCGGTCATTCCCATGGTGGCGTCCCGCCGTGAAGGACTGGATCAACTCAAAGACGAGCTCATTAAGATTGCAGAATCGCATGCCGTATCCCCGACGCGCGTCGAGTACGACCGTGAAGCCGAAACGGCAATTGCCAAACTGAGCAAAAAGCTTCGTTCGAAAGCCGGGAAGGCCGGAGTCGATGCACGCTGGCTGGCGATCAAGCTGCTCGAAGGCGATGAGCTGGCGGAGCAATTGGTGGAAGGCAGCATCGGAACGGAATTGAAAACCGTAATCCAGAAGGTTGAACATCATGTCGGAGACGATATTGATGTGGTGATTGCGGACGGTCGCTACGGCTTTATTCATGGACTGGCCAAAGACGTCTGCAAACGCACGGATCAACTGCGCAAAACCGTGTCGGATGCGATTGATCGCGTGGTGCTCAGCCGGGTGTTCGGCATTCCGATCTTTCTGACCGTGATGTACGGCGTCTTTATGCTCACCATTAATGTCGGTGGAGCTTTCATCGACTTTTTCGATATTCTGTTCGGCACGATCTTTGTAGACGGATTTGGGGCGTTGCTGAGTGCGCTGCATGTTCCGGACCTGCTGATCACTCTGCTGGCCGGCGGGGTCGGCGGCGGGATTCAGACGGTGGCCACATTTGTGCCGCCGATCTTCTTCATCTTCCTCTGTCTCTCTGCGCTGGAGGACTCGGGCTATATGGCGCGCGCCGCGTTTGTGATGGACCGCGTGCTGCGCGCGATCGGACTTCCCGGCAAGGCGTTCCTTCCGATGCTGGTCGGTTTCGGCTGCAATGTGCCGGGAATCATGGCCGCGCGCACGCTCGAAAATGAGCGCGACCGAACCATGGCGGTGATGATGAATCCGTTCATGTCGTGCGGAGCCCGCCTGCCGGTCTATATCCTGTTTGCCGCGGCCTTCTTCCCGCGCAGCGGAAGCACCCTGATTTTCGGTCTGTATATGACCGGAATTCTGTTCAGTGTGCTGACCGGTCTGCTGTTGCGCAAAACACTTCTGCGCGGGCAGTCTTCCACCTTTGTGATGGAACTTCCTCCATATCACATCCCGACTTTTAACGGCGTTTTTCTCCACACGTGGAACAAGCTGAAAAGCTTTGCGATCCGTGCCGGGAAAGTCATTGTGATGGTTGTGGTTATCCTCAGTCTGCTGAACACCATCGGCACGGACGGCTCCTTCGGACACGAAGACAGCTCGGATTCCGTGTTGAGTGCAATTGGTAAATCCATTACTCCGGTTTTTTATCCAATGGGAATTGAGCAGGACAACTGGCCGGCCACGGTCGGGCTGTTTACCGGCATCTTCGCCAAAGAAGCCGTGGTCGGAACGCTGGACGCCCTCTATACCCAGCTCGATGTCGAAGAGGCCGGCGGCGGGGCTGAAGAGGAGCCGTTTGACTTCTTTGGCGGCATTTCTGAAGCTTTCGCCTCCGTGCCCGCCGCCTTTGAAGGATTCTCCGGAACCTTTGCAGACCCAATCGGAATCGGTGGAGCTTCCGGCGTGGAAGACAGCGAGGCCGTTGCGGAAGAAATGGAGATTCACGGCGGAACACTCGGCACGATGCAAAAAGCCTTCGGCAGCAAAGCCGCGGCCATTGCCTATCTGCTGTTTATCCTCATCTACGCTCCATGCGTGGCCGCCATTGCGGCGGTGTATCGTGAGACCAGCTGGAAGTGGGCCGTGTTCTGCGTGAGTTATCTGACGGGGCTGGCCTGGATTGCTGCAACGCTCTACTACCAGATTGCCACCTTCACGGCTCATCCCGGATCGTCTTCGGCCTGGGTCGGTGGAATTGTCCTGTTTGCAGCAGTGTTTGTCGGGGTTCTTTACAAATGTTCCGGCCGGTCGCCGGAACATGCATAGGAGGTTCACATGTTCGGGCGGTGTTTCAGAAGACGAAATCGCGGATGCAGGGCGGCGGGCTGCCGTTGCGCCTGCCGGCTCTCGGAGCTGGGTCAGGACACATCGGCAGTGATTTTGTCCAACCACGACAAACAGACCCTGGAAATGGGAATGTTTCCCGGTGTCGCGATCCGCATTCTGAAAAACCATCCCTCCAATCCGAGTGTCGTCGTGGCGGCGGGCGACAGTCGCTACATCATATCCAGGCAGGCCGCCATGCAGATCGGGGTACGCTGATGCTTTCAGATATTTTAAACGAATTCCGCCGGCGGGGCGCATTGTCTGTTTCAGATTTGTCCAACCGCTTTCAGGTCGACGTTCCGGTAATGGAGGGAATGCTGCAGATGCTCGAACGGAAAGGACGGATTGCAAAGGTGCAGAGCAAATGCTCCACCTGCAAAGGATGCGTGGATGTCCGGCCTGCGGATGTCACTATTTTCCAATTGCTGGACAAGAAGCCGTTTTTTTTTCCATGCCCTGGAGCCGGACGGCTGTAACCGAAACAGTTGCTGATCTTTCCTTCACGAAATGTTCCAGGCATTGGAAGCCATCCTTTATTTAGATTTTATTCTCGCAGAGTTTTAGGAGGTGCTTATCATTCTCTGGATACTTTTTTTGGGGACATGAAAAATTTTACAATAGCTCTGGCGGGGAATCCCAATTGTGGGAAAACCACGCTGTTTAATGCTCTGACCAGCTCTCGTGAGAGGGTGGGTAACTGGCCGGGGGTGACCGTGGAGCATCTGGAGGGCGGATACGCCTTTGAGGATGCCGATTACCGGGTCGTCGATTTGCCTGGTATTTACTCTTTTTCTGCCGGTTCTCTCGATGAAGTGGCCGCCCGTGATTACATCCTGAAAGAAAAGCCCGATGCGATCGTAAACGTTATTGATGCGCGCAACGTCGAGCGCAGCCTGTACCTTACGGCTCAGCTGCTGGAAATGCGCGTGCCGCTTGTCGTTGTGGTCAATATGGCCGGACTCGCTAAAAAGCGGCATATTGAAGTGCAGATCAGCCATCTCCAGAAACATCTGGACTGTCCGGTGCTGCAGGTGGAAGCGATTCGCAAAGATGACGTCGGCGGACTCCAGCAGGTCATCAAAAAAACGGCCGCCGAAAAGCCGATCAGCAAAACACATGTGCAGTACGATGCTGTTGTAGAGAAAGCAATTGATGAGCTGATGCCCGAGGTTACCGAGGCGGCAAAACGGGTTGATGTGTCGGCCCGCTGGCTGGCGGTGAAGCTGCTGGAACGCGATCACGTGGCGGAGGATTTGACGATCGGGGTTTGCGATGAACTGCGAGCGGTTCAGATTGATCGGGTGGAAAAACACATCGGCGAAGACATTGAAATTGTGATGGCCGACGGCCGCTACGGTTTTGTCCACGGACTGGCTTTGGACGTGGTTAAACGAACCGGCGAGATGCGCAAACGGATGTCGGATGCCATCGACCGCATCGTGCTGAGCCGTGCACTCGGCATTCCTCTTTTCCTGACGATCATGTACGCCGTGTTTTCCATCACCATCAACCTGTCGGGCCCGATCATCGACTGGATTGACGGTGTTTTCGGTGCGGTGCTTGTAGACGGTCTCGGTGGCTGGCTGGAAGGAATCGGTTCGCCGATGTGGCTGAGCGTCTTGCTGGCTGACGGACTCGGCGGAGGTATCCAGACGGTGGCCACTTTTATTCCGCCGATCTTCTTTATGTTCCTTTGTTTGTCGCTTCTGGAAGAGTCGGGGTATATGGCGCGGGCTGCTTTTGTGATGGACCGAAGCCTGCGGGCGATCGGTCTGCCCGGCAAAGCGTTTATTCCCATGCTGGTCGGTTTCGGCTGCAATGTGCCCGGCATTATGGCCGCCAGAACGCTGGATAATCAGCGTGATCGTACGCTGACTGTTCTGCTCAACCCGTTTATGTCCTGCGGTGCGCGCCTGCCGGTGTATGCTCTTTTTGCCGGAATCTTTTTCCCGGAACAGGGCGGAGCGGTGATCTTTTCGCTGTACCTGACCGGCATCCTTCTGGCGATCGGCAGCGGCCTGCTGTTCCGCCGCACGATTCTGAAAGGGGAAGCGTCCACCTTTGTGATGGAACTGCCTCCGTATCATGTGCCGCGGCTGGCAGCGATTTCCTATCACACATGGGAACGGCTGAAGGAGTTTATTCTTCGTGCCGGTAAAATTATTCTGGTGCTGGTGCTGATCCTCAGTTTTCTCTGGTCCATTGGAACCGACGGCTCTTTTGGGAATCAGGAAAGTGACAAGTCCGTGCTCAGCGCAGCCAGTCGTGTTATTACACCGGTTTTCCACCCCATGGGCATCACCGATGAAAACTGGCCGGCGACCCTCGGGCTTGTTACCGGAATCTTCGGCAAAGAGCTGGTGGTCGGAACGCTCAATACTTTTTATGGTGCGGATGGCGCGGATCCTGAAGCCTCCATGCTGGCCGCATTCGACGGCAGGGCCGGAGCCTTTGCCTATCTGCTGTTTGTGCTTATCTATATGCCGTGTGTTGCCGCTGTTGCAGCTATCCAACGCGAGACCGGATGGAACTGGATGTTCTTCAGCGTGTTTTATCTGACGGCTCTCGCGTGGATGTTTGCGGTCCTGTTTTACCAGACCGCCACTGCCGTGGCTCATCCGGTGTCGTCCGTCTTTTGGTGCGGCGGTATTCTTCTTGCCATGTTTGCCTTTGCCGGACTGCTTAAACTGATTTCAAAAAAAAGGATAAACTGATGTTTAGACGTTTTAGACGCCGGGAATGCCAGCAGCGCTGCGGCCGTCAGCCCGGAGATCAGGGAGGAATCTGCTGTGCTCATCCGCTCAGCGATTTTGCGCAGGGCGCCAACGTGGTGGTGGTTTCCAATAAGGACCGGAAAACTCTTGAAATGGGACTGTTCAGCGGAGCCTTTGTGACTGTTCTGAAAAACCGGCCGCGCGATGCCAACATGGTGGTTGCTGCAGGAGAAAGCCGCTATATCATTGCCAAAGAAGCGGCTCAGAAAATACAGGTTCATTAACCGGAAACAATCAGCGCCGCTCTTTTCCCGATGAGTGCAGCCGACAGAAAGGTGTTTGCAATGCTGACCGAAATACTCAAGTTGCTCGAAGAGCGCGGGGCAATGTCGCTTAAGGAAATTGCTCAGCACTTTCATTCGGAGATTGCCGCGATGGAAGGAATGTTAGGAACCCTTGAGAAGAAGGGGCGCATTGAGCGGCTCAGCACCAAATGTTCCAAATGCAAAGGATGTGTTGAAGTGCGACGCGAGGATGCATTGATTTTTAAGGTGTCGAAATGAATACGGATCCGTTCAGGCATGAGCATGATTACCTGACGCTGCACGAGCAGGGCCGGAAGCGGTCGTGGATTGTACTGGTTGTAACGCTTGTCGTCATGGTTATTGAGATTGCCGCCGGGACGGTTTTCGGTTCCATGGCGCTGCTCGCTGACGGCTGGCATATGAGCACTCACGCTGTGGCCTTTATCATTGTGCTGGCCGCCTATCATTACGCAGAAAAACACGCCCGCGACCCGGCCTTCAGCTTCGGAACCGGCAAGTTCGGCGTGCTCGGCGGCTTCGCCAGTGCCGTTGCTTTGGCGGTGGTCGCGTTGACCATGCTGATGGAATCGCTCCAGCGGCTGATCCATCCGGAAGAGATTCGGTTCAATGAAGCGCTCGGTGTCGCCGCGCTCGGCCTTGCCGTTAATGCCGCCAGCGTATTCATCCTGAAAACGCCGCACGAACATCATCATGATCACGGACACCATCATCATGAACATGATCACAACCTGAAAGCGGCCTATATGCATGTGCTGGCTGATGCTCTGACGTCCGTGCTGGCCATCGTTGCGTTGCTGTTCGGAAAGTACTTTGGCTGGAACCGTCTCGACGCCTTTGTCGGAATAGTCGGCTCGGCGGTGATTGCCAGGTGGGCATATGGACTGCTGTGCGAGACTGCGCCGATCCTGCTCGACAGCAGTGCCGAAAAATCTGTTCGGCAAGAGGTGCTGGAACGGATCGAAAAAGACGGCGATGCGCGGGTGGCCGACCTGCATATCTGGAAAGTCGGACCGTCCGCTTATGCGGTGATCGTTTCGCTGGTTACCCGCGAAGTCCGCTCGCCGGACTGTTTTAAAGCAAAGCTGAAAGGAATTCATCACCTCGATCACATCACGATCGAAGTGAATCCTTACACAAATCCCGGCGGCGGGCGGTCCGCCGAAGAATAATTTTCCAATGGTCGAAAAAATCCGGTAGAGATTTTTCCAATCAATTTTTGGAGACGGAGTTCAAAAACCATGAAGTGGATAGTTTGTTTGCTGCTGCCGATGGCTGCTGCGGTTTGCGCTGAGCAGGTGGCGGAACCGAATACTGTTTATGTTTCGAAAAACGAACCGAAGCCGCTTCAGCTGATTGTGGACGCGGCGAATCCCGGCGACGAAATCGTAGTGGCGCCGGGCGTTTATAACATGGGCGGTCGTCAGGTGGATCAGGACGGTCCCGCAACGCGGCTGGTGGTGGATAAGCCGCTGACGATCCGCAGTGAGGCGGGTGCGAACCAAACGTTTCTGATGGGCGGGCCGTCGACGCGCTGTCTTTATTTAACCAACGGTGCCGAAGTGATCGGTTTTACCATTTCCGGCGGCGAGACCTGCCGGGTGGGGCCGGAAGGAAACAAGTTTAAGGATCTGTCCGGCGGCGGGGTCTGGAGTGAGCCGGGCGGAACGATTACGGACTGCATGGTGGTGAGCAATACGGCGCTGTGGTACGGCGGCGGGATGTACGGCGGAACGGCAATGCGCTGCACCTTTAAGGAAAATACGGCGCGGCGTTCGGGCGGCGCGGCGAGTCACGCGCGGCTGGGCGACTGTCTGCTGGCCTATAACCGCGCCGGTCGTTTCGGAGGCGGAGCTCAGCGCAGTGAGCTGTTCAATTGCACGGTGGCGCAGAACCGCGCGGAGATTATGGGCGGTGGAACGTCGTTCGGCGCAGCGGTTAATTCGATTATTCAGCACAACCAGGCGCTGCAGACGCATCACAATTATTACAGCACGGAAATGACGTTTTCGAGCAGCTGGCCGAAGCCGGACGGGGAGGGGAATATTGATGGCGATCCGGGATTCCTGAATACGGACACCGGAGTGTTTTCTCTGCATTATGCTTCCCCGGCGATTGATCATGGCACCGATACTTTTTTAGTGGCGGACATCAATGGACGTCCGCGAGTCCTCGATGGCAATAACAACGGGCACGCCCGGGTGGATATGGGCGCGTTTGAATTTGCCTATCCGAAGGCGGACCGTCCGGGTGACGGCACGCCGGATTCGGCAGAAAGAGCTTTCGAATAGCTTGTGTTTTGGCCGGTATCCTCCCACGGCTTGACACCCCCAATTGCTCTGATAGCATGCCGCGTAATTTTGTTTAGTTAAAAAAACAGCGCGCTGATGAACGGTGCGTAAAGCAAGGAGACCCTGATGGCGAACAATAAGAAGTATGTGTATTTCTACGGTTTCGGTAAAGAGCACACCGAAGGCGATACCTCCATGAAAGCTCTGCTGGGTGGCAAAGGCGCCAATCTGGCTGAGATGGCCAATGCCAACATCCCGGTTCCTCCCGGCTTTACGGTTTCGACCGAAGCCTGTGCATGCTACAGCAAAAACGGTGGCCGCTATCCTCAGGGGATGGAAGACCAACTCAAGAAAACGCTGGCCAAACTCGAACAAATGATGGGCAAAAAACTGGGTGATGCCGATGATCCGCTTTTGGTCTCTGTTCGTTCCGGTGCTGCGATTTCCATGCCGGGCATGATGGACACCGTTCTCAATCTCGGGCTGACCGACAAGTCCGTTCACGGGTTCATTAAACAGACCGGAAACGAGCGCACGGCGTGGGACTGCTACCGTCGTTTCATCGACATGTTCGGTGATGTGGTTATGGGGCCGTACACCGGGCTGACTCATCACGACTTCGAAATTGAACTCGAGAAGATCAAAAAGAAATACAAAGCCACAGACGACACGGAACTGACAGCAGAACAGCTCAAGGAGCTCGTTGAGGTCTACAAAAAAGTGTATCTCGAAAAGGTTAAAAAACCGTTCCCGCAGGATCCCATGCAGCAGCTCGATCTCGCCATCCGCGCGGTGTTTGGTTCGTGGAATTCTGAGCGCGCCGAGAAATACCGCCAGATCAACAAAATTACCGGTCTGCTCGGAACCGCTGTGAATGTCTGCACCATGGTTTTCGGAAACATGGGGGATGAATCCGGAACCGGCGTGGCCTTTACCCGCGACGGCGGAACCGGGGACAGCAAGCCGATGGGGGAATATCTCATCAATGCTCAGGGCGAAGACGTCGTGGCCGGAATCCGTACGCCGAAAGACCTCAAGGACATGCCTTCGGAAAATTCCAAGGTTTGGAAAAAAGCCCATGCCGACCTGATGAAAATCATGTCGCGCCTCGAGAAGCATTACAAATATCCGCAGGACGTTGAGTTTACTGTGCAGGAAGGAAAGCTCTGGATGCTCCAGACCCGTAATGCCAAACGCACCGGTCTGGCTGGAGTCCGCTGGGCGGTTGAAATGGCGACCGGCGAAGATATGTACACCGGCGAAAAACTTCCAAAAATTCTGAATCAGAAGGAGGCGCTGACCACTCTGTCCGGAGACGATCTCGAACAGCTGCTGTTCCCGGTCTTTGACATCGCGGCTGAGAAAAAAGCAAAGCTGATCACCACGGCTCTTCCGGCCGGTCCGGGAGCCGCAGTCGGACAGATTGTTTTCGAGGCCAAAGACGCAGAGGCGGCAGTCAAAAAAGATCCGCAAGCCAAAGTGATTCTGGTGCGCCAGGACACCAGCCCCGAAGATGTCGGCGGGATGTGGGCCGCTCAGGGAGTGCTGACCTCGACCGGCGGCATGACTTCTCATGCCGCGGTTGTCGCTCGCGGATGGGGTAAATGCTGCATCTGCGGTGCCGGAGAGCTCGGTATCGATTACAAAAAGAAAGTCATTACGGTTGGCAAGAAAACGTATAAGGCCGGAGACTGGCTGAGCCTTAACGGTTCGACCGGAAAAGTCTATGAAGGCCAGATTGCCACACAGGTCAGCCCGGTTGTGGCCGGGGTGGTCGATGGTACGGCTGCCGCAAAGAAAGACCCGATCTATAAAATGTACGATCTGGTTTCCAAATGGTCGGACAACAACCGCAAGATCAATGTCCGCACCAACGCCGATACACCGAAGGATGCCGCGGCTGCCCGCGCATTCGGTGCGGAGGGAATCGGTCTTTGCCGTACAGAACACATGTTCTTCGAAGGCGACCGCATCTGGGCGATTCGCGAATTCATCCTTGCCGAAGACGAAGCCGGCCGCAAGGCCGCTCTGGCCAAACTGCTGAAACATCAGCAGAAGGACTTTGAAGGAATCTTCAAAGCCATGGACGGCCTGCCGGTAACGGTTCGCCTTCTCGACCCGCCGCTGCATGAGTTTGTGCCGCACACCAAGAAGGATCAGCAGGAAATGGCCAAACGCCTTGGGGTATCGGCCAAGAAAGTTGCTGACCGTGTGAAACAGCTGCACGAGTTCAACCCGATGCTCGGGCACCGCGGCTGCCGTCTGTCGGTAACGTTCCCGGAGCTGTGTGTGATGCAGACCACCGCAATTATCGCGGCCGCCTGCAAAGTTTCCAAAGCCAAGAAGAAAGTTAAAGTGCTTCCGGAAATCATGATTCCGCTCGTCGGCACCAAGGCCGAGCTCGACTATCTCGAAAAAATCGCCCGCGAAACGGCGGAAGAGATCATCAAAAAATCCGGCGTGGCCCTGAAGTACATGATCGGAACGATGATCGAAATTCCGCGTGCTGCGCTGACTGCCGATGAGATCGCCGAGACCGCTGAATTCTTCAGCTTCGGAACCAACGACCTCACTCAGATGACATTCGGTTACAGCCGCGATGATATCGGCACCTTCCTGCCGGACTACCTGCAGGAAAAAATCCTGCCGACCGATCCCTTCCAGCATCTCGACAGAAACGGTGTCGGCCAGCTAGTTCAGATGGGTGTGGAACGCGGTCGTTCAACCCGTCCGGACCTTAAGTGCGGTATCTGCGGGGAGCATGGCGGTGATCCGGCCAGCGTGAAGTTCTGCTGCAAAGCAGGTCTCAACTACGTCAGCTGTTCGCCGTTCCGTGTGCCGATTGCCCGCCTGGCGGCGGCCCAGGCTGCGATCGCCGGCTAAGGAACTTGAGCCGGGCATGCTTGCCCGGCTTAATGTTTGTGTCAGAAAGCACTCCGGAATTCCGGAGTGCTTTCTGCTATTCGGAGCCGGTTTGAAACCGCCTGCGCGAATGAATGCTGAGCTCGCCCGCCATGAACGTGCTGGTGAGTGCCTGCAGTACGGTGGTATCTTCCGGGGTCCAGCGCCGCAGATTGCGTTCTTTCGAGAATAGAGCCAGAAATCCGAATTGCCGATCCTGCAGTTTCATGGGAGAGAGAACCATGGCGCGGATTTTCCAGTTTGTGTGCAGGTCTTCCAGCGGAGCGGGTGCACGGTCGGAGTCTTCGGGGAATCGGTATGCAATTCGGCCCTTGGTGTCAGCGGAGGCAATGGCGGCTTCTGCGAGAGATGTATTGAACGCCGGATCCAGGATTTCCTGGTTTGGCGGCCAGGTCCAGATGTTGCGGAGCTCACCGCTTTGCATATCGAAAAAACCGGCACTGGCGAATTCATAGCCGAAAATCTCTGCGGTTTTCTGGAGAGCTGTTAGACAGGCTTTTCCGAATTGTTTCGGCTCCGTTTGCAGAAACTCGGTGGATATCGCAGCAAAAGTTTCTTCCATGCGGATGCGGCGCTGCAGTTGGACCCGGGCCCGCTGCCTTTCGTCCAGATTGCGGAGAATCACGACGGCGCCGCCGGCCTGGCTGGTTAACCGGGAGGTCTGCATTTCCAGAAGATAGTCTTCGCCGTTTCTGGTTCGGCCGGTGGTGTAGCCCATATAAAACCCGGTTTGCTCGAGTGCCGACTGGATTTCATAACCCTGTCCGTCAATGCGACGGTCGTGATACAGCAGTCCGGCCTTCTTGCCGATCAGTTCGTCCGGTGTGTAGCCGGACATCTGTTCCACGGCACCGCCGCAGCGCAGAATCCGGTCGTTGTGGTCAACGGCAAGAATCATGTCCGGACCAATACTTGCCAGAATGGTTTCCAGCTGATCCCGTTCGTGGATAATGTTCTGCCACTGTCGGTATGCCATCCAAAGCAGTCCCATCATCAGCACGAGCAGGAACGTGGCGAGCCCCTGTGTGTGGCGCTGGTAGTCGGTAATGTCCTGAAACAGCCTCAGATGGGTAACCACGGAGATCAGAAGACGATAGATCGTTAGGATGATGACCATGCCGATGATATACCAAAGCAGGCCCGCCTTTTGTTTGGCAGGATGGTCGGCCTGCTTCTTCGATGGTTTTTTGTGTAGTGGTTTCATCCGGCTGTCAGACTTGGATCCACCGTATCAAACCCGCAGAAGTGTATACAAGCGCGCCGTCATGTGGCGGATGCGAATTCTTTCCGGAGGTGTATCACAGATAATTTGCATGAAATGATGCTTGAGCGCTCCATGTGTGCGGTCCAGAATCACCTTGTAAAGAAAAGGAGGCGTGTATGAAGAAAATTCTGTCGATCATTGGAATTGTGATTGTTGTTTTACTTGTAGGTGTCATGTTGTTTCTCGGAAACATTATCAAAGCTGGAATTGAGACCGTTGGGCCGAAAGTGGCCGGGGTCCCCATGACTGTGGAAAAAGTACGCGTCAATCCCTTGACGGGTCTGGTTCATGTGAAAGCGTTGGTGATCGGAAACCCGGAAGGTTTTAAAACCCCGAGCGCCATGGAACTGGGTGAATTCAAACTGAACATCTCTCTTGCATCACTCATGAGCGACACCGTTGTGATCAACGAGATCCTGATCGATGCTCCGGAAATCACTTATGAAAAAAGCCTGAAGTCCAGCAACCTTGCTGAACTGCAGAAAAACCTGACCCCGGAAGAAACAGGCGAACCGAAAGAAGAGATTGCTGAAGAGCCCAAGAAGGAAAAGGGCTCCTCCAAAAAAGTGGTTATCGAAGATTTTCAGCTTAACAATGCAAAAGTCAATGTCACCATTACTGCTCTTGGCGGTAAAAAAATGACCCTGCCGCTGCCGGCCATTCAAATGACGGATATCGGAAAAGACTCCGGCGGCGCCTCTCCGGCTGAAGTGGTTTCTGAAGTCTTTGGATCCGTCAGGGACGCGGTCACCAAGGCCGTTGCTGCGGGAGCAGATATCGCGGGTGATGCGATGAAAAACGTCAGCGGAGCTGCCGGCGAAACCATGAAGGATGTGGGCGGAGCCGCAACGGACGCCGCCAAAGGCGCCACCGACGCCATCAAAAAAGGGATCGGCGGTCTCTTTAACAAGGAATAACCTCATCACATCTCGAACGTAAAAGCCGCTCCGGTTCCGGGGCGGCTTTTTCTTAAGGTCGGTAGGAGAGAATCAATATCATGAAATCCCGTGTTATGTATATTGAAGGTAAAAGTGAGGGGCTTTCCGGTTCTGCCAGGATCGGTCGCGTTACTTTCTTCAAGACAGGGAAAAGTCTTTACTATCAGGGCCAGACGTTCCAGTCCTTAAAAGGACAGGGATTTAAGTCGAATTATTTTGATGTGGATACCGGTAATGAATACTGGATATCCGGTTGTCGGAAAGATGGCGCTGACAGGTTGTATGGCGAAAGAATTCCTGTCGAGATCGATGAAGATGTTCGCGAGGAATACTGGACAGAAGTCAGAGGCCAGCCGGAAAAGAAGAACGGAAAAACCGCCTGATCAGCTGCAAGATTGTAATTTACGCATACCCCAGCTTCTTAAGGATCCAGAAGTTTTTGCGCCAGTCCTTTTCAACTTTCACCCAGAGGCGTACTTTGATCGGCACGCCGTACATTTCCTGCAGCTCTTTTTCTGCCTGATACTGCACGCTTTTAAGGAGTCTTCCTTTTTCGCCGATCACGATGCCTTTCTGTGAGTGGCGCTCGACATATACCTCGGCCTGGATATTCCACTTGGCTGGAGTTTCCTCGATGGATTCCACCCAGATGGCAAGGCAGTGGGGCAGTTCGTCATGAAGTCGGTCAAAATATTTTTCGCGGATCACATCGCTGATGTTCAGTTTGCGTGGGTAGTCGGTCAGGATTTCTTCAGGAAACAGGAGCGGGCCTTCGGGAATTTGTTCAAAAAGCGCTTCGCTCAGTTCCGGCAGCTGATCTCCATTCAATGCAGAGCCTTCAACCCAGACGGGGGGTAGGGTCGCGCCTTTTTCTTCCGCAGTATCCTTCCAGATTTTCTTATACTCTTCGGCAAAATCTCCGCCGAGATCCATTTTGTTCAGCAGGATTACGCAGGGCGTTTCATCCTTCATCAGCCGGCGCATCCATCCTTCATCTTCCTGCCACGGTTTGGCGGAGGCATCCAGTACGAGCAATACGGAATCGGCTCCGCCGATGGCGGAACGAGCCATTTTATTCAGGTTTTTACCGAGGTCGCCTTCCGCCTTGTGGATGCCGGGCGTATCGAGGAAGACAATTTGTCCGCGCTCTTCTGTCAGGATCGCACGAATCACATTTCGGGTGGTTTGTACGGTGTCGCTGACGATACTCACTTTTTCGCCGAGCAGTGCGTTCAGCAATGTCGATTTGCCGACGTTGGTGCGTCCCACCACAGCTGTGACGCCGGCTTTCTGTCTGGTGTTGTCTGTCATAGCCGCGCAGGATGCCACGTTGATAACGTTGCGCACAGCAGAAAATACCGGTTCCAGCTCATTATCGAGTCTCATTCTGTTCCTCATTGCCGCTTTGCCGTTGCACAACTGCGGTCGGTTACGCATAATGCCGACTCTATGAAAAAACTTATCATTTTACTGCTTTCCATTGCTTCGGGTGTGCTCGCCCAGACCAACTCCGAGCCGCGGATTACGGCCATCGACGGCTATGCCGCCCGGGTGGACGATCATGTCATCACCTATGGCGACATTCGTGAGCACGTTGCGCCGGTGTTGTCTCAGCTCGCATCGCGTTATCGCGGCGAAGAACTCGCCCGGCAGATGCAGCGCCTCTATATCGAAGGCCGGGAAGCATTGATCGAAGAAGCTCTTATCAACGCAGAGGCCGCCCGCAAAAAACTGACCCTTCCGGACGAGATGATTGACGGGGAGGTCGACTCCATCATTCGCGATCGTTTCGAAGGCGACCGCGCGCTGCTCACAAAAGCGCTCATTAAGCGTCGGATGACTTTTGACGAGTGGCGGCAGGAAATTGCCGACAAACTGCTTATGCGCGTTTTCTATAACCAGGAAGTCATGCAGCAGGCCCATGTCAGTGAAGAAGCTGTTCGTGCTGAGTACGAACGCTCAAAGGAACAGTTCTTCATCCCGTTCCGCGTCAAATACCGCTACATTCTCATCAACAAAGGTGTTTCCGATGAGGAGCAGCAGGTTAAACGTAAACAGGCGGAAGATACGCTCAAAAAACTGCAGGCCGGTGCCGATTTCGAAGCCGTCGGCAAAGAGGTTTCAGAAGGTGATCCTTCTCTCAGCCCGTGGCGTGACCCAAACGATGTAAAGGTCGAAATGCGGCCCGCTCTGCGCGATACCCCCGCAGGCCAAATCAGCGATCTGATCGAAGGGGAGAAAGTATTCTATATCATTCAGGTGGAAAGCCGGCAGGAAGAGGGCCATGTCCCGTTCGAAGATGTCAGCGAATCCATCCGTAAAACCCTGCTGGCCAAAGAGCGTGATCGTCTTCACGACCGTCTGATCAAACGTCTCTCCGCCAGCCATCATGTGGAACGCTACTGATTTGTCATGAGCATTCGTATTGGCATTACCTGCGGCGACGTTAACGGCATTGGTCCGGAGATCGCCCTCAAAGCCGTTTCTTCCAAACCTTGGAAAGACGACATCGAATTCACCTTCATCGGTCCCGAAAATTTTCCAATGTTTGGAAAAATTGAAGATGCCTTCTCCGAAGTTTGGAAAGTAGGACTCAACGAGGTTCCAATCCCTGGGAAAATCACTGCCGAAGCGTCCATGACCGCAGTCGCCGCCATCGAGCGAGCGGTGCAGGGCTGCCTTGCCGGTGAAATCGACGCAATGGTTACCGCGCCCATCTGCAAGGAGGGACTCAAGATGGCCGGTCTCCACTGGCCCGGCCACACCGAAATGATCGCCGCCATGACCGGCTGCAGGCGCTACGGCATGATGCTTATGGGCAAAGGTCTTCGTGTCATGCTCGCCACTCGCCACCTTCCGCTGCGCGACGTCGCCGACGCACTCAACAAAGAGAATATCCTCGAAGCCATCGAACTGACCGGTGAAGCGCTCGGCCAACTTGGCATTGAAAACGGACGCATCGGCGTCTGCGGCCTCAACCCGCATGCCGGTGACGGCGGCGCGCTCGGCAGTGAAGACGCCGGGATCATCTTGCCCTCCATCGAATCCGCAAAAGCCAAGGGCCTTAACGCCATTGGCCCTGTTCCCGCCGATGTGATTTTCTATCAGGCGTTGCAGAAAAATTTTGATGCTGTGGTAGCGATGTATCATGATCAGGGCCTCGGCCCGCTTAAAATGCATGCCTTCGACTGCGGCGTAAACTGGACCGTCGGCTTGCCGATTATTCGCACATCGCCTGATCACGGTACGGCTTTCAACATTGCCGGACAGAATCAAGCTGATCCCGGCAGCATGATCGCCGCGATTGACGCCGCCATTCAACTGGTGAAAAAATGACCGTTGGCAAGCTGACTAATCCTTCTGTGATCCGCGAATTACTCAATTCGCTCGGACACCGCCCGAACAAAGGTCTCGGCCAGAACTATCTGATCGACGGGAATATTCTCGGTATCATCGTGGATGCGGCGGAGATTTCTGAGAATGATCGTCTGCTCGAAATCGGGCCGGGACTCGGCGCGCTGACGCAGGCGCTGCTGGCGACCGGTGCGCCGCTGACTGCCATTGAAAAAGATCCGGCCATGGTTGCGCATTTGAAGCGGACTTTCCAAGGTTTGGAACTTCGGGAAGACGATGTTCTTAATGTTGATCTTGAAGCGCTGTTTGTCGATGGCGTGAACAGGATCGTGGCCAACCTGCCGTATTCAGTCGGCAGCCGCTTTATTGTCAACGCGCTCGAAGCGCGGCCGCTGCCAGAAAAAATGGTGTTTATGGTTCAGAAGGAAGTCGCCGACCGTCTGACGGCGCAACCGGGCGGCAAAGCCTACGGTCCGCTGGCGATCTGGAGCCAGCTGAACTATGACGTGAAAAACATTAAAAACGTCAGTCCGAAATGCTTTATGCCTGCACCGAAAGTCTGGTCGGCAGTCGTTCGGTTCGAAAAGCGCGAAACGCCGCTCGCGGATCTTGCGGACTATTCCGCGTTCAAACGACTTGTAAAAACCGCCTTCACGCAGCGACGAAAGCAAATCGGTTCCAACCTTCGGAAAAACCTGCCTGAATTTTTCCAGGGATTGGAAAATGCCGGTATCGACCCCGCAATCCGCCCGGAACAGATTTCAATCCAGCAGTGGGTCTCGCTTGCCAATTGTTCAGTATAGCAGGCCAACATTGCGGCAGAATGGATGTGCAGGTCCTGTGTTGGCTTAAATGCTTGTGCTATGATTTTGTCATGTATCAACGATGACGTTGATCGCCTTGTTGATCTTGCGTGGCAGATGATTCTGAAGAGCCAGCGCCTCGATGCTGATGGCGCTCCAGCTCCGATTGTTGGGTGTAAAGATTCCCGGGGATTCCGGACGTTTTTTGTATCTGGCGGCTTCTATGCTTGTAAAATAATAAGTTTTACGTAAATTGATTATTTTCATAAAGCCTGGAGGCGATATGGCAGGTCGATCAGGAGAAAATGTTTCTATTACGGATGTATCCAAGGCCGCAGGGGTTTCGGTTGCTACGGCATCTCGGGTTTTTAATGATAACCCCTCCGTAAAACCGGATACCCGCAAGCGTGTTTTGGGTGCTGCTGAAAAGCTTGGCTATTCTCTCCCAGAACGGCGGCCCGGCCCGAAGCCGGGATCGTGCAGCCGTCGGAAAAGGGTGGCGATTATTAATTTCCTTGATCGCTCACATTACAGTGCCCAGATTCCTTCAACGTATTTGGCGCTTTCAAAAGGGTTGCATGAGGGCTGTCAGTCCCAGCAGGTTTCTATGAGTGAATTCGTTGTAAGCACAGAATCAGAACTTCCGGAAGAGCTGACATCAGGTGGTTTTATCGGATTTCTTCTGGTCGGGAATGCACCTCACCCATCGGCACAGGCTTTCCTTAAAAAGAAACCATGCTGTTGGCTGATGAGTAATCCGTGGACGCCAACCTGGGGGGATCACGTGATGCCAGATCATCGCGAGGTGGGAATGGTCGCTGCGGAATACCTGATATTGCATAAGTCGAAGAATCCGGCGGTTATTAAGTTGGGGCGCACGGATCGTGTGACAGCTTTGCGGCAGGAGGGGTTTGCGTACGCAGGAGTAAAAGCTGACGTTCCTGTGCAGGCATTAGCCGCTACGGGTAATCTTGGAGGCGAAGGGTTTTTATATCCGGAAGAAGTGTATGTGGATGAGCTCATAGAGGGAATTAAACAAATGAGACCTCGGCCGGACGGTTTTTTTGTTGATTGTGATCGTTCATTGGCAGCTTTGTACCCGGCCATGGTGCGGGAAAAACTGATTGTCCCCGGGAAAACCGTTCTTATTGGCTGCAATAATCAGCAGCCGTTTTTAAAAGGGATCAAACCGCATCCGGCAACCATTGATGTCCATTTTGAGCAGATTGGGCGGATTGGGGTGGGGCAGCTGGCGTGGCGTATACAGAATCCGGACTGCCGCCGGCTGCGCACTCTGATTTCTCCGTCTCTTATTTCACTTGGCTGATATTGAGAGAGCCCGTTCGTTTTTTGGCGTTGTGAAAAATGATGTAAAATACTGAAAACTTGATGGTCTTCCCCGTTCGCGGTTCCATGGTCTGACAGATAAAAAACCTCTTTGATGAGGAGGAAAGGCCAGAATGGAAATTTCAGAATACGTGTATCATTTCGGTTCCGCCGACTATTATGTGATTGGCGCCTATCTTGTGATGTTGGCGAGTCTCGGTTTTATTCTCAAAAAACTGTGCGGTGGAACGAAGGACTTCTTTATCGGCGGTAACAAAATTCCGTGGTGGCTGGCCGGGGCCGGTTGTTTCATGTCATCGTTCAGCGCCTGGACATTTACCGGGGCCGCCGGCTTTGCATATAAGTATGGCATTCTGATCGTGCTTCTTTTTTACTTTAATGTGATTGCCTACCTGTTTGCCGGAAAATTTATTGCCGCCAAATGTCGGCAGACACGGCAGGTGACCCCGGCGCAGATTATTTTCAACCGTTTCGGACGTCTGGGTGAACAGTTTTTTCTGTGGATTCAGGTTCCGAATATGCTGTTCGGCGGAGCCATCTGGATGATGGGGCTGGCCACGTTCCTTTCCGTGGCGTTTGGTGTGCCGATGTCGCTGACCATTCTGATCAGCGGTGCAGTGATTCTGCTGTATTCAACGCTCAGTGGCTCGTGGGCAGTGATGACTTCCGCTTTTCTTCAGTCCGTTGTTCTCATGGCGCTTTCGGTTGTGGTCGCGGTGCTGACTTTGACGCATATCGGCGGTTTCAGCGGAATGGTTGAGCAGGTGGACGCATCAAAATTTTATCTGTTCAGCGACGAGCACACATGGGTTTGGGCGCTGGCCTACTTTTCTCAGATTTTCATGATCTTCAACTCCATCGTGGGCTCGACGCGGTTCCTGTCGGTCCGGAACGGACAGAACGCAAAAAAGGCGGCGTATTTTGCATCGCTTCTTTTCCTGGTTGGTCCGGTGGTATGGTTTATACCGCCGATTGCGGCATCTCACTTTTTTCCAAATCTGACAGAACTGCTGCCCGGACTGAAACATCCTCAGGATGCGGCCTATGTGATGATGGGGCTGAAAGTTCTTCCCGCCGGTCTGGCCGGCCTGATGGTAATGGTGATTTTTGCAGCGACACTTTCGAGTATGGATGCCGCGATTAACCAGAACGCCGGTATTATCACGCTGAATATTTATAAACCGCTGTTCCGTCCAAACGCCGGAGAAAAAGAGCTCTTCATCGCGTCCCGGACATTTAATGTTCTGTGTGGAGCCGGAGTGACTGCCGGAGCGCTCTTCCTTGCACGGCAGGAGCAGTTTGCACTGTTCGATCTCATGCTGATTCTTTCCTCGGTGATCGGCCTTCCGATCGCTATTCCGTTTGTGCTGATGTACTGGATAAAGAAGACGCCGCGCTGGTCTGCGGTTGTTTCTATCATTTGCGGTGCGGGCTACAGCTATGTTGCTCTGGTTAACGAGTGGTCGCTGTCGATTCGGGTGTTTGGAATATTACTCGCCGGTGCCGGATCCTTCTTCCTTTCGATGCTCTGCTGGCGGTTTGTCGGCGAAAAAGCCAGAGCCGGTATCGCTGAGTTTTATGAAACGATGAACCGTCCGGTGGATACCGAAAAAGAAAACGTCGGGTCCGAGGATGTCCGTCAACTCAAATTGGTTGGGTCTATGGCGATGATCATCGCTGTCGGGCTCTTTGTGGTTGTTTTCTTCCCGAATCCGATGAACGCACGAATCGTCATTGCGCTGACGGCCGGCGGAGTGTTTCTGGTTGGCTGGCTGATGAACCGCGCCGGGCGACGCTCCATTGATCAATCACTTAGCGAAGGAGCCTGATTTTATGAGAAAGATTGTATGTATTGGCGGATGGGGACACTTTTTCGAAGTTTTCCAAACCTTGGAAAAATACGATGGTGCACAGGTTTGCGGCGCGGCCCCGGCGTATGATGGAGAGGACATGAGCTTCCTGGCCGGACAGCCGCTGACCGAAAGTTTTCCAATGTTTGGAAGCATCGATGAAATGCTTGAAGCCGTTCAGCCCGACATTGCGATTGTCAGCACACAGCCGGGGTATATCGCAGCCGGAGTTGTTCGCGCCGCCGAAGCGGGGCTCGATATCATTGCCGAAAAACCGCTCGGCGCCACGCTGGAAGAAAACGCTGCCATTGCGGAGGCCGTCGCACAAAACAATGTGCGGTTGATGGCGATCTTTTCCATGCGTGCGATGGCCGTTTTTCAGACTGCCCGTCGTCTGGTGCGAGAGGGAGCTGTTGGCCGTCCGGTTTTGATGAATGCCCGCAAGTCCTATAAATACGGCGACGAAAAAGCCCGGCCCGAATGGTTCGGAAAACGTGAGGTTTACAGCGGAACATTTCCGTGGATTGGTATTCATGCTCTCGACATGATTCAGTTCACAACCGGTCTGCTGCCGGTGCAGGTTGCTGCTCTGCATCGCAATCAGACTCACCTTTCGCGCCCCGACTGCGAGGACACCTGCTGCGGCATTTTTGAACTCGAAGGCGGTGCGCAGGCGACGGTCAGCGTGGATTATTTCCGTCCGATGAGCGCAACGACGCATGGTGACGACTGGGTGCGCATTGTCGGTACCGAAGGTGTGGTTGAAGCGCGCGCCAGCGAAAATACCGTTACCTTGCTGAAAGACAGCGCGGCGCCGCAATCGGTGCCGCTCGATGATCCGGAATCACTTTTTATTCCTTTCATAGAAGGTCGCGAAGGACTGACTGGAACCGATGATGCACTGGCGCTCAGTCGTGCCTGTCTGGTGGCTCGTCAGGCTGCAGATGAAAACCGTATTTTGGAGATTTAAGATGGATATTGCCTGCGAAACAATGAACCTTGCAATAGTCGGGTGCGGCGGATATGCCGGTTATCTGATTGATCGGATTGCCGACCTCCCCGGTCTGTGCCGACTGGTAGCTGTAACCACCCGGCGACCGGACAGCGACACGGCCCGTAAGTTTAAAGCACAGGGCGTGGCGGTTCTGGAAAATATCGACGAACTGCTCGAAACAATGACTCCGGAGGAATGTCCGACTCTTATCATTCCCACCAGTATTGAAAGTCATTACGAGTACACCAAAAAGGCCATCGATGCAGGATTTCATGTGCTGCTCGAGAAACCGCCGGCAGCAACCGTTCAGGATGTCGACCGACTGATCGAACTGCAGCAAAGCAGTGACAAATGGATTGCTGTTAATTTTCAGCATTTGTTCAACCCGATGAGTCAGCATCTGAAAAAACGATTGGCTGGCGGGGAGTTCGGTGCAGTTAAATCGGTTCGCGCCCGCGCGTTATGGATGCGTCCGGAATCGTATTTTTCGCGCAGCAGCTGGAGCGGAAAACTGAAGGTGGACGGGCAGTGGGTGCTTGATGGAACCATCGGGAATCCGCTGGCGCATCTGCTGGCGGAAGCTCTCTATCTGGCGACGCCGAAAGACGGTATGGCAACTCCTGTAAATGTGCAGGCTGAGCTGTATCACGGTAACGACATTGAAAGCGAAGATACCAGCTGCCTGCGCCTCGAAACGGAAGACGGTGTGCCTGTTTTTTATTGTGCCAGTCTTTGTTCCAAGGAGATGACTCCGATTTTCTGCGAGATTGAAACCGAGAACGCAGATATCTGTCTGGTCGATTATTTCCAGCTTTCCATCCGTTGGAAAGACGGCCGGATTGAAGAGGCTGAAACGCCGGATAATAATAATGATCTCGATCGGTTGATCATGCTTGAAACTCTGGTGAAGAGTCTGTCGAACAACGAGCGGCCTCTCATTACCGTGGAGGAATGCCGGTCGTACATGTTGGCATGGAATGGCGCCTTTGAATCGTTCGGGGTTCCGGCGGCCGTTCCGGAGTCCGCGGTTTCTTCCGAGATTAACGAGATGGGGCCGGTTCGCTGCATTCCCGGGTTTCTGAATATGGCGGAACAGGCTAGCCGTGAGATGAAGCTTTTTTCGGAACTCGGTGTGGAATGGGCTGAGCCTGGCAAACAGATCGATCTGACGGAATACACCGCTTTTCCTTCGGAGAATAAAGCGTTATGAAAAAGGTCTTCTCAGCATTATCCGTTATTTGTTTGTCGCTTTATGTGTCAGCAGCAAGTCGTCCGAATATTTTGCTGATCACTACAGATGATCAAGGTCTTCAGGTTGGCTGTTACGGCGATGAGTTGGCCCGTACGCCGAATCTGGACCGGCTGGCGGAGCAGGGAGTGCGTTTCACTCAGGCCTATATTGCACAGGCTTCCTGCAGCTCGTCGCGCAGTGCCATATTGACCGGCCTCTATCCGCATCAGAACGGACAGTTTGGATTAACCAACGATTATGAAATGCATCCCGGCATCGAAACCCTGCCGGCTATGCTCAAGAAAGAGGGATATCATACCGGTATCATCGGCAAACTTCATGTGCGGCCGGAAAGTGCATTTCCATTTGATTTCTGGGAAATCAAAAGTGCAAAAGACACCCGTCATGTGCGCAACGTAAACCGGAGTACTCAACACTTCCTCGATTCGGTCGGCTCCAAGCCGTTTTTTCTGATGGTGAATCTCTTTGATCCGCACCGCCCGTATGATGCGGAATCCAATCAATGCGACGGTCTTCCGGAAAAGCCTTTGGGGCCGGATGATATTAAACCGTTTGAGTTTATGGGAGTAGACACACCGGAACTGCGTGCTGAGGTGGCTGCCTATTACAACTGTGTGGCGCGTCTCGATACCGGCATCGGCCTGCTGATGGAGACGCTGGAGCAGCGCGGATTATCGGATAATACGCTGGTTGTTTTTCTTGGAGATCACGGCGTTCCGTTCACCCGGGCCAAAGTGTCCTGCTATGAAGCCGGGGAGCAGGTGCCGTTTATCGTGCGCTGGCCGAAGGGGCGGAGCGGCAGCGTTTGCGACCGGCTGATTTCTTCGGTGGACATCGTTCCGACCATTGCCGAGCTTGTTGATTTTAAACCCCGGACAGAACTGTCGGGTCAGTCGCTTGTTCCTCTGCTGGAAGGGAAAGAACCGCCATGGCGGCAGTTTGTCTGTGCGGAATACACGGCGCACCGCAAAGAGCATTTTTACCCTCGCCGCTCCATCCGCAATACCCGTTACAAGCTGGTTCATAACCTGCTCCATGAGCGGATCAACCCGTTGACTGGAATCGGCCCGGTGCGTGCGGTCTCCGAAACCGGTGCAGTTAAAAACGGTTCCAGCTGGAATGTTTTGAATCCGGAATTTTATCAATCCGGCCGGTTCTACGGCGGGTCTTCTGAGCAGATTCGCGCCGCCTACGCCGCTTATCGCGATGCGCCGGAGTATGAACTCTACGATCTGGAAAAAGATCCGTTCGAGCGCGTCAACCTCGTCGGAAACCCGGAAGTTGCACAGGTTTTTGAAACGCTCAAAACGAATCTGGAAAACTGGCAGGCGGAAACGGATGACTCGTTTGCGGATTCGAAATATCTTGCCACCTTTACCGCAAAGACGGATGCCTTATGCAAATAAAAAAAATGCTTCCTGTTGTGTGTGTTGCGGCTGCTGTGCAGGCAGCAGATAAACCGAATATTCTGATGATTGCCGTGGACGACCTGCGGCCCGAACTGAACCTGTTCGGTGAGCAAGGGATGGTGACGCCGAACTTTGACCGGTTGGCCGCCCGCGGAACTGTTTTTCAGCGTGCCTACTGCCAGTTTGCGGTGTGCGGGCCCTCGCGCGCCAGTTTGATGAGCGGGTTGCGTCCGAATCGCGAGCGGTTCGTTATTGATCGTCGTCAACCGGATATTGATACCGACGCTCCGGGAACGCTTACGCTGTCCCGGTACTTGAAAGAGAACGGCTATAAAACGCAGTCGCTCGGAAAGATCTATCATAGTCGTGATGATAACATGGAAGGCTGGAGCGTTCCGCCATGGCGCGGACCCTGGTCGCACAATCATTACAACCTGCCGGAGAATGAGGCGGTCCGGAAGAAAAATGGACGCTATGGTCCGGCGTTTGAATGCGCCGATGTGCCGGATGAGGCCTACCCGGATGGTCTGATGGCTGCCGAAGCCGTACGTCGCATTGAGACTGCGGCAACGGATGATCAGCCGTTCTTCATTGCGGTCGGATTCTGGCGGCCGCACCTGCCGTTCAATGCCCCGAAGAAATACTGGGATCTCTATCCGGCGGATCAGATTGAACTGGCGGACAATCTGTTCGCACCGAAAAATACACCGGCCATCGCGATGCACAACTCACCCGAGGTGATCGGTTATGAAGGGATTCCGCGTCCGATTGAAAAAATGAGTGATGATCTGGCCCGGACAATGATTCGCGCTTACCGCGCCTGCGTCAGCTTTAGCGATGCCAACATCGGAAAATTGCTCGACGCGCTGGAGCGCAGCGGGCAGGCAGAGAATACCGTGATTGTGTTGTGGGGTGATCACGGCTGGCATCTCGGTGAGAATGCACTGTGGGGCAAGGAGTCTAATTTTGAGCGGTCTTTGCGCACGACCTTGATGGCGGTTGATCCTCGTGTTTCGAAGGGCGGCGAGCAGGCCGATGCGCTGGTCGAACTGGTTGATATTTATCCGACGCTGTGCGAGCTGGCCGGTCTGCCGGTCCCGGAACATGTGGAGGGAAGAAGCTTTACGCCGCTGCTTTCCGATGTTTTCAAGCCTTGGAAAAAAGCGGTCTTCAGCTGCTTTGTGCGGCCGGACCGCGACAAGGCGGGCATGAGTGTGCGGGACGACCGCTACCGCTACACAGAGTGGTGCAATGCGGCCGGTGACTTTAAAGGCCATACACTTTTTGATCTGAAGGAAGACCCGGAAGAAAATAGTAATATTGCAGACAACTCGGAGATGGAGCCGGTTGTCGGACGGATGAAAAAACTGCTTTCCAGTGGTTGGAAACCGATTCAATAAAAAGGAGAAACGAGTCGTGAAAAATATATCAATTTGCGGAGCTTTGGCTGCCGTTATGATGAGCGCCTGTGCGCAGGTGCCGGAGCAGCCTTCCGAGCAGAAAGTCCTGGAGAAAGTTCCGGTGGAACAAGTGTGGCCGGCAACGCCGGTTGCGTTTGCCTCTGAGGTGGCCGGCGATCAGCAGTTTATCTGTTTCTATGATGCCGACCGGGTGATGACGGCGGCCCAGCGCAAGCTGGGTTCCGATCAGTGGATTTTTCAGAAACTGCCGAGCACATTGGGCTGGGACAGCCATAACTATATTGCCATGACGCTGGATGATGACGGGTACATTCATGTTAGCGGAAATATGCATGTGGTTCCGCTGGTCTATTTTCGGTCGACGAAACCGTACGATGTGACGTCGATTGTCCCGGTTCAACGTATGACCGGCGAAAAAGAAGATCGGGTTACTTATCCCAAGTTCCTGCGCGGCGCATGCGGGGAGCTGATTTTTAACTATCGTGACGGCAGCAGCGGCAAGGGAGATCAGATCTATAATGTATATGATCTGAAGACGAGAACCTGGCGTCGGTTGCTGGATCGGCCGCTGACCGATGGCGAAGGCAAAATGAACGCCTATTTTCAGGGGCCGGTGCTTGGGGCGGATGGATATTTTCATATGACCTGGGTCTGGCGTGATACGATTCACTGTGAAACCAATCACGATCTCTGCCATGCCCGCAGCAAAGACCTGGTTCATTGGGAAACCATGGACGGAACGCCGATTGAGCTGCCGATCCGTCTGGATACACCCGGCGTGATTGTTGATCCGGTTCCGATCAAACAGGGAATGCTCAACGGCAATGGGAAGATCGGGTTCGATTCGCAGAACCGGGTCGTGCTGGCTTATCACAAGTTTGACGAAAACGGAAAGACGCAACTCTACAATGCCCGTTATGAAAACGGGGCATGGAAAATCTATCAGACTTCCGACTGGAACTATCGCTGGTATTTTTCCGGTGGCGGCAGCATCAATAACGATATCCGCATTACGCCGGTTCAGTTGCGCGATGGAAAGCTGACGCAGGGGTTCAGCCATAAGGAAGAAGGTTCGAAAACCTGGGTGCTCAACGAGGAAACTCTCCAGCCGGTCGGCGCCGTGGAGCTGCCGTCTCTTCCAAAAGAAATCCGCAAGCTTCGTTCGCAGTTCCCGGGGATGCAGGTGAGAACCCAGCGGGACCAAACAGATTCTTCCTTGCTGTTGCGCTGGGAGGTTCTTCCCAAACATCGCGACGCTCCGCGTCCGAAACCGTGGCCGGAACCGGTGATGCTGGAAGTTTATAACCTCGCAGAATAATCAATTCGTTTCAGGAGAATAACGTGACTAAACGTTTTTTAATATGGGTTGTTTCCTGTTTTGCGGCATCACTGTTTGCCGAGGTAAAACTGAATCCTCTTTTTACGGATCACATGGTGCTGCAGCGCAACCATGCGACGCCGGTTTATGGAACAGCAGATCCCGGTGAGAATATTACGGTTGAGTTTGCCGGGCAGGTCAAAACCGCAGTGGCTGGTGAAAACGGCGAGTGGAAAGTGACGCTTGATCCAATGCCGGCTTCCAGTAAGCCCCGCTCACTGTCTGTTCAGTCGACAATCGGACATCATAAATCGTCAATCGTCGATGTCCTCGTCGGAGATGTCTGGCTGTGTGCCGGGCAATCCAATATGGCGACAGAAATTCGACTTTATCCAACGCTGCGCGAGGCAAAAGCGGATGTTCTGAATAACTCTCAGGTGCGCATGTTTAAGTTTCAGCGCGAAGGAATCGGCGCGGAAAAACCCTCGAAAGAGGTGGTGATTGATGCGCCGTTCCAGAATTCGTGGCAGAAGATGACGCCGGCGATGGCGCGCGAGTTTTCCGCGACAGGTGCATTCTTTGGGAATGCACTGCAGCCGATGGCCGGCATTCCGATCGGACTGCTGTATGCCAATCGCGGCGGAACGGCGGTCAATCAATGGCTTCCGATGGAGTTCATGCAGAGCAAGCCGGAGCTCTATGCTCCGTTTCTGGGCGCGGACAATCCGTGGTGGACGGACGGTCCAAGGAATCCCGGACTGATTCGTGCTCCGTCGCGTCTGTTCAACGGAACGATCCATCCGGTTATCCCGTTCGCGATTCGCGGCTGCATTTGGTATCAGGGAGAATCGGATGACCGTTACAGCGATATCTACGGTGAGATGTTTTCTGATTTAATCACGGTGTGGAGAAATCTATGGGGGTACGATTTTCAATTTCTGTTTGTCCAGCTCGCTCCGTATGACGTTGTCGGCTGGGATGCTCGCAGGGAGGCATGGGCTTTTCTTCGCGAAGCGCAGGATGCTGCGTTGGCTCTGCCGAACACCGCACGTGCAGTGATCATCGATTCCGGTGAGCAGCTCGACATCCATCCGCAGAACAAGCAGCCGGTCGGCGAGCGGTTGGCCTTGCTGGCCGCAAATCTCGACCAGCCGGACATTGAGGCACATAGTCCGGAGTTTGATACGGCAGAAGTTGTCGGCAGTAAAATTCGTGTCACCTTCAAATATGCTGCTTCCGGTTTGGAAGCCCGCCGTGTGGCAATGAATAAAAACAAACGGATTGAGCCGGGAACAGACCCGGAGGCTTTTGTGATTGAGGCCGATACATTGGCCGGGTTTACGGTTTGCGGAGAGGATCATAAGTTTGTGCCGGCAAAGGCGCGGATTACCGGAACCAATACGGTTGAGGTTTGGGCCGATTCTGTGGATGCCCCGGTTGCTGTGCGTTACGGCTGGGCCAATTTTCCGCTGTGCAATCTGTATAACAGCGCCGGGCTTCCGGCGTGTCCGTTCCGCAGCGATCACTTTCCTCCTCCGGACTTCTCTGAGTCCGGTCTGGATGTTTCGGCGGCGCAAATTCAGCAGGTTCAAAAAGAAGTGCGTGATGATTTTAGCGGCGAACTTCCCAATGTTTGGGAAAATCTTCACACCGCCGGATGGCAGGCGGTCGACGGTCACGTGCAGGCCGGAGCTTTTTCAGGAAGTCATTATGTGCTGGCCAACAACGATGCCACAGCTGATGAAGACATGAAGATTGATGTGAGTGTATCGATCAGCAGTGCCGGACGCAATGCCTGGGGCGGGTTGGCGTTTAATGTTCAGAACGCGAACAGCTTCTATGTTTTACGCATCAAGTTCGATACCGGCGCTTATCAGCTGTTGCGGATGGTTGATGGCGGGAAGCCGCTGGTGGTGGATTCTGCGAATGCATCGAGAAAGTTTGAGGTTGGAGGTGTTTATTCCCTGCGACTGCAGTCGGTTCCCAAGCAGGGGTTTTATGCGGTGACGATTCGTGATGCCGGAAATGATGACGTGATGCTTGCGAGAGTGAAAGTGGAAGCGGCACCGGTTTTTGTCAGCGCTCGCGCCGGGCTTTACTGCGGATCGAAGACCGCTCAGCCCGATCTGTTTGTCTTTGACGATTTTGTCTTTAAGGCCGGAAAGTAAATGATCAGAAAATGAATGTGCTGTCTTTATCCGGAATATTGAGCCCATTTTTTGGACTGTTGTTTGGGTTGCAGTCTGTTCCGGAATATCATGTGAGCCGAGAGTTTGAGGAGCCGGCATATATTCAGTATGAGTGGGTGGCAAGGGGAGAGGCCGGCTGGTATCACCGTTACACGGAAGATGATGTTACAAGCAGCATTCCGACGGATGACTGGGAGTTCGGTAATATTTATTTGTCGGAAGAAAAGGCATACAGCGGAAGCCGCTGCCTGGCGGTTCAATCGATGGTAAACAGTAATAGTCTTAAGGATCGTGTTGAAATCGAAGTTGCCAACTGGTCGGGTGATGAGGCTTTGCAGTTCGGCCAGACCCGTTATGTGGCTTATCGTCTGTATATCGATGAGGAGTCCGGTGTGTTTGCAAAGCATTTCACTCAGGTCTGGCAGCCGAATGTGGCTGCCAAAGTTCCTTTTACAATGACCTTTGTTGACGCGTATGACGATTGGCGATGGGAGGCCGCTGCCCGTTCGTTTACATTAAAGAGTGTTTTTGCCTCGCAAACGATCAGCAAAGGTCAGTGGCATACCTTTATTTTCCAGTTTACTCCGCGTTACACCGAAATAAATCAGGATGGAGAAATCCGGATCTGGGTGGATGGGGTGTTGGCCGGGACGTACGTTGGACCCTGGGGAGAAATGCCGGGGCATGTGTGGCCGGATTACGATCCGGTCGGACCGGCGATGTCGATTCGCAGCGGCCTGTACGCTGGACCGGGCGGAGTTTTTCATCCTTATCAGGGTCTGTATTTCGACGACTACCGCATGGGCACTTCATTTGATGAAGTAAATCCGGATGCCGGACGGCTGGAGTTTGAGGCCGAGAACGGAGAACTAAGCGGCGGCCTGCAGCGCATCGCTCATTCGGATGCGAGTTTCGGATGGTGTATTGAAGAGCCGGACGGAATGACGAACGGAACCGGTTTTGCAGAGTATGAGTTTGAGCTGGATGAGGCCGCCACTGTACACCTCTGGCTGCTGGCCTATGGCGAAACCGGCAACGATGATTCAATCTATGTATCAATGGATGGAGAGAATCACCGGTATTGCGGGTTGCCTCAGGGAACAACATTCAGTTGGAAAAAGATTTGGGAAGTCGGAGATTCTGATCCGTTGGAGTACAGTCTGTCTGCCGGTTCTCATACCTTGCGGCTAACTCGCAGGGAGCAGGGGGCGCGGATCGATAAAGTGTTTATTCAGAAACCGGGTGATCTCGACCCGGCTTCTTTGACTCCCCGAAACCGCATTGAGCTGGAGGCAGAGTCCGGCGTTTTGACTGATCCGTTTGTGGCTGTGAACGATCCGGGAGTATCCGGCGGGCAGTATTTGAGCCAGACCAATCCCTCCGGAACAGGCACTGCGGACTATGATTTTTATGTTCCAACCACCGGGGTCTATAATCTCTGGGTATCCGGTTGCGGAACCACCGGTGCGATGGATTCGATCTATGTTTCCATGGACGGTTCTTTGAGGATCAGCTGTGCTCTTCCGGTTTCTTCCGATGGAATTATGCTGTGGAAAACACTGACGGACTGGGGAGGCAGTACTCCGTTGGAATTTGATCTTTCCGGGGGGCACCATACGCTGCGCCTCTCCTGCCGGGAATATAATTTCAGAATCGATCGACTGATTCTTGTGAAAGAAAGCCAGTCGATACATCCATAAGAAGATCATGAAAAATCATGGTAAATATTTTCTCATCGGAACATTTCATGAGTCGCCTACACTTATATTTGCCGCTCAGAGAACATCCTTAATGAGCGTGTAACGTTGCTGGTGTTAGTGTTTAAAAATATAAGCAAGTAAAAGGAGAGAGGTGTGAAAATACAGGATTATATATTTGTTCTGATTTTGTCTTTAACTTGGGCGTCTCATGCCGAAACCGTTGTTTGGGATGATGGCGCATCGGATGGTTCCCGGTGGGGGACGGCTGCCAACTGGAATCCGGATACAACCCCGAATTCAAGTGATGATTTCGATTTTGCCGGTAACAGCATTTCCGCATTGGGCGGGGATATGACCGCAAAGACATTGATTGGTGGGGATTCCTCTACACTGCGTATGAGATCGGCCGGTGTCGGTTTGTATGGAGACCTTCGGCTGGTTGGAAGCAATGTGTTCTGGCGTTATGTTGAAACCGGGGAAAAGACGGTGAGTTTCGCAGTGAATGGTTCGGCCACTGTGGGAGGCGATGATTTCCGTTTCATGATCGACCACGCGGATGATACGGTCACCTTCGATATTCAGACCTTGATTCTGCAGGCTTCCAGCAAGGTTAGGAAACAGGGTTCCGGCAACCTGATCCTGAATGCCGCATCGTGTAGTGCCAACGGAAACACGATTGAAGTTGATTCCGGGCAACTGATGCTGGATGGAGCTGCCGACTATTCCGGTTTGACCATTGACGTAACCGGTGCGACGAGCTCCGGAAAGTTTGTTGTGGGAACAAATTCGATAACATTGGCCGGCTTGATCATTGAGGGGACTGAAATTGATCCGGGAGTCTATGCTCCCGGCGACGACATATTCACCACTTACAGCGCTCGTCTCGTGAATGACGGCGGCACGCTGAATGTAGGTGCGGTGCCTTCGTCTACAGTTACCTGGGACGAAGGGGCCGCAGACAGCTCCCGGTGGGGGACGGCTGCCAACTGGAATCCGGACACTCTTCCGAATTCTGTCGATGATTTCGATTTTACCGGTAACAGTATCTCTGCGTTGGGCGGGGATATGATCGCTAAAACACTGATCGCCGGGGATGCTTCGACCTTGCGTATGAGGTCGCCGGGAGTCAGCTTGCTCGGAGATCTCCAGCTGGTCGGATCCAATGTGTTATGGCGTTATGTCGAAACTGGAGAAATGACGGTGAGTTTTTCTGTAGACGGTTCTGCTATGGTGGGAGGCGATGACTTTCGCTTCATGATCGACCACGCAGATGATACAGTGACCTTTAATATGCAGTCTTTAATCCTGCCGGCCTCCAGCAAGATCCAAAAACAGGGCTCCGGCAATCTGACCCTGAACGCCACGTCGTGTACTGTCAATGGAAACACGATTGAAGTGGACTCAGGGAAACTGACGCTTGATGGAACCGCCGACTACTCTGATTTGACTATTGATGTGACCGGTGCGACAAGCTCCGGAAAGTTTGTGGTGGGGAGTAATTCTGTTACGCTGGCAGGCCTGACTATCGAAGGGAATTTCATTGATTCGGGAGTCTATGCTCCCGGCGATGACATTTTTACCACCTACAGCGCTCGTCTGCTGAATGAAGGCGGCACGCTGATCATCGGTGCAACAGAAGGATACGATCTGTGGGTGGAAAATGCAGGATTGACCGCAGGCGTCAACGATGGCTTGACCGATAACCCGGATGGAGATGCTCTTAATAATCTGTACGAATATGGTCTGGGCGGCAATCCGATCGACGAAACGGACATGGGGCAGCAAGCAACTTTTGTCAATGATGACGGCACGATGACCTTTGTTCATGTGCAGCGCTCAGATGACAGTTCTCTGTCTTACTATCTCGAAACCTGTGATGATCTTGTTTCCGGAGCATGGACCAACAACGGTTATTTAGTTACAGGAACCAATGTGACAGGTAATACGTTTGATTATGTCACCAATATGGTTTTGACGGTTGATGGACAAAAGTTCATCCGTTTGGTTATTGAAAAGTAAATTGACGGTGCAGATGTTTCGAAAAGCCGGCGTGAACAACACGCCGGTTTTTTTGTATACTCATGATATTTTTAAAACTAAATGGTAAAAAGTTTTGATTTAAAATTGCAATTTGTATACAGTGAGTTGCTCGTTTTAGGAACAGCAAGACCGGGGGTTCCCCGAAAATGCAGCGATCAATAAGTTGGTGCAGCAAAATAGCGACTTTAGGGAGTGGTTCATGTTTGGAAAAAAGGCAAAAGAATACAATCCGCATCACATTCCACTGTTGAACAAGATCGGTTATGGATTCGGTGCAATAGCGGACAACCTGATTATGAACGCCTTCGGCGGGCTGGTGATGCCGGTGTACAACATTGCTCTGTTTGTCGATCCCGCTTTGCTTGGCTATGCCATTGCAATTCCACGCATTTTTGACGCTTTCAGTGATCCCATTATGGGGAATATTTCTGATAATACCCGCAGTCGCTGGGGCCGTCGTCGGCCGTATATTTTTTCCGGAGCACTCCTTTGCGCGTTGCTGCTTCCGGTCGTCTGGATGGCTCCGGTTCATGAAGACCGGTTTGTGTTCTGGTGGGTGGCAATTCTCGGAACACTCTATTTTACCGCATATACGGTCTATATTGTTCCATGGCAGGCTCTTGGATTTGAAATGACCACTGATTATGACGAGCGGCAGCGTTTGCTGGCGTGGCCGAACTATGTGGGATTGACCATGTCCTTTCTGTTGCCGTGGCTTCCGCGTTTAGTCGAAGTGGAACGTTTTGGCGGAACGGTTCAGGGGGCCGTCTGGGTCAGTGTCGGAGTAGGACTGATTATCATTCTGGCCGGACTTCTGCCGACACTCTTCGGCCGGGAAATTGCTCAGGCAGAAGAACAGGAGCATATCGGGCTCATAAAAGCCATTATGGTTTCTGCCAGCAACCCTTCTTTCCTGATTGTCGCCTTTTCCAATGTGATCGTGCTGGCGGGACTGGCTGCATTTTCCGGTATGGGGCTTTATGTAAACATTTTCTACATCTTCGATGGCGATCGAGCCGCCGGTCTCGCGCTGGCCGGTCTAGGGGGGACGGTGTATGCCATTGCTGCTTATTTCAGTGTGATGCTGGCCGTTCGGCTCGGAACCAGGCTGGGTAAAAAGGTGGCGACTCAGATTTTGCTGGGACTTACAATGCTTGGAGCTGCCAGCCTCCTGTTCACGCTTCGCCCGGATATGCCGTATCTCCAGCTGGTATCAACCGTTTTTGTTGGTCTCGGTCTGCAGGGAACCTGGATGACGTTCTTCACCATGGTCGGTGATGTTTGCGAAGAGGATGAGCTGAAAACCGGGTTGCGGCGCGAGGGCATGTTCAGTTCCATTGGCGGCTTTTCGCGCAAAATGGCCGTGGCTGTTGCCGCCATTATCACTGGAAACATTTTGAAATGGATTGGTTTTGATGCCGAAGTGGCCGCTACCAGCGGCGTGCCGGAAAACGTCTTAGGCCTGCTTAAAATCTCATTTGTGGGCGGGCAGGTGATCGTGCTTGGGCTCGGTCTGCTGTTGATCAGTTTTTATCCCATTACTCGCGAACGCGCTCTCGAAACCCAACGCCTGCTCAAGGAACGCCGCGGAGAATTGACCGAGGCCTGATAGACGGCATTGCTGTTGGCCTTTAAAGAAATCTTGCGATCTGGCGGTTCAAGGTTAGAATTGTCTCTAAAAGGGGAAGAAGTTAATGAGAGCATTGTGGATTTTTTTGATCGCGATTCTTCTGGTCTGTGGCTGTACCACCTCGTCACAGGTTCAGGAGATGATCGATAGCAATAACCAGAAGATTGCGGCAGAACAGTTAAAGCCGGAGTTTGATCGTATCAGTGAACAGATTGCCGCTGTTGAGGTGCAGTTGAAGGACCTGACTGAGCGGTTGGATACTCTTGAAAAAATCAGCGCCCGGGCCGAGGAAAAGATTCTGAATATCAGCCTGGCGCTAAATAAAGCCCAGGGCGATATGGGCGTGATTAGCCAGAAGATTCAGGAGGTTGAAACGCTGGCAAAATCGCAGCAGAGTGCAATTCGCGCTGCGGCGGACTCTGTTGCCGCCCAGGATAAAATGCTTTTGGAAGTCTTTCGCAGGCAGCTGACCGGTCTGGCAAAAGTGATCGAACAGCTCGAAGGCGATGTGAAAAATCTCGAAGAACCCGCCGAATAATTCCAGCTGTTTCCAAACCTTGGAAAAGTGGTTCCGCCGACCGCATTTTCATTGCTGCCGGCGGTTGTTTTTTTGTCTTCCAATGTTTGGAAAACCGTTGAGGCATGCTTCCGTTGAAATGAGGTCGAGGAAAGAGTTCCACGCCTTCATTATTTGATCTATACTCGATCTTATTAAGGAGGCACTTGCGATGAATTTGAAACTGAACTTTTTCGGTGCGGCTCAGAATGTGACGGGCTCCTGCTATCTGATTGAAGCGGCAGGAACCCGGATTTTAATTGATTGCGGACTCTATCAGGAACGCGACCTGAAATCGCGCAACTGGGATCCGTTCCCGGTGCCTCCGGAAACCATTGATGCGGTTTTGCTGACGCATGCGCACCTGGACCATTGCGGCCGCCTGCCGAAACTGGTGAAGGAGGGCTTTTCGGGGAAAATTCTTTGTACCTCGGCAACGCTCGAAATTGCTCAGATTATCATGAAAGATTCTGCGTTCCTGCAGGAAGAAGATGTGAAGCATAAAAAAGCGCGTCACGAGCGGCAGGGGAAAACCAGTCCGTTTCCGTATGAACCGCTTTATACGCAGGGGGATGTCGAGCAGACAATTCCGTTGATGCGCCCGGTGGTTTACGACGCTCCGGTTGCGGTTGGGGAGGGGATTTCTGCTGAGTTCCGCGAGGCCGGGCATATCTTCGGATCAACCAGCATCCGGTTGACGGTGACGCAGGGTGATGAGTCCCGGAGCATTCTGTTCTCCGGAGACGTTGGTCGTTGGGATATTCCGATCATTAATGATCCTAGCTCTTTTGAAGAGGCGGACTATATTCTGGTCGAATCAACCTATGGGGACCGGGTCCACGGCAATGCCAAAGACATTCCGGAGGAGCTTGCGCGGATTATCAATGAAACGAACGAAGCCGGCGGCAATGTTGTTATTCCCAGCTTTGCTGTCGAGCGTACGCAGGAACTCCTTTATCACCTCAATGGGCTGCTTCGCGAAGACCGGATTCCCCACCTGCTGGCATTTGTAGACAGCCCGATGGCCATCAAAGTGACCGAAGTGTTTAAAAAGCATCCCGAACTGTTCGATGACGAAGCGCTGGAGCTGCTTCGCAAAGGCCAGCACCCATGCGACCTTCCGGGGCTGACTCTGTCAAACACAACGGACCAGTCGAAAGCCATCAATCACATCAGCGGAACCGCCATCATTATTGCCGGTTCCGGCATGTGCACCGGTGGCCGCATCAAACATCATCTCAAAAACAACATTGGGCGCCCCGAGAGCACCATTCTTTTTGTGGGGTATCAGGCGGTCGGAACCCTGGGCCGTTTGATTCTTGAAGGGACAGATCCCATCCGGATCTTCGGAGAAGAACACGAAGTGAAGGCGCGCATCGAAAAAATAAACGGCTTTTCCGCGCATGCCGACCAGGAAGAGCTGCTGCGCTGGATCACCTCCATGAAAAAGCCGCCGCGCCGTGTATTTGTGACACACGGCGAGCCGAAAGCCGCCGGAGCCTTCAGGAAACTGCTTGCAGAAAAAACCGGATGGAACTGCGAAGTCCCGGAATACCAGCAGGAAATCGCTCTCGATTAGCTTCTTTTCAAACCTCGGAGCTTTTATCGCCGAGCCTGTCCTGCCTTTGGAATCTACTGCTTTTCAATTACTGCGGCACCGAAGGTAAAGCCGCCGCCAAAGGCGGTCAGGCCGACTCGCGCGTCTTTTTCGAGCTGCGGCATCAGTTCGGTCAGAGCAAACGGAATTGTGTTCGACGATGTGTTTGCGTATTTGCAGATGTGGTTGAACATTTTCTCCGGCGGATATTTGATCGTTTTGCGGATGGCTTCGATAATCCGTTCGTTGGCCTGATGTGGAACGATCTGGTCGAGTTCGTCCACAGCAATGCCGCGGTCGGCGCATGCTTTGGACAGCATATCGATCATCTTCTTCACCGCGACCTTGAAGACCGTGAGGCCTTCCATCGCAATTTTTTCTTCGCTTCCCATATTGGGTACGTAGAGCACTTTGTCAGCGACGCCTTTTGCGGAAAGAACCGGACGGTTAACGAGCGCGTTAATGTTTCCTTGCCGCGGTTCGCAGGAGAGCAGGGATGCGGTTGCCGCGTCGCCGAAAAGAACGCTGGTTTTCGGGTCGTCGTGGTTGATCATTGGCGACAGCGTCTCGGCGGTGATGACGATAACTTTTTTCGATGGATCATCGCGCAGGATGTCGACTGCATTCTGCAGGGCGTACATATATCCGGAACAGGCGGCGTTTACGTCGTGCGCCTGCATCAAGAGTTCGCCTTTTTCGGGCGAGAGTGCGCGCAGAACGCGGCAGGCGAGCGACGGAGTCATGGCCGTCGGCGTTCCGGTTGAGCAAACCAACGCGTCAATATCGGACGGTTCCAGCCGTTCCTTGGCCAGCAGGTCACGCACGGCCTGTACGGCCATGGATGTGACATCCTGGGTTCCATCGATCCAGTAGCGCGTTTCGATCCCGGTTCGTTTCTGGATGGCGGCCGAATCCCATTCGTCATTCGGGTTCACCAGATCCTCGTTCACAATCTTACGTGCACCAAGCACCGTGGAAATCGACGAAAGAAGAATCGGTTTCCGAACTTCGGAAACGGTTTTTTCAATGCTTGGAATGTCTGCAGAAAACAGTTTTTCCAGAATCGGGGTGCCGGGGTTTTCCGATGTAACCGGCTTTTTGATCAGGTCGGTTTCTTCTGTTTTGATGCGCGCCAGCGGTGTGCCGACATCAACGGAATCGCCTTCTTCCAGAAGCAGTTCTTCGACGATGCCGTCAACCGGTGTGGAAATTTCCATCGTGGCTTTGTCGGCTTCCACCGAAGCGAGAATGTCGCCGGCCTGTACGGCTTGTCCGGCTTCCACCTGCAGTTCTGTGATCGTCACTGTTTTATCAGACGGGCTGGATCCGATTGCATTGACTGTGACCATGCCCTCGGCTTCCTCGACCGGCTTCTGCCATTCAAGTGAATAGCCGGTCAGTTCGGCGGCTTGGGTGAGCACGCTTTTGAATGAGGGCAGGACGTCGATCTGGCTTTCAAAGTGGTAGGGGATGTAGGTGTCGGCCCGCGCAACGCGCGCCATTTTGATGCCGTCGGTTTTTTCGGCCACGGTGGCGAGGATTTCGCCGCCGAGTCCGCAGGTGTGATTGTCTTCGTGGACGACCAGCAGTTTGCCGGTTTTTTGTGCGGAAGAGAGGACGGTTTCCTGATCCCACGGAGAGAGGGAACGCAGGTCGATCAGCTCCGCAAAAGCACCGGCTTCTTCGAGTGCATCGGCGGTTTTTTCGCACAGCGGCATGGTGGAGCCCCAGCTGACAATAGTCAGGTCTTTGCCAGGGCGCGTCACGCGCGCTTTTCCGATCGGTACAAACTGTTCGGCAGCGTTGTCTGCACAGCAGACCGAGCGGTCATTGATCAGGTTTTTCGGGAAGAGAAAAATCGTCGGACGACCTGACTCGAACGAAGCGTTGAGCAGGCCGGCGGCATCGGCGGCAGTCGACGGCATCAGTACGTCGAGGCCGGGAATATGCGCGAAGGTGGCATCAAAGGTCTGCGCATGGTACGGTCCGAGGCCGGGGCGGTAGCCGCCGCAAATGGCCATCACCGTAACCGGGCATTCCCACTGTCCGTTGGTGCGCCACCACATCGCGCCGAGCTCGGCGGCTATCTGGTTGAAGGCCGGCAGCATAAAGTCGACAAACTGAATGCAGGCGACCGGCTTTTTGCCCGTCAGCGACTGGCCGATAGCCGCGCCGACAATCGTCGCTTCACTCAGCGGCGAATTGACCACCTGCTTCGGGAAATCCTTGCCGACGCCGCGGGTGAGGCCGAACACATCACCTTTGGGGTCTTCAATATCTTCGCCATAAAAATAAGCATCCGGATCGCTGTCGAGGCGGGCGCGGATTACCGAGCGCATTGCCTCAATCATCGTCAGGGCGTCGCCGTCAGCACGCTGTTCCTCTTTTCCTGAGACAATCGGCTTTTTGGCATGCAGCTCGGTTTGGCAGATCGGCGCTTTGCGCGCGGCGGTAAAGGCTTCGTCGAGTTCGTGGTTGATCTCGTGTTCGATCTTTTTCAGCTCATCTTCCGGAATGCCGGCTTCGATCAGCTTTTCCGCCAGAATCAGGATCGGATCGGAGTTTTCGAGCATCTCGCGGATATCTTCGGCCGAGCGGTAGAGCGAGTGGTCGTCGGCGTTGGTGTGGCTCATCAGCCGCTCAACGTCCATCACAACAATCTGGGGCTGGTTTTTCCGAACCTTGGAAACCGCTTCCCCGAAAACCGCATGGGTTTCGACGGCATTGGTGCCGTCGCAGCGCAGAATTGGAATTCCGTAAAATTCATCCGCATCTCCATCGGGACGCGAGAAGAAGGTGCGGCCCTTGGACAGAGTGGAGAGTGCGTATTTGTTGTTCTGCACCACAAACAGAACGGGCAGTTCGGAACGGACAGCTTCTGCGATTGCTTCGAGATATTCGCCTTCCTGAGTTCCTCCGTCGCCGATTCCGCAGTAGACGATTTCGCCTTTTGCTTTAACGGCCTGGGCGACGCCGACAGCCTGCAGGGCGTTATTGGCCACGCAGGTTGGTGCACTCAGCAGACGCAGCGCATGGCTGTTGGCAAACGCGGGCATGCGGCGGCCTTCCGACGGCGACCCGGATTTCCCGAGCAGGTCAAGGAGAACATCGGTCAGCGTGACGCCGCGGGCGAGCATCAGTGCGCGGTCGCGGTAGTGGCAGTGCAGCCAGTCCGCTTCCGTCAGGTGCGGAGCCAGTGCGGCCATTGCCTCGTGACCGGACGAAGGAATGTAGAAAAAGGCTTCTCCGCGCTGGGCGGCGTCCTCCTGCACAGCGTCGGCTTTCCGCGATGCCAGCATATTTCTGTAAATACTGAGAAAAAGGTCGGTATCTTGTTTTTGCATGAGTCGTCTATCTATATTAAAGCGGCATACTAGGCAGGCTCCTCCCGGAAGGTCGAATATATTTTCCAATGTTTGGAAAATCTGGGAAGGTTTTTTCAGGGGTTGGAAATTCGGGTTTTCGGCAGGAGACAGGAAATGAAACGGTTTTTGTGTTTGGTGTTTCTGGCGGCAGCGATCGGAGCGGCGGCGGAATCGCCGCTGTTCGGGCCGCAGGACGGAACGAATCGGGTGGCGATTGTAAACAGCGGATACGATGCGATGCTGCTTCGGGTGCACCTGTTCCGTAATGCAAAGAAGTCGATTGATGTCCAGACGTTCATTCTGACCAATGACGAGTGCGGGCGCCTGTTTATGTATGAGCTGATTCAGGCGGCGAAGCGCGGTGTGAAGGTCCGAATGATTACGGATCATATCGCGTCGGACAAGGATCGGGATCTGGCGGCATTTTTGGCGGATGTGCATCCGAATCTGGAACTGAAATATTATCGCCCGATGGGAGATCGGCTGAACCCGTCCAAACTTCGCGGGTTGATGGATGTGCTGTTTGCATTCCGGAATACGAATCAGCGGATGCATAACAAGATTATTACGGTGGACGGGAAAGTTGCGATCACGGGCGGTCGTAATATTGAAAACACCTATTATGATTTTTCGATCGGCATGAATTTCAAGGACCGTGATGTGCTGGTGGTCGGTCCGGTGGTGCGCGATATCGAGAAATCGTTTGAACAGTTCTGGGGCTATAACTATGCGGTTGCTGGACATGATTTGCTCGATGTTCGCAAGCGGCTGGAAGCCGGCGGATTTACCCGCTACGAAACATGGGATGAGTTTGAGCTGCACGGCTTTTTTGATGAGCTGAGTCCGATGGCCGACGATGCCGCGCAGATTCAGGACCGCTTTGCGGATGTCCTTCTTCCGGCGCAGCGAGTGGATTTTATTTGCGATAAGCCGGGCAAAAATTCCCGATGGGGACTGAACGGAGACGGCGTTATTACCGCCCGACTGCGCAAGGAGCTGGAAAACTGGAACGATGAGCTGGTGCTGCAGAGTCCCTATCTGGTGCTGGACAAGCCGATGCGGGATTTTTTCCTGCGGAAAAAAGCGGAAAATCCGGATTTGAAGGTGAAGGTTTCGTCGAACAGTTTTGGAGCAACCGACAATATTATGGCTTACTCCGCGAATTACAAATGGCGGTCGCTCTACATCGAAGACCTCGGATTCCATATCTATGAATACAGACCGCTGCCTGGCAATTTACTGACCGTTTTTCCTGCCTATCCAAAAATGAAGGCGCTGGCGGAGCAGAAAGCCGCCGCGGGAGAAAAGAAAAAACAGCCATACCTCTGTATTCATGCAAAATCGTTTGTGATGGATGGGCGTGTGGCTTACATCGGGACCTTTAATCTGGATCCGCGGTCGGCCAATTTGAACACAGAGGTCGGCCTGCTGATTTATGACCCGAAAATCGCCGGGTTGGTCCAGGAAAATATCGAGAACGACATGCGGGCGGGCAACAGCTGGGTGATCGCCCGTCGGGAAATTCCGCTCAGCCTGGACAAGGTGAATTCCTTTTTCGAGAGGATTTCGGCTTCTATTCCGGCGGACCTGTGGCCGATTCGCAACACGGCCAGTTTTGATCTGCTGGCGGGAATGGCGCCGCTGTCGCCGGGTCACCCCGATTTCTATACGCATTATCAGAATGTCGGCAGTTTCCCGGAAGACGAAACGCTGGCTGCGCCCAACGAAACCCAGACCCGGATTCTCAAAGTCATCAACGGCCTTGCCGCGCCGATTCTTTGAGCCGTTTCCAGGATTTGGACGCCATTGTGTTGCTGCACAGATTGGATTCCCAAGCATTGGAAAATATGAGACGCTGTTTCCCAATGTCTAAAGAACAACAGTTTTTACCCATGTCCCGGAGGGAGATGGATGCGCGCGGATGGGATGAGCTCGACGTACTGGTGATTACCGGTGACGCGTATGTGGACCATCCGGCGTTTGGCGCGGCGGTGATCGGCCGTGTGCTCGAGGCTGACGGCTGGCGCGTCGGCATTATTTCCCAGCCGGACTGGGCCGATCCCGAGTCGTTGACCGTGATGGGCCGTCCGCGTCTTTTTTGTGGGATTACGGCGGGCAATCTGGATTCGATGCTCTCGAACTACACCGCTGCGCGCCGCAAACGTAAAGAGGATTCCTACACGCCCGGCGGCGTGGTCGGGAAACGACCGAATCTGGCATCGATGGTTTATACGCAGTTGGTCAAAAAAGTTTTTCCGGGAGTAACCACGGTGCTTGGCGGCATTGAGGCCAGCATGCGTCGTACGGTTCACTACGATTACTGGCAGGATAAGCTGCGCCCGTCGGTTCTGGCGGATTCCAAGGCGGACCTGCTGGTCTACGGCATGGGCGAGCGCGCGATTCGAGAAACGGCTCGGCGGGTGAATGACGGTGAAGCGCTGGCAGGGATTCCCGGTACGGCACGTTTTCTCGGTGGCAAAGAAACCAACTCGCTCGATTTGTCCGCATGTGTGGTGCTTCCTTCGTTTGAAGAGTGCAAGACGGACAAAGCAAAGGTGCGAGAGCTGACGCGCCTGACAGAGCGCGAACAGAATCCGTTTTCCGGCAGACCGCTGGTGCAGATGCACGGTGCGCGCGCGGTGCTGATTGAGCCGCCGGCTGAGCCGCTTTCGACGGAGGACATGGATCGGGTCTACGAACTGCCGTATGTGCGGGCTGCGCATCCATCGTATAAGGAAAAGATTCCGGCGTATACGATGATTAAGGAATCGGTGACGGTTGTGCGCGGCTGCGGCGGCGGGTGCGCCTTCTGCGGCTTAGGTCTTCATCAGGGTCGTTTTCTGACGAGTCGGTCTGAAGATTCGGTGGTGCGTGAAGTGAAAGAATTGAGCAATCAGCCGTGGTTCCACGGCACCGTAACAGACATTGGCGGGCCGACGGCGAATTTATATGGATGCATCAACGGCGTTTGCGAGGCGTGCAAAACCTGTAAACGGTCGAGCTGCCTGTATCCCGCGATCTGTCCGAACCTTGAGCTGGACGCAACAGCGGCGATTCATCTGATGCGCCGAGTGCGCGAGCTCGAAAAAGTGAAACACGTTTTTGTGCAGTCAGGGATTCGCATGGATGTGGCGCTGCGCACTCCGGAGTACATTCGCGAGCTGGCGAAGTATCACGTATCGGGTCATCTGAAAGTGGCACCGGAACACATGCACGCCGAGGTGCTCAAAAAAATGCGCAAGCCGGGACCACAGTGTTTTCTTGAATTTCAGAAGGCGTTTGAGAAGGAAAGTCGCAAGGCCGGCAAGAAGCAGTATCTGGTTCCGTACTTCATTTCCAACTTCCCGGGTTCGACCGAGAAAGAGATGAAGGCGGTTGAGCAGTTTGTGCGTGAAGAGGAGTGGAAGCTGCAGCAGGTACAGGATTTTATCCCGCTGCCGATGACCGCGGCCGCCGCGACCTATTATACCGGCCTCGACTACGAAACCGGCAAGCCGGTTCCCGTGATCCGCGGCCTCGCTGAGCGCCGCACTCAGATGAAGCAGCTTCGTCCTCACGCCCGCAGAGGCAAGGGGAAAAGAAACCGCTGATTGGCGGTTTTTTAATTACAAACGGACACGAACCGTTCCAAACCTTGGAAAGGGGTTTTCCAGGGTTTGGAAACAGGGTTTGTTGTCATCAGGCAAGATCAAAGCGGTCGAGGTTCATGACTTTGCTCCACGCGGAAACAAAATCCTTCACGAACTTTTTCTGCGAGGTTGCGCTTCCGTACACTTCCGCGATGGCCCGCAGCTGGGAATTTGCGCCGAAGATGAGGTCCACCTGAGAACCGGTCCATTTCAGTTTTCCTGTCTTGCGATCGAACCCCTCATAAACGTCTTCATCCTTTGCAGAGGGTTTCCACTCTGTGCCCATATCAAGCAGGTTGACGAAGAAGTCGTTGGAGAGCGTTTCCTTTTGTTTGGTGAAGACTCCGTTTTTCGACTTTTTGAAGTTTGCATTCAGCACGCGCAGGCCGCCAATGAGCACGGTCATTTCCGGGGCGGTTAATGTCAGCAGCTGCGCTTTGTCGATCAGAAGTGCCCCGGCTGAGACTGCATATTTCTGTGGGAGGTAGTTCCTGAAGCCGTCCGCCATCGATTCGAGCACGGTGAACGATTCTGTATCCGTCTGTTTCGCCGATGCATCCATGCGACCCGGCGTGAATGGGACCTTGACCTTGTGGCCGGCTTTAGCGGCGGCTTCTTCCACGGCCGCACAACCGCCAAGAACGATCAGGTCGGCCAGTGATACTTTTTTCTTATTGTGCGCTTTGTTGAATGCCTTTTGGATGCCTTCGAGCGTTTTGAGGACTCTCGCCAGCCGTTTCGGCTGGTTGACCGGCCAGTCTTTTTGCGGAGCGAGCCGGATGCGTGCGCCGTTGGCTCCGCCGCGCTTGTCGGAACCCCGGAAGGTCGACGCCGAAGCCCATGCCGTCGAAACCAGATCGGAAATCGATAAGCCGGACTTCAGGATCTTTGCTTTCAGGTCTTTGATGTCGGCAGAGTTGATCAGCTTGTGGTCAACCGCCGGAATCGGGTCCTGCCAGATCAGGTCTTCTTTCGGAACCTCCGGGCCGAGATAACGCGACTTCGGTCCCATATCGCGATGGGTCAGTTTGAACCACGCGCGGGCGAATGCATCGGCGAATTCATCCGGGTTTTCATGGAATCGACGCGATATTTTTTCATATTCCGGATCGAAACGCAGCGACAGGTCTGTCGTCAGCATGGTCGGGCGGTGTTTCTTCTTTGGGTTATGCGCGTCGGGCACATCTTCCGGAGCGTCTTTCGCAACCCACTGGTAGGCTCCTGCGGGACTCTTGGTGAGTTCCCATTCATAGTTGAACAGGTTATCGAAGAAATAATTGCTCCACTGAGTCGGAGCCTGAGTCCAGGTGACTTCTTCGCCGTCAGTAATGGTGTCGCCGCCTTTTCCCGTTTTAAAGGAACTCTTCCAGCCGAGACCCTGCTGTTCAAGCGGGGCGGCTTCCGGTTCCGGACCGACGTGGGTTGCAGGGCCTGCGCCATGAGTTTTGCCGAACGTATGTCCCCCGGCAATCAGTGCAACAGTTTCCTCATCATTCATTGCCATTCGCGCAAACGAGTTTCGAATATCCTTTGCTGCCAGAACAGGATCGGGATTTCCTCCCGGTCCTTCGGGGTTTACATAAATCAGTCCCATCTGAACCGCCGCCAGAGGGTTGTCCTTTTTCTTCGGATCCAGATCCCGGTTGTCATCGGCCAGCCATTCTTTTTCGGAGCCCCAGTAGACATCCTCTTCCGGTTCCCAGATGTCCTCGCGTCCACCGCCGAAGCCGAAGGTCTTGAAGCCCATGGTTTCCAACGCCACGTTGCCGGTGAGAATGATCAGGTCGGCCCATGAGATTCGGTCGCCGTATTTCTGTTTAATCGGCCAGATCAGGCGGCGCGCTTTGTCGAGATTGCAGTTGTCGGGCCAGCTGTTGAGCGGTGCAAGGCGCTGATTACCGGTGCCGCCTCCGCCGCGGCCGTCACCGGTCCGGTAGGTTCCGGCGGAATGCCATGCCATGCGGATGAACAGCGGACCGTAGTTTCCGAAATCTGCCGGCCACCACTCCTGCGAGTCGGTCATGAGTTTTTTAAGATCCTTTTTTACAGCCTTCAGATTGAGTTTCTTGAACTCTTCTGCGTAGTTGAAGTCTTCGTCGAGAGGGTTGAGAGCGGGCGGGTTCTGGTGGAGTATTTTCAAGTTCAACTGGTTCGGCCACCAGTCCTTGTTGCTTTTAGCACTGTTCATGTCAGGACGTTTCCCGACGTTTCCGGTTACTGGACATTTGCTTTCGCGACTCATTTTCATCTCCCTTTAGTTCGAATCTGACGACGGTTTAACCGCAACCCTGACCTGGAGCGGCATGCTTTTAACACAAACCCGCCAAAATACGCGGGCATTTTAATGAGTATTTAAAAAATGAAAAGTGTTTTTGCAGAGTGGGGTTGTGCTATGTCGATATTTCCAAACCTTGGAAAGAATTCTCTCAGGGTTTGGAGACAGGGTTCCGGAGTGGCCGATTCAGCATCTTTATTCGAGGATGTGCGGCGTCAGCGTGATATCTGTATTAATGGATTCGTCATCAGATGATCCGCCGATGAAGAAGTGAGAGTTGAAATCCCTGTCCTGATTGAATCCGCCGATGTGGATGGTTTGTCCGTCTCCCGCCGTCACTTCCGTTGCCAAATGGGTGAACTGGATGGTTTCGCGGCTTCCGTCCTGAAGTCGTCCGCTCAGTTCCGGAATGACCCGGATGCGAATCAGTCCGGGGCTGACAATAGTCGGTTCCACTGCCAGAAATGATCCGACATCCTGCCATTCTATGTGGGCTTCGCGGATATATCCGTAGCGATGGCCATATTCGACCAGCCACGCGGCATACGGAACCCGTTCCCCGACGCGCAGGGTGGCGGAACGTCCGTCCATGGCGACCAGCATCTGGGTGGTCGTTTCGTTGACGGTGGTTCTTTGGTTGCGAAAACGGCCGCCTATGGTTGCGTGAATTTCCCCGTTGCGAATGGTGACAGGGCCGCGCGGATAGCCGCGGGCGGTTCTTTTGACCGAGTTTTCGCTGCTGTCGAGCTGAACATTGATCTGAATGTTTTTCGGCGGGGCATCCAGTTCGCTGAGCATTTGCTGTATGTTTTTCTGCTGTTCGGCGGTTCCTTTCACGATCAGTTTGCGGTCGATGGCCTGGATCTGGAGATTGTTGGTGGAGGGCAGCATGAGCTGGATGATTTCCGCCGCTTCCTGCGGGTCGGTGAAGCGGACGGGATAGGTTTGAACGGTCGGTTCTTCCGCGGAAACGGCGAGAGCGATCATTGCTGCTGAAATCAAAAAAGCACGATTCATGATCCGCCTCCTTTTCATAAGAAAAAGTCTACGCTGTTTTTTTGTTTTTCCAAGGTTTGGAAACTTTTATTCCGCCGATAGGCTGTGTAGGATGCAGCTCTCTATGAAAAGTTCTTTTTCCCTGTTTTTGGCATTTAAGTATTTGAAACCGAAGCGATCGTTTCTGTCGGTGGTTACGCTGCTGTCGCTGCTCGGCGTTACACTCGGTGTTGCGGTGCTCATCATTGTGCTGTCTGTAATGACCGGTTTTGATGAGACCTGGCGCGAAAAAATTCTCAGTTTCAACGCCCACGTCAAAGTGACGGAATACGGAGGTGTGATTGAGCAGCCGGCCAAACTGCTGACTGCTGTTAAAAAAGTGAAGGGCATTACCGGGGCCGCGCCGAACCTCGAAGGATTTGTGTTTATCCAAACCGAAAGTGACAATGTTCACACGCCGATGCTGCGCGGGATTGATTCCGAACTCGAGCGGACGGTGAGCAAGGTGCCGGATCATGTTGTGAAAGGTGCGTTTTCAATCGGGTATGGGGAGATTGTGATCGGTCGTGACCTCGCACTGCGCCTTGGGCTCGATATCGGCGATTCGCTGCGGGTGTATTCTCCGCAGAATTTTGTGTCACAGGACGAGCTGCGCCTGCCGGAAGAGCTGACGATCAGCGGGATTTTTGAGGTCGGCATGTGGGAGTTTGACGCCAATGTGGTCCTGACCTCCCTCGACACGGCGCGGTCTGTTTTTAATGTGGAGCAGGGCGTGCACTGTCTTCAGATTATGACGGATAATCCGATGGATGCACCGCGTATTGCGCATCAGCTCAAACAGGGGCTCGGTCCGTATTTTGACGTTCGCAGCTGGATTGACCTGAATCGGCAGATGTTTACGGCGCTCCAGACGGAGAAAAACATGATGTTTTTCCTGCTGATCTTTATCACCATCGTAGCGGCGTTCGGCATCACTAATACGCTGATTACGCTGACGGTTCAGAAAACCCACGAAATCGGACTGCTCAAAGCGCTTGGTTTTGCAAATCGCCGGATCGTCGCCATTTTTCTATGGATCGGTGCGGTGCAGGGCGTCATTGGCACGGGCCTCGGCCTCGGCCTCGGGTTGCTGGCTCTGAAATATCGCAATGAGCTGCTCAACTTTATTTCTGCGCAGTTCCGGGTCGACCTGCTGCCGAAAGAGCTTTATCAGCTCAGTCAGATTCCTGCGCATACAACCATTAGCGATGTGATCACCGTTTGCTCCACCGTGCTTGTCATCTGCACGCTCGCCGGTCTTGTTCCCGCCTGGCGCGCTGCCCGCCTTGAACCCGTTGAAGCGTTGAGGAATGAGTGATGGGAAGGAAGCTCCGGTTTTTTTTGATCATTCTGACCGCGGCTGTTGCTCTCTGTTGGGTTGCTGGGGCGTTTTTTCGGATCCGGTCGATTTGTCGAGGAAGCACATCGATTTCTTCGGAACTTCTCAGCGAGCAGATTGCATCTGTTGTTTACAGTCCGAAGCGTCGAGCCGTGGCTAAACAGTATATGTTCTATTCGGCAGAGGAAGCGCTCGATAAAGCCTTTTCCCTGCTGGATGAAGGCAACCAGATGGAAGCGGAGGAAGTGGTCGGGTGGACCGCGTATCGAGATGTCGAAAATTCAGAACTTCTTTTTGCAGAAGCCGTTATGGGCCGGTCCCGATGGAACAAGCGGCTGGCCTCAAAGTGCTTTCATTTTCTGTTACAGAACGCGCCGGCCGGCAGTGTGATCTCTGAGGCTTCCGATCTGGCTCTGCAGCTGGATCAGGAAGTCGTGCCGGATGGAAGTCTGGCCAGGCTGATTCAGCTGTCGGATGAAAATTCCGACAATGTTTATCTGCTTTGGCTCTCCGCAATCCAGTGCCGGGCGCAGAAAGAAGGTGAGCCGGGGAAGCAGCGATATGAAAAACTGCTGAGCCGCTTTACTGTTGCTTCGGTCATGGTTCATCACACGTATGCGAATATTCTGACGGAGTATCTCGATGAATATGATGAGGCAATAAAGCATCGGAAGATTGCTGTCGAGATGTCGCCCACAGGGTGGACCTATCAGGGGCTGGCGAACACCTTAAAGAAAATGAAGCGCTACGAGGATTCCTGTGCAGCATGGGAAAAATGCATCGAGCAGGATCCAGACGATTCCGATTATTGGCGGCAGTGGGCGAACACCCTCTACGAAATGAAGCAATATGAGGAAGCGTTGGAAAAGTATGAAAAATCTGCTGCGCTGGATCCGGCGTATCGCTACACCTATTATCGCATCGGCCGCTGTAAAAGGCGGTTGAAGCAGTATGACGAAAGAATGTTATCTGCTTTCAGGACGAGTGCCGATATGGGATACGCCGCTTCTATGTATGAGGTCGCGTCCTGTTATGAACATGGCAGGGGATGCGGTGCCAATGCTGTGATGGCAGTGGCTTGGTACAGAAAGTCATGGGAACATGATTATGATCCTGGCCGGCGCGCATTGGCTCGCTGCTTGCAGCGAGGAGCTGGCGGCGAGACGAATACGGTTGAGGCGGCTCGATTGTTTCGAATCGGAGCAGATACCGGAACAAAATATGACCAGACTGAGATGGGCCGCTGCTGTGCCTTCGGACTGGGCGCTCCTCAGGACTGGAGCGAAGCCGCCCGTTATTTACAGCTGGCTGCCGATCAGGGCGAAGTGTTGGCGAAACATATGCTTGCGCAATGTTATGCTCGCGGGCTGGGCGTGGAGAAAGACGAGCGTGAAGCCAATCGACTTTTTGAAGATGCCGTTGAGCATCGGTCGAACCGCCCGGGAATGATGTTGGTTTATTCTCTGTTTTTGGTGAATTGCGATTCCCCGGAATTGCGCGACCAGGAACGTGCCCTCGCTTTTTTAAACAATGCTTTGGATATAAAATATAATGGGGTGTATTGTTGCGTTTTACCTCGAAAAGACGTTGATAGTCCCAAAACAGCCGTTGTTGACCTTGCCGACGAGCTGCTTGAGTATTGGGAAAAGGATCTCTCTGACGGAGAAGACCGGGTTCAACTGATCGAGCGACTTGGAGAATTTAAAGAAAAAACCATGGGGCAGCTCTTGTAATTTAAAGTTTCCAAGGATTGGAAAAAGTCCAGTTTGACGTGAGAATTTAAATGAGTGAAATCTTAAAAGCAGAAGAGGTACACAAGAACTACCGGATTGGAAAGCGGACGGTTGAGGTGCTTCACGGAGTGTCGCTGAGCGTTCAGCGTGGTGAGACGCTGTCGGTGATGGGGGCGAGCGGATCGGGAAAAAGTACGCTGCTGCATCTCCTTGGAGGGCTGGATAAACCGGATTCGGGCGATGTGCAGTTCGAAGGCAACAGCCTGGTTTCGATGAAAGCTCCGAAGCGTGCCGCGTTTCGCGCGAACCGCTGCGGATTCATTTTCCAGAGCTATCATCTGCTGCCGGAGCTCGATGTGCTCCAGAATGTGATTCTGCCGTCAATGGCGGCGCGCCGGAAAGACGCCAAAACACGCGCGGAACATCTGCTGGATCGCGTGGGCCTCTGCGGGCGCATGGATCACCGGCCCATGGAACTTTCGGGCGGCGAGCAGCAGCGCGTGGCGCTGGCACGGGCCCTGATGAATGAGCCGGATTTGATTCTGGCAGACGAACCGACCGGGAATTTGGATTCACACACTGGCGAAAACGTATTGCATAACCTCTTTGATTTAGCACAATCTGAACAGTTGACACTGATTCTGGTGACGCACAACGAGGATGTGGCCCGGCTCTGTCAGCGTGAATTGGTGTTGAAAGACGGAAAGCTGGAGGAATAGGACAGACAATGAAAGTTTTTTTGAATGGACAGTTGGTAGATAAAAAAGACGCTGTTGTTTCGGTGTTTGATCACGGTCTGCTGTACGGAGACGGTGTTTTTGAAGGGACCCGCGTATACAACGGGAATATTGCATTTCTTGGCGAGCATATCGATCGTCTGCTCGACTCCGCCAAAGTGATTGCTCTGGATATCGGCATGACGAAGCAGGAGCTGATCGACGCGACGGTGGACACCTGCCGGGCCAACGGAATTGAAAACGGGTACATCCGCCACGTCGTCACACGCGGAAGCGGAACGCTGGGCCTCAATCCATACCTGTGTGAAAAAGCGTCGGTGATTATCATTGCCGACAACATCAAGCTGTATCCCCAGGAAATGTACGACAACGGCATGAAGATCATTACGGCCGGCACCATGCGCAATATGCCTGAAGCGCTCAATCCGAAGGTCAAGAGCCTGAACTATCTCAATAACATCATGGCGAAAATCGAAGCCATCAACTCGGGCGTGATGGAGTGCCTGCTGCTTAATCCGCAGGGGTACGTCGCAGAAGCGTCCGGGGATAATGTTTTCGTGGTGAAGGGCAATAAGCTGATCACTCCGCCGACCTGGTGCGGAGCGCTGGACGGCATCACCCGCAGTAAAGTGATGCAGCTGGGGCGCGAGTTGGGTCTGGACGTGGTCGAGCAGGTGATGACGCGCTATGAAATCTGGACTGCCGATGAAGCGTTTCTTACAGGAACAGCTGCCGAAGTGATCGCTGTTGTGGAGCTCGACAAACGCTCGATCGGGACCGGAACACCCGGCCCGGTTACGCACAAACTGGTTGACGCGTACCGTAAGCTGGTTGTGGAAGATGGTATCAGAATCGATTTCTGAGTCCTGAACTCTAAACGCTGAGCAAATTTAAAACTGAAAATTCTGAATGGAGAGTCCGGGTTGGAACGTTTGGGTTTGATGCTATGAAATGTGACCTTTGTGATAAAGAAGCGGTTGTGCACCTGACGCAGGTGGTAAACGGCGAGATGAAAGAGGTTCATCTCTGCGAGGAGCACGCCAAGGAGCAGGGCATTGATATTCACAGCCCGATTTCCATCACGGACATCCTGATGGGCCTGGGCGAGGCGAAGCAGGGGATTGAGCACCAGCTCAGTCCGTCCTGCCCGCGCTGCGGAATGGCGCGCGAGGAGTTCCGCAGGAGCGGGCGCCTCGGCTGCCCGGACTGCTACAACACTTTCATGGCTGAGCTGGCCGTTGCCATCAAAGCCATGCATCACAGCAGCCAGCACGTCGGCAAGATTCCGGCGCGTGAAGGGCTTCAGACCCGTATCAAGTCGCAGATTGCCCGGTTTCAGAAAGAACTGGATGCCGCCATCGCCCGCGAGGACTATGAAAAGGCGGCGGAGATCCGGGATCGGATCAGTGAGGTCCGCACGCAGGCGGAAGAACAGGAAGGCGGTGACGCATGACGCTCGATGGACTTCTTGAACGGCATGGCGGATGGCTCGAATCCGGCCCGGAAGAGGGGCCGGTGATCAGCAGTCGTGTGCGCCTGGCCCGCAACCTCAGCGATACCACGTTTCCCGGATGGGCTTCCAAAGAAGTTCGTGACCGCGTTTGGAATGAAGTTGTGCAGGCCTTCGACAGTATGGAAACCGATACGGAATTCCTTCGCTGGCGAATGGACGAACTGAAAACGCTGGAGCGCGAGCTTCTGTTCGAACGGCACCTGATCAGCGCGGAGCTGGCGGAGCGTAAGAGCGGCAGCGGCCTGTTTGTCAGCGAAGATGAATGTCGGGCTGTCATGGTGAACGAGGAAGATCATATTCGTCTGCAGTCTTTGCAGCCGGGGCTGAATTTGCAAAAGGCGCTGGACGGAGCCGAAGCGCTGGATGATGACCTTGAAAAAACACTGACCTATGCTTTTTCGTCTAAACTCGGGTATCTGACCGCCTGTCCGTCCAATGTCGGAACAGGTATGCGCGCCAGTGTGATGCTGCATCTGCCGGGACTCTGCCTGACTGAAGAGATTAAGCCCGTGATCAATGCCGTTTCTAAAATCGGGTTGGCTGTTCGAGGCATGTGGGGCGAAGGCTCTGAAGCCGCCGGCCACATGTTCCAGATTTCCAATCAGATCACTTTGGGAAAAACCGAAGTCGAGATTATTTCTCATCTCGACCAGATTGTGCTCGAAGTGATCGAACACGAAAAAAATGCCCGTTTGCGCCTGATGGAGTCTCAGCAGATCCGTGTGCACGACCATATTGGCCGCGCTTACGGTATTTTGGCGCATGCCGCCATGATGAACTCCAACGAAGCGCTCGACCTGTTGTCCGGCCTGCGCCTTGGCATTGATCTCGGCCTTATGCCGGAAATTGCCCGGCGCGATATTGATCAGCTGCTGATTCGGATTCAGCCGGCCCACCTGCAGAAGGCCGCTGGTTCCATGCTCAGCCCTGAAGAGCGCGACATTAAGCGGGCGCAGCTGATTCGCCTTTTTTTAGATGGAAGTCCGGACAATGGCAATGGACACTGATAAAAATGTAGATCAAGCCTCCCTGATTGAGGAACTGGAGCAGTTTCGTAAAGAAAAAGAACGGATACGGCGGCTGGTTGGACAGATCGGCGGCAAGCACTCGCAGAAGCACGATAATATTGTAAATATCATCTTTATTATCGCTATGGTGGTTCTCTTTGCGCTCGATCTGTTGCGCCATATTTTTCATATCCACGTGCCGTTGCCGCAGATGTTTTCTATTGAGCTGGCCGTGCTGCTCGTTTCAATCAAAATTATCTGGATGATCCACCGGGGAACCAAAGTGGAGCACTTCCAGTTCTGGGTGCTCAACTCCATCGAATTCCGTCTTAATGATGTTGCCAAGCGTTTGCGCGAAATCGATAAAAAGCTCTCTGGTGGGTCATAATGGATGGAATGCGGAGTGTTGACGGGCGAGGGTCGGTTCCTGTTTTTCAGGCCGCTGGAAAAAGACGAGCTTCTTTGTTCCAAGTTTTGGAAGAATCCGGTAGAACCTTCCGAGCATTGGGAAATGATTGGACGATTTTCCCGGCCATTGGGACCTTCATCTGTTTTGTGGCTGTTCCGACCGCCTGTAACAGGGGGCGGGGACGTCCAAGGGTTTGTCTCTTCGGTTCTTGAGCAGGTGTCCGGAGATTGCGGTATACTTCGAGCCGTGCCGCGGTGCGAATTTTGTAATACAGGCTTAGTCCAAACGCGTATTGGACGGGCAAAATAAAAAATGTGAAAAAAAATGAATGAAATGCTTGCGGGACGGACAGAGGAAACATACTATCTGCCGCTCGTTTTTTGAAGGAAGGGATTTTTATGCCTACAGTAAATCAGCTTGTTAGAAAACCGCGTACGCCGATTAAGAAGAAGAAAAAGTGTCCTGCGTTGACCGCCTGTCCGCAGCGCCGCGGTGTTTGTCTTTTGGTGAAAACCCAGACCCCGAAGAAGCCGAACTCGGCGCTTCGTAAAATCGCCCGTGTCCGTTTGACCAACGGTCGCGAAATCAATGCCTACATCCCGGGTGAAGGCCACAACCTGCAGGAACACAGCATGGTGCTGGTTCGTGGCGGTCGTGTAAAGGACTTGCCGGGTGTTCGTTATCACATCGTTCGCGGTGCGTTGGACTGTCTTGGTGTGGATGGACGCAAACAGGGTCGTTCAAAATACGGTGCGAAAAAGCCGAAAGAATCATAAGTAAAGGTTTTTAGATCATGGCAAGAAGACGCGCAGCAGAAAAACGTACGTTAACCCCCGATCCCCGCTACAACAGCGAGCTGATCGCTTATATGATTAACGCCATTATGGGTCGCGGCAAAAAAGCAACCGCCGCTTCCATCGTGTATGGAGCCCTCGAAGATATCCAAAGCAAGCTGAAGGATGAAGATCCGTTGGCTGTGCTGACTCAGGCGATGGAAAACATTAAGCCGAAACTGGAAGTGAAATCCCGTCGTGTCGGTGGTGCCACGTATCAGGTTCCGGTGGAAGTCGGCCCGAAACGCCAGACTGCTCTGGCCAGCCGCTGGCTGATCCAGTATTCCAAGGGCCGCCGCGGTATGCCGATGCGCCGTGCGCTGTCTATGGAGCTGTTGGATGCGTATGCTAACCAGGGTTCCTGCATTAAAAAGCGGGATGATACGCATAAGATGGCTCAGGCGAACAAAGCGTTCGCTCATTACCGCTGGTAATGATGGGATGATGCATCCCACCCCCTTGTTCTTTGAGAGTTAAAATGAGTGTTGTTGTGAGTAAAGACGGAAAAAAATGTAGCGGCGTTGCGCCTTCCCAGAGGGAAGATGCGTCACGTGGTCGCGCGCTTTCGTCGATTCGCAACATCGGCATTGTCGCTCATATCGATGCGGGTAAAACCACGACGACCGAGCGGATTCTCTATTATACAGGGCGGGTTTATAAAATCGGCGAAGTGCATGAAGGCACCGCCGTCATGGACTGGATGGAACAGGAGCAGGAGCGCGGAATCACTATTACTTCCGCCGCAACCACCTGTTTCTGGCGCGATCGCCAGATCAACATCATTGACACTCCCGGACATGTGGACTTTACCGTGGAGGTGGAACGATCCCTTCGTGTGCTGGACGGCGCCGTAGGGGTTTTCTGCGGAGTGGGAGGCGTACAGCCTCAGTCCGAAACCGTCTGGCGTCAGGCCAAAAAATATAATGTTCCCTGCCTCGCCTTCATCAACAAGATGGACCGTATGGGAGCTAATTTTGATGCGGTCGTTCAGCAGATGCGCGAAAAACTGGCCGCTCCTGCTGTGCCGGTGCAGCTGCCGATCGGCGCCGCAGAGACTTTCAGCGGGATAATAGACCTCGTTCATATGAAGGCCTATACCTTCAGTGAAGAAACCCTCGGCAGCGATGTTGTCGAAATCCCGGTTCCCGAAGAACTGGCATCCAAAGCAGAGGAAATGCGCGCCGCTCTGGTTGAGAAGGCTGCCGAATCCGATGAAACACTGCTGGAAGCCTATCTTGAAAATTCTGATGTTTCAGCCGATCTGCTGGTTCCGGCAATCCGCAGTGCCGCAATTTCCGGAGACATGGTTCCCGTGCTCTGCGGGTCTTCATTGAAAAACAAAGGAGTTCAGCCTTTGCTTGATGCGGTGGTTGATTATCTGCCGTCTCCGGTCGATATTCCGGCCGTGAAAGGGATTCATCCGAAGACCGAGGCGGAAGAAACCCGCGAAGCCAGCGACTTTGAGCCGCTCAGCGGGCTGGCCTTTAAGATGGCCACCGATTCATTTGTCGGAAAACTCGTTTTTGTACGCATTTATTCCGGCAAGCTCGAAAAGCGCCAGAATGTATTCAATCCGCGTACCCGCAAGCGCGAGAAGATCGGTCGTCTGCTGCGCCTGCATGCCAACAGCCGCGAGGATGTGGAGGTTCTTTTCTCCGGTGAAATCGGAGCAATTGCAGGGCTGAAACAGTTTACGACCGGGGATACGCTGTGTGTTGAAAACTCTCCGATTGTGCTGGAGAGCATTGAGTTTCCAGAACCGGTTATCGCCATGGCGATTGAGCCGAAAACCCAGGCCGACCGTGATTCCCTGACTGCCGCCCTCCAGTCCATGATGGATGAAGATCCTACTTTCCGTGTGACGACGAACGAGGACACCGGGCAGACGATTGTTAACGGTATGGGTGAACTTCACCTTGAGATCATCAAAGACCGCATTCTGCGCGAATTCAAAGTGCGGGCCAATGCCGGTAAACCGGTGGTAGCTTATCGCGAAAGTGCTCAAAAGGTTGGAACCGGCACGTTTACCTTTGAGCGTGAGATCGGTGGCCGCGGTCATTTCGCAAAGCTGGTGATTGAGGTGAGCCCGCGTCAGCGCGGCGAGGGCAACCAGATTGATTTAAGTGTTTCCAATGAAGTGATTCCGGCGGAGTTCCATCTGCCGATCAGGCAGGGCATCTCTGATGCACTGATGACCGGCGTGCTGGGAAATTATCCGCTGGTGGATATCCACGTGAATGTAACCGGAGGCGAAGCCCATCCGGTGGATTCATCAGAGATGGCGTTTCGCACGGCGGCGGTTATGGCGCTGCGCGAAGCGGTCGGCGAGTCTTCCCCGACGTTGCTCGAGCCGATCATGAAGTTGGAAATTATCGTCCCGGAGGAACATCTGGGGGATGTCATGAACGATTTAAACGGTCGTCGCGGACGGATTCGCGAGATCGAGGCCCGCGATGCGGTTCAGATAGTGCATGTAGATGTGCCCTTGGCAGAAATGTTCGGCTATGCTACAACCTTGCGCTCTCTGACCAAAGGACGGGCCAGTTACACGATGGAGCCGCAAAGCTTTGAGGCGGTCCCTGATTCAATGCAGGAGACTATTTTAAACCGCTACTAGAGAAGAGTTATGAATAATCAACGCATACGTATACGTTTGAAATCTTTTGACCACCGCGTCCTCGACGCTTCGTCGAAAGATATTGTCGAAACCGCCAAACGCACGGGCGCCCGTGTGGCCGGACCGATTCCGATGCCGACCCGTATCGAACGGTTCACGGTCAACCGCTCGCCGTTCGTAAATAAGAAATCCATGGAACAGTTTGAGATCCGCACGCACAAGCGTCTGCTGGATATTATTGACCCGACCATCAAAACGGTGGACGAGCTGAAAAAGCTCAACCTCCCGGCGGGTGTGGACATCACCATTAAAATCTGAGTGGCATCATGAAAAGTTTAATTGGAAAAAAGTTGGGAATGACCCAGATCTTCAATGACGAAGGGCAGCGAGTGCCTGTTACTGTGATTGAAGCCGGGCCGTGCAGTGTGGTTCAGCGCAAGACGCAGGAGACCGACGGTTACGAAGCTGTTCAGATCGGTTTCAGCGAGCAGAAGGAGCACCGCGTGAACAAGTCGCTTCTCGGTCACTTCAAAAAAGCCGGTGTTGCACCGACGCGTGAGCTGGCTGAAGTGATTGTCAGCGCTGAGGATGAAACCAAAGCCGGCGACATGCTGACCGCAGGAGTTTTCGAAGAGGTTCAGTTTGTCGATGTGATCGGTAAGACCAAAGGTAAAGGTTTTCAGGGGGTTGTTCGTCGTCACGGATTCGCTGGAGGTCGTGCCTCCCACGGTGGCAAAAGCACCCTGCGTGTTCCGGGTTCGATCGGACAGTGCGAATTTCCGGCCCGCGTTTTCAAAGGCAAAAAAATGGCCGGACAGATGGGCAACACAAACATTACGGTTCAGAACCTGAAAGTGATTCAGGTTCGTCCGGAAGAAAATCTGGTTCTGGTTAAAGGGGCAGTGCCCGGCGCAAACGGCAGTACGGTGGTACTGCGCGAAGCGCTCAAAAAGAAATAATCTGAGAGGACGAACATGAGTACGCTGGCACTTAAAGATTGTAAGGGAAAGACGCTGGGCGAAGTCGCGTTGAGCGACAGTTTCGCTGTAAGCGATAAAGGATCGCAGGCGGTCTTTCAGTCGGTTATCAATTATCAGGCCCATCAGCATCAGGGTTCTGCAAACACGCAGGGCAAAGGAGCTGTTGCCGGATCCGGTAAGAAACCATGGAAACAGAAAGGCATGGGCCGCGCCCGCGCCGGTTACCGTCAGTCGCCTGTATGGCGCGGTGGTGCTGTTGCCTGGGGACCGCATCCGCACAAAGTCCGCAAAAAGATGCCTCGAAAAGTGGCACGACTTGCTTTTGCCCGCGCTTTCGGCGAACGCGCTGCAGATGGTGGAGTGACGGTTCTGGACGATCTGAAACTGGAGACTCCGAAAACCAAAGAGATCACCTCGCTGCTGAAAAGCCTTGAGGTGCAGGGCAAAGCGCTGCTGGTTATCAGCGAGTTCGATGAGAATATTTGCTTGGCCGCCCGCAACCGGCAGGATGTAGAGGTTGTCTGTGCTGAGACCTTGAACACCTGGCAGGTCGTTCGCTATCCGCAGATCCTCATCACCAAGGCTGCGATGGAAAAACTCGAAAAACGCGTGGCCTAAAGAGGAGTTTAAAAATGAAAGATATTTATCAGGTAATTGACAGAGCGTTGCTGACGGAAAAAGGCACCCGCCTTGCTGAAGAGGAAAACAAGTACCTCTTCCGAGTGAATCCGTCCGCAAACAAGCTGGAAATTAAAGAAGCAGTTGAGCAGCTCTTCAAGGTGAAAGTGGTTTCTGTGAACACCATGAACCGCCAGGGCAAAAAGAAGCGTCAGCGCACTGCCAGTTCCGGCAAAACCGCTGATTGGAAGCGCGCGGTTGTTACGCTCGCCGAAGGCAACACGATCGATTTTGTGTAAGGAGTTTGAACCATGGCACTTAAAAAATATAAACCGACAACGCCCAGTCGCCGTCATATGACGACCTCCGCGTTCGATGAAATTACAACCAAAAACACTCCGGAGCGTTCCCTGCTCCGTTCGAAGAAAAGCACGGGCGGACGCAACAGTTCCGGTCGTTTGACCACTCGCCACAAAGGGGGAGGACATAAACGTCGCTACCGTGTGATTGATTTTAAACGCAACAAGTTCGGGATTCCGGCCAAAGTGGCAACGATCGAATACGATCCGAACCGTTCGGCCCGTATCGCGCTGTTGCATTATGCAGATGGTGAAAAACGCTACATCATTGCTCCGGCCGGTCTGGAAGTCGGATCAACCCTGTTTTCCGGTCCCGGTTCTGAACCGGTTCTCGGCAATGCTCTGCCGCTGGCCGAAATTCCTTTGGGAATGACGGTTCACAATATTGAGCTCGAGCCGGGCTGCGGTGCGCAGATTGCGCGTTCCGCCGGAACCGGTGCTCAGCTGATGAGCCGTGAAGCCGGTCTTGCCAACTTGAAGATGCCGTCCGGTGAGATTCGTCGCATTCGCACGCAGTGCATGGCGACGATCGGTCGTGTTGGCAACGTGGATCATGAAAATATCGTCAGCGGTAAAGCCGGTCGCAAGCGCTGGCTGGGTGTTCGCCCGACCGTTCGCGGTGTGGCGATGAACCCGGTTGACCATCCGATGGGTGGTGGTGAAGGCCGCACCTCCGGTGGTGGTCATCCGACCTCCCCGTGGGGCACGCTCGCCAAAGGCAAACGCACCCGCAAGAACAAGAAAGCATCCAGCCAGTTCATTGTTGAACGGAGAAAGAAGTAAGTTATGGCACGTTCACTTAAAAAAGGTCCTTTTGTTGACGCAAAGCTGTTGAAAAAAGTGGAACAGATGGATGCGTCTGGAAGAAAACAACCGATCAAAACATGGGCGCGCGCTTCCATGATTGCGCCGGATTTTGTCGGGCACACCTTTATGGTGCATAACGGCAAAGTGTTTGTTTCGGTTTTTGTAACGGAAAACATGGTCGGCCATCGTTTGGGCGAATTTGCTCCGACGCGCGCCTTCAGAACGCACGGAATTGCGACTGACAAGACCATGCGGTAAACATTTTTGATAGAAGTACTGGATTTGAAAAAAGAATGACGTATAGTTTCCGCCTTTGCGCAGAAAAAGGCGGTCGCTAAATCGAGAGAAAGACAAATGGAAGTTTCAGCTACAACGAAATATGTGCGGATGTCTCCGCTGAAAGCCCGTGGAGTCGCAGCTGCGATCAAAGGGCTCTCGGTTGCGGATGCTCTCCGCATTACCGAGTTTAATGCGAAGAAGTCTGCCGCTCAGATCGGCAAAACCTTGAAGTCCGCTGCGGCCAACGCCGAAGCGAATGAAGGGATCTCCGCAGACAAACTGATTGTAAAAGACGCATATATTGACGGTGGACCGACGCTGAAACGCTTTCGTCCCCGCGCCCGCGGATCGGCAAGTCCTATTCGCAAACGCACGTCTCACGTCACTGTGGTTTTAACCGACCGTAAATAAGAAAGGGAATCGTTTTGGGACAGAAAGTAAATCCTATCGGCCTTCGTGTCGCGGTTAATAAGAACTGGCGTTCCCGCTGGTTTGCCGGCAAGAAGGAGTTCTCCGACCTGCTTCTTGAAGATACCCGTATCCGCGAAGTAGTACAGACCCGCCTCAAAGATGCGGCGCTCTCCAATGTATTCATCGAACGGTACGCAAACCGCGTTCGTGTCACTGTTCGCACGGCCCGTCCGGGTCTGGTGATCGGTCGCAAAGGTGAAGATATTGAACGCCTGCGCGAGCAGTTGGGCCGCCTGACTAAAAAAGAAGTCTATATTGAAATTGATGAGGTGAAAACCCCTGATCTGGACGCAAAACTGGTGGCAGAGAACATTGCTCTGCAGCTGGAGCGTCGTGTTTCCTTCCGCCGCGCCATGAAACGCGCAATTCAGATGGCGATGGATACCGGAGCAGAGGGAATCAAAGTAATGGCTTCCGGCCGTCTGGGGGGCGCTGAGCTGTCCCGTTCCGAAAGCTATAAAGAAGGAAAGATCCCATTGCATACCTTGCGTGCTGACATTGACTACGGTACTGCAACTGCCCGCACCGTGGCCGGTGCGATCGGCATCAAAGTGTGGATTTGCAAGAAGGACGAGAAGGCCGAAGTTTAAGAGGAGTATTGACCAATGCCTTTAATGCCCAAACGAGTTAAATATCGGAAAGTCCAAAAGGGCTCCCGCCGCGGAATGGCTAAAGCCGGAACGACCATTGCGTTCGGCCAGTTCGGTCTGCAGGCTCTGGAGCGCGCCTGGATTACTAACATTCAGATTGAGGCCTGTCGTGTGGCCATCAACCGCAACCTGAAACGTAAAGGAAAACTCTGGATTCGGATTTTCCCTGACAAACCTTACACCAAAAAGCCGCTCGAGGTTCGAATGGGTAAAGGGAAAGGTGGCGTTGAGGGCTGGGTTTCAGTGGTGCGTCCGGGACGGATGCTGTTCGAGCTGGACGGTGTCACTGAGTCACAGGCCCGTGTGGCCATGCGCCTGGCTGCCACGAAACTGCCGATTCGCGTCCGTTTTGTGACCCGCCACGGCTAACCGATTTGAGATTGAGAGCAGTCAAATGAATAAAACAAAGCAACTTAAAGACATGACAACCGCCGAGCTGCAGGCGCAGCTCGATGATGCGAAAAAGGAGCTGTTTAACCTGCGGCTTCAGCAGGTATCTGGACAGCTGGAAAATCCGCTGCAGATCCGCACCGTGCGTCGCACGATCGCTCGCATCAAAACGATCATGAATCAGGCGGCAACCGCCGAGGGGTAAAAGATGGATTCAAGAGGACATCGTAAAGTGCGTGAGGGCCGTGTATGCGGCGCATCCAACAACAAAACCATCGCCGTGCTCATCGAACGCCGTGTTCGGCATCCGTTGCTGGGCAAGGAAATCAAGGTGCAGAAAAAAGTGCACGCTCATGATGAGAACAACGAGGCGCAGGTGGGCAGTGTAGTTCGGATTATGGAAACACGTCCGATCAGCCGTCTGAAACGGTGGCGGCTTGTTGAAATTCTTTCGAAATAAGGCAGGATAACAATGATTCAAGTTCAGAGCAGATTGAATGTGGCGGATAACACAGGTGCGCGCAGCGTTATGTGTATCCGTGTATTGAAAACCAAACGCCGCTATGCCAAGGTCGGCGAAATCATCAAAGTGGCGGTTAAAGAGGCTCAGCCTCACGGCATGGTGAAAGAGGGCGATGTCCTCGAAGCCGTGGTGGTCCGCACTAAAGCTCCAATCCGCCGCAAGGACGGTTCTGTGCTTCGCTTTGACACCAATGCGGCCGTCATTATCGACGCCAACAATAACCCGCGCGGAACCCGTATCTTCGGACCGGTTGCCCGTGAGCTGCGTGACGGCAACTTCATGAAAGTTGTTTCGCTGGCGCCGGAAGTTCTTTAAGATAGGGAGAAATTTTTATGGCACAGAAGATTAAGAAAGGCGACAGCGTTCAGGCGATTGCCGGAGAAGACAAAGGGAATACCGGGAAGGTGCTTCAGGTACTGCCGGAATCCGGTTGTGCTCTGGTTGAAGGACTGAACTTTGTCAAAAAGCACATCAGAAAGACTCAGGATAACCCTCAGGGCGGCGTCATCGAAAAAGAGGCACCGATTCACCTGTCGAACCTGAAAAAAGTAAACTAACAGGAAACAACCAAACCATTTACGAGGAGTTGGCGTTGAAATGACCCCGACAATGAAAACATTATATCGTGAAAAGGTGGTTCCGGAGCTGCAGAAGAAATACAGCTACGCGAACCGCATGCAGATTCCGGCGATTTCCAAAATTGCCATTAACGTCTCCGTAGGGATGCAGTATGACCGTGATGTCTTGACGGCTGTACTGGAGGACCTCGCCAAGATCACCGGGCAGCGTCCGATGATGATCAAAGCGAAACGGAGTGTTTCAAACTTCAAACTGCGCGAAGGCGTTTCGCTTTCCGGAAAGGTTACCCTCCGCGGTGCCCGGATGTATGAGTTCCTGGATCGGCTCATCAACATCGCTCTTCCGCGTATCCGCGACTTCCGCGGCATTCCCGCCGGGTCTTTCGACGGCCGTGGGAACTATTCGCTCGGATTGAAGGAACAGACCATCTTTCCGGAAATTGATCCGGACAAGGTTCGCAAAATCCATGGGATGGATGTGACCTTCGTCACAACTGCTGAAACCAATGAGGAAGCGTTTGAACTGCTTCGCCTCATGGGTATGCCCTTCGAACAGAAAAATAAAGGTGACCAGTAATGAATTTGAGCGATCCCATTTCTGATATGCTGACCCGTATCCGCAACGCCAATATGGCCGGACACGACACGGTTCAGATTCCACATTCCAAGATGAAAAGCGAAATCGCCCGCATTCTGAAAGAAGAAGGCTACATCAAGGAATTCACCACTGAGAACATCGACGGCAAAGCCACGCTGGTGCTGTTTCTGAAATATATTGAGGATCAGAAGCCGGTTATTCAGGGTTTGCGCCGTGTCAGTCGCCCGAGCTGCCGCCACTATGTCGGCGCCGGAGACGTGCCGCGCGTGCTGGGCGGAATCGGTACCGCGATTCTGAGCACCTCGTCCGGTATTCTCTGCGATACGGATGCTCGCCGGAAACATATCGGCGGTGAAGTGCTTTGTTACATTTGGTAATTTTGAAACGAGGAACGAACGATGTCTAGAATAGGAAAAACACCCATCGCGATCCCCTCCGGAGTGGAGGTTAAGGTTGCCGGGTCGACTGTAACGGTTAAAGGACCGAAAGGCGAAAATGCCTGGGACCTGCCGGCCGTCATCACAGCGACTGTCGAAGACAATCAGGTGATCGTTGCACGGTCTGCGGAAACCAAACAGGCCCGCGCGCTGCATGGAACCATCCGCAGTGTGATCAGCAATATGATCATTGGTGTGAACGAAGGCTATGTGAAAGAGCTGGAAATCAGCGGGGTTGGTTACAAAGCCGTCATGCAGGGGACAACCTGTGTGCTCTCCCTCGGATTTTCCCATGAAATCAAGTATGAGATCCCTGCAGGAATCACCGTTGAAGTAAACGGTCCGGGAACCGAGGTGAAAGTTTCCGGGTGCGACAAAGCCCTGGTTGGACAGGTCGCCGCCCGCATCCGTCTCTTCTCGCCCGCTGAGCCCTATAAAGGCAAAGGTGTTAAGTACAAAGGCGAACAGATCCGCCGCAAAGAAGGTAAGGCAGTGGCTTAATCATGAAGGTCAAAAACACAACAGATTATCGGAAGCGCAGACACCTTCGTTTGCGGAACAAAGTACATGGAACCGCCGAACGTCCGCGTATGGCAGTTCACATCTCCAACCGTTACATCTACGTCCAGGTGATCGACGACGATGCACAGAAAACGCTGTGCTCCGTATCTTCGCTGGGAGGAAAGTGTACGGTCGAAACAGCCAAAGAGCTCGGAACCAAAGCGGCCGAAGCCGCCAAGGCCAAAGAGATCACTCAGGTGGTTTTCGATCGTGGCGGCTTTACTTTCGGTTCGCGCATGCGTGCGCTGGCTGACAGTGCCCGTGAAGCCGGCCTCAATCTTTAAAATCAGGAGCGCCCGACGTGAGAGAAAAATTCGACAAAAAGAACGATAAAAGAGAAGAAAAGAAGCCCGAGTTCGAAGAGCGCGTGGTTCACATCAACCGCAACTCCAAGGTGGTTAAAGGTGGACGTCGTTTCAGCTTTGGTGCATTGGTTGTGGTTGGCGACGGTAAGGGCCGCGTTGGTTGCGGTCTCGGCAAGGCCAATGAGGTGACCGATGCCATTCGCAAAGGGGGAGAATCTGCCAAACGTACGCTGATGCCGGTCACAATGAAAGGCACCACCATTCCGCATGAGGCGATCGGTGAATTCGGCGGCGCACAGGTTCTGCTGCGTCCGGCTTCTGAAGGTACCGGTGTAATCGCCGGTGGATCCTGTCGTGCTGTGCTTGAGCTGGCTGGAGTACGTGATGTGCTTGCGAAATCGCTCGGCAGCAACAACAAATTGAATGTAACCAAGGCGACGATGGCTGCTCTCGAATCCCTGCGCACACGGGAAGAGGCGCTGGCTGTTCGCGGTAAATAAGTAAGAGGTTATAGAAATGGATTTGCATACACTTAAACCGGCTGAAGGATCTACGCACCGCAAATTGCGTGTAGGTCGTGGTCGTGCTTCCGGAAAAGGGAAAACCAGTGCTCGCGGTCAGAAGGGACAGATGTCCCGCTCAGGCTCAACGCACAAGCCGCTCTTTGAAGGGGGCCAGATGCCCATGGCTCGCCGCATTCCGATCCGCGGCTTCAAGAATATCAATCGCAAAGAGTTTGCTCCGGTTAATCTGGCTGCCCTCGATAAATTCGATGACGGCGCAGAAATCACGGAAGCAGTACTGCGTGAAGCCGGTCTGGTCAAAGGCCGTTTTGACGGGGTGAAAATTCTCGGGAACGGAGAGCTCACCAAAAAAGTTTCGGTCAAGGCTTCTGCGTTCAGCGCAGCGGCTAAAGAAAAGATCGAAGCCGCCGGTGGTTCCTGCGAGACCGTTTAACAGAATCATTTAATCTACCAGCGGGGTTACACGATGCTTTCCGCCTTCGTAAACAGTTTTAAAATTGAGGAACTGCGCCAGCGCATTCTCTTTACATTCGGAATTATATTTCTTTGCCGTGTTTTGGCAAAAATTCCGATTGCCGGTGTTGATTATGGAATGATCACCCGGACGATTGAAGAGGCTGCTTCCGGAGCCAATGGAGTCGGTTTCTTTGATATGTTTAACCTGTTTAGCGGTGGGGCCGTGCAAAACTGTGCGGTTGGTGCGCTGGGTATTATGCCATATATCAGCGCATCAATTATCATTCAGCTGATGACTGCTGTGGTCCCTGCGCTGGAAAAACTGGCTCGCGAAGGCGAATCCGGACGCGCAAAGATCACTCAGTACACCCGCTACCTGACGGTTGTCCTCTGCGCCTTTCAGTCGTTTGTTCTGGCTAAGGCGCTGATGACCAATGGATTGGGATTCTTTGATCCGGCGATCGTTCAGATTCCCGGAATCGGATTCCTGTTGCTGACCACGATGACAATGGTTACCGGTACGTTGCTGATGATGTGGCTTGGAGAGCAGATCACAGAGCGTGGGATAGGAAACGGTATTTCCATGATCATTACCGTTAATATCATCAGCCGTCTTCCGGCTGCTGTGGGCGCTATGATCAGCATGTTTAAACCGGTAGACGGTGCTGTGCGCTATTCGCCCTTTATGGCGGTTACCATGGGCATCATGATTCTGGTCGTGATTGCCGGTGTTGTTGCCGTGACCCAGTCTCAGCAGAGAGTTCCTGTGCAGTATGCCAAACGTGTGGTCGGGCACAAGGTTTACGGCGGACAGCACACCTATATGCCGCTGCGTGTCAACTACGCCGGAGTTATGCCGATTATCTTTGCGCAGGCCATTCTTATGTTCCCTTCCAAGATTTTCAGCATGCTGCCTTGGGAAGGTGCCAAGCAGATTGGCGCAGCCCTGAGCTATGGAACGTGGCAGTATATGACCCTGTTCGGCGTAATGATTCTCTTCTTTTCTTACTTCTGGGTTGCCACTCAGTTCAACCCGGTACAGATCGGTGATGACCTGAAAAAACACGGCGGTTACATTCCCGGTATTCGTCCTGGGAAACCGACGGCTGAGTTTCTGGACCGGACGATGACCCGCATTACTCTTGCCGGCGCGATCTTCCTGACCGTGATTGCGGTTCTGCCCTCTGTTATTTCCAAACGGTTTGGGATTCCCTTTACGGTTGCTCAGTTTTTCGGCGGAACGAGTCTGCTGATTATGGTTGGTGTTATGCTTGATACCATGCGCCAGATTGAATCGCATCTGTTGATGCGTCACTACGACGGCTTCCTTAAGAAAGGAAAGCTGAAGTCCGGAAGAAGATAATGGAAGCCATCGTCCTGCTTGGCGGTCCCGGTGCCGGGAAAGGCACGCTGGCCGAAACGCTGAAGAAACACACTCCGTACATTCATGTTTCCACGGGGGACATGCTCCGGGCCGCTGTTCGTTCCGGAAGTCCGATTGGTTTGGAAGTCAAAGCCTGTATGGATAATGGGCAGCTGGCGTCCGATGATTTGATTCTGGAACTCATTAAGGAACGCATCAGTCAGGAGCCTGTTGATGCAAAATTTATGTTCGACGGATTCCCTCGTACGATTGAACAGGCGAAAGGTCTTCAGACCCTGTTTTCGGGAATTAATGGAACCGTAACACATGTTCTCAACTTGGTCGTTGATCCGGATGCACTGGTGCAGCGCCTGTGCGGCCGGCGGACCTGTAAAACCTGCGGGGCAATCTTCCATGTGGTTAACATGCCTCCCAAAGAAGAGGGCATCTGCGACCTGGACGGCGGTGAACTTTATCAGCGCGCCGATGACAACGAAGAAACTGTCATGAACCGGCTTGAGGTCTATAAAACGCAGACCGCTCCTTTGATCGATTTTTATACAGAATCAGGCCTTCTGCATAATGTTGATGCAGGAAATCCCCCTGAAACAACTGCCCAGCTGTCGCTTGAGGCGCTGAACGCTTGAGGAACCAATCATGATTGTCATCAAAACCGCCTCTGAAATTGAAGCCATGCGGCGGGTCAATCAAATGACAGGCCGTCTTCGGACTGCTTTGGCAGCAATGGTTGAACCCGGACTTCCCACCATTGAACTGGGCAATTTCGCCAAAAAGATGATTCGTGAAATGGGCGGGGTCAGTGCTTTTTATGGCTATCACGGTTATCCGGGCCAAATCTGTGTTTCCGTTAATGAAGAAGTGGTTCATGGAATTCCCGGCCGCCGGGTGATTCACGAGGGCGATATCGTCAGTATTGATACCGGCATTACGTACGAAGGATTTATCGGCGATACAGCAGTAACCGTTGCCGCCGGCAAAATTTCCGACGAAAACAAGAGATTGCTGGAAGTCACCCAGGCCGCACTTGATGCAGGAATTGCCAAAGCGGTTGAAGGCAATCGGCTCGGCGACATTTCATTTGCGATTCAGCGGACCGTTGAAGAAGCCGGATTTTCAGTCGTACGCGAGTTTGTCGGTCACGGGATCGGCCGTGATATGCACGAAGATCCGCAGATCCCAAACTTTGGCAAACCGGGCCGCGGTCCGGTCTTGAAAGCCGGGATGACGCTTGCCATTGAACCGATGGTCAATATCGGAGGCCCGAAAGTCAAAGTGCTGGACGATAACTGGACCGCGGTTACCAAAGACGGCTCCAATTCCGCACACTTTGAACATACTGTTGCGGTCGGGAAAACCGCCCCCGACATTCTTACCCTCGTCTAAACGATCTTTTACATACAGCGTTTCCAAAGGTTGGAACATTTGTTTCCAATGTTTGGAAAAAGTTCTGTAAAGTTCACCTATGGAAAAAATCCGGATTTTAGGCATCGATACTTCCCTGCGTTCCTCGGGCGTCGCGGTCATCGAAGTGCAGGGGCAGCAGCTCCGGGCGCTGGCCTATGGACGGATTCACAATAAACCCGCAATGGCACACAGCGCCTGCCTGGCCGAAATCCATCGCCAGGTCGATTCGCTGATTACGGAGTTTGAACCCGACGAAGCCGCCATTGAGGGAGCTTTTTTCGCAAAAAACGCTAAAACAGCCATGATCCTGGGCCAGGCGCGCGGTTCGGTGCTCGCCTGCTGTTCGCTGCGGACGCTGCCGGTTTTCGAGTATTCGCCCCGGTCGGTGAAACAGGCAGTGGTTGGCGTCGGTGCAGCCCGCAAAGAACAGGTGGCTAAAATGGTGATGCGCCTGCTGGGCCTGAAGGAACAGCCGCAGGAAGATGCCGCGGATGCGCTGGCCATTGCGGTGACGCATGCCCATCAACGAGGGCTGCCCGAGACCTTGCGTTCAAAAGCTGTTTAATGGTAGCTTCCGCTTTCGCAACAACAATAAGGAGATATGCCTGATGGAACTCAAAGATATCAAAAAAGTCGTTCAGATGATGAAAGAGAACGATCTGACTGAATTTCTGCTCGAAGACGAATCCTGCACCCTGCAAATGAAACGGGGCTCCGATAACGCTCCTCAGGTCATTGCTGCCCCTCAGATGGTTGCCGCTCCGTCCGTCGCTCCGGCTCCTGCTGTTTCAGCTCCGGCTGCCGAGGCGGCTCCCGCTGCTGCCGACGAAGGTCTGGTGGAAATTACATCTCCGATGGTTGGAACATTCTATACGGCCCCATCTCCTGATGCTGATGCATTTGTCGCAGTGGGTGCGGAAGTGACCGCGGACACGGTGGTTTGCATTGTGGAAGCAATGAAGGTGATGAATGAGATCAAAGCAGATGTAAAAGGAACTATTAAAAAGATTTTGGTCGATAATGCCAGCCCGGTGCAGTTCGGCCAGCCTCTGTTCCTTGTCGACCCGGCGTAAGGGACGTTCCTGAATTTAACCAAGGTCTGTTTATGTTCGAAAAAATACTGATTGCCAACCGGGGTGAAATTGCTCTGCGGATCATTCGCGCCTGCAAGGAGATGGGAATCCGGTCGGTTGCGGTTTACTCTGAGGCAGATGCCGAGTCCCTGCATGTGGAAATGGCTGATGAAGCCGTGTGCATCGGTCCCGCTTCTTCTGCTCAAAGTTATCTCAAGGTGTCCAATATCATCAGCGCGGCCGAGGTCACCGACGTGGATGCCATTCATCCCGGATACGGTTTTTTGGCGGAAAATGCGCATTTCGCGGAAATCTGTGAGAGCTGCAACATCACCTTTATCGGACCGTCTCCGGATCTGATCCGGAACATGGGCGATAAAGCGATTGCCCGCGATACAATGAAAGCCGCGGGGGTTCCGATTACTCCCGGTAGCGAAGGCATTCTGAGAGATAAGGATGAGGCTCTCGAGCTGGCCCGCAGCATGGGATATCCCGTGCTGATCAAAGCGGTGGCCGGTGGCGGCGGAAAAGGAATGCGCGTGGCGCATAACGATGTCAGTCTCGCGCAGGGGTTCATGATGGCTCAGAACGAAGCGGAAAGTGCTTTCGGCAACCCGGACTGCTTCATGGAAAAATACATTGAGTCGGCTCGTCATGTGGAAGTGCAGATTATTGGCGATAAACACGGCAATGTGGTGCATCTCGGTGAGCGCGATTGCTCCATCCAGCGTCGTCACCAGAAGCTGGTGGAAGAGTCCCCGTGTCCGACACTGACCGATGAGCAGCGTGAAGAGCTCGGTGCCATTGCTGTGCGGGCTGCCAAAGCGGTGAATTACAACAGTGCCGGAACGATCGAATTTCTCTACGATGAAAAGGAACAGAAGTTCTATTTCATGGAAATGAATACTCGTATCCAGGTGGAGCATACCGTCAGTGAGGAAGTGACCGACATCGATCTGATGAAAGAACAGATTCGTGTTGCTGCGGGTGAAAAACTTGCATTTACGCAGGATGAAGTCAGCGTTCATCACCATGCCATTGAATTCCGTGTCAATGCGGAAGATCCCTATAAGAACTTCACGCCGTCTCCGGGGAATGTGGAAGCGGTCCATTTTCCGGGTGGCCCTGGAATCCGCGTGGATTCCCATGTGTACAGTGGCTATACCATTTCTCCTTATTACGACAGCATGATTGCCAAGATCATTGCTCGCGGAGCAACCCGAGAAGAGGCGTTGAATCGGCTGCATCGTGCACTGGAGGAGTTTGAAATCAGCGGGCCGAACACCAGTGTGCCGCTGGGAGAAGCCTTGCTGCAGGATGAGCGGTTCCGTAAAGGGGAATATAATACGGCTTTTCTCGAAAAGTTTATGCATGATAAGTTTTGTCGTTGAACGATAGGAAGGAGACATTGCCATGAGTGACAAGGAAAACAAAACCACACTGCCGCCTGGACAGAATTATCCGGTTCCGGAAGCCAAGCAGGATGATGCAGGGCTCGGATCCGTTCGTATTCATAACAATGTGATCTCAGTGATTGCCCATGAAGCTGCCGATCGGGTTCCCGGTGTGGTTGAGCTGTCCGGAACGCTGGTGGACGGACTGGCTGATATCATCGGCAAAAAACCCAGGGATCGCGGCATTCGTGTTGCTGTGGAGTCTGAAAACACCATCACAGTCGAACTGACGGTTGTGTTGGAATACGGCGTAAATATTCCTGAAACATGCGGCAAACTTCAGGCCGAAGTTCGTCAGGCAGTGGAAGATATGACAGGAAAGGTTGTGCAGGCGGTGAATGTGTCGGTGCAGGGGTTGCGCCGGACAGAGGCCGGAACGGCGGAGGGCTGAGCATGAAAAAGCTTTTGCACGCACTTGCCGGAGCGCTCATTTTTTTGACCCCGCTGGTCTGGAGCGCTCTGCTGGTTTACGGAAACGGTTTCAATACCGGTTTCCGTGACTTTATCTTCAGCACCATGACCGACAGCCCGTTTGTGGGAGTGGTATTCGGACTGATCCTGATTCTGCTGGTGCTGGTCTATCTGGGAACCTTTGGACGGCCCCGCTCGCGCAAGCGCTATATTTCATTCGAATCAGAAAGCGGATCTGTTTCCATCAGCATTAATGCCGTGCGTGATTTTGTGCGCAAAATCGGTGATGAGTTCGGTTCTGTTGTAAGCATGGACCCGAAAATCCATTCGGAAAAAAATATGCTCTGCATCGATCTGGATGTGAAGATTCAGACCGGCAGCCGGCTTCCCGAGTTGTCTGAAAAACTTCAGGGGCGCGTGCGTGAGAGCATTCGTGATGGCCTGGGAATTGTGGATGTGCGTGAAATCAAAGTGAAAGTTCAGGAAATAGTCGGAGCGCCTCCGGCATCTCCAATTGATTAAGTCTATGAATAACTCCAGCGCTCCCGAATTGGTGATTGTCGGCTCGATCGGCATCGACACGATTGAAACCCCGCGTGAAAAACGGGAGGAAATCCTCGGCGGTTCAGTCAGTTATGCCTGTGCCGCCGGTTCTTTTTTTGTGAAAACCGGTATGGTTGGTGTGGTTGGAACCGACTTCCCCAAGGAATGCCGTGAGCTGTGGGAAGGAATGGGAATCGACCTTTCCGGCCTGCAGACCGAAGAGGGGAAAACCTTCCGCTGGTCCGGGGTTTATGAAAAAAACATGGATAATCGCCGGACACTGTTCACGGAGCTGAATGTATTTGAGCATTTTTCTCCGGAGCTGCCGGAGGCATATCGCGATGCTCCGTATCTTTTTCTGGCCAACATTCACCCGGCATTGCAGCTGCACGTTCTGGAGCAACTGCACTCTCCGAAGTTTGTGCTGATTGATACTATGGATCTTTGGATCAACATTGCCCGGGATGAGCTGATTCAGGTGGTTGGTAAATGCGATATGCTGACTCTCAACGAATCGGAGGCCCGACTCTTTACCGGAAAAGACTGCCTGAATGAGGCATCTGCCGAGCTTCTGAAAATGGGCCCGGAATTTGTGCTGATCAAAAAAGGAGAAAGCGGCAGTATCCTTTTCTCTGCCGAGGGATCCTTTTCTATTCCGGCTTATCAACTTGATGACTTTAAGGATCCGACCGGAGCGGGCGACACGTTTGCCGGCGGCCTGATGGGAGCTCTGGCGGAATCGGGAAAAACCGATGCCGCCGCCATTCAGCAGGCAATGGCTTATGGGACCGTTACGGCATCCTTCGGTGTGGAAGAGTTCAGCCTTGAACGACTGGCAGAGCTGAACCGGATGCAGATTGATGAACGCTGTGCTTCGTTCCGTTCCGCCTGCCTGGACTGCTGATTTTACAGATTTTTGGAAATCAGTTGAACAGATGGCTGTTGTGCAGGATGTCGATTCCGAGGTAGCTTTTCACAAAGTAGAGGATCAGCATGATGCAGATTCCGACGCTCAGGGCGATAACGCCTAGCGCCAGCAGCAGGGCCAGTACATTTCCAAACAGCGGCGCCCCATAGCGGAAAGACTGCTGGGCAATCACCCGCAAGCGATACAGCCAGTAAGGGGCTGCCGTGCTGTAGAGCTGTTTATCGATGTCTTTCTGGTCGATCTGAATCTGTTGCTGAAGGTCTTCGATATCATATTGTCGGATTGCTTCGCGTACAGCGGACAGAATGTCTGTCGGCGATGCCGGCTTTTTGATGAAGCGGAATACCTGGCCATGGTTGATGGCTTTAATAAACTGTTCGGTTTCAAGAGCGGCGCTGAACAGAACGCTTTTAATGCGAGCATTTCGCTGGCGCAGGGCAATCAGGAAATCAAGTCCGGTTTGGCCGGGAAGAACATGATCGCAGAGAATGGCTTTGACATTCCGTCCGCGAAGGACCTCAACCGCCTCTTCTGCTGATCCTGCCTGATATAACGTGTAATCATTTTGCAGAACGCGGTAGAGAACCTTCAGCATGAATGCGTCATCATCGACAATCAGAACGGCGTCTTTTTCTTTTGATCTGGGGGCGGATTGATTACTCACTTAGGCCAAGCTCCTTCCGCATTAGATGATAGATTTTATGAATTTTTGTCAAGTCTTCGGGTAAAGACCGGTTTGCGGCAATGGCGGCGGCGGAGTCGGCATCCGACGGATGATACCCATGCATGCCTTTGATCTGTTTGACACCCATGAAGCTCGGAACAATCTGAATGCCGGAGTTAATCAGGAAAACGAGCTCTCCATACATGCCGTCTTCAAAGAAAGTACCCTGTTCTTTCAGTTCATTTTCGGGGAGGATCCTTCCTTTAGAATGGTTGGTTAATGCATCTGTGATTTTTTCTCTGGCAGTTTTGTTGAGAAACCAGAAACGGGCCATGGTGGAGTCGTAGAATGCAACATAATCTTTATTCCAGCGCAGGCCCGTCGCTTGGATGTCCGCAATCAGGTTGTATCCTTCCGTGATGTCATGCATCCCGTGATCTGTGAAAACATACCACGCTACTTCTTCATAGTGCTCTTCCGCAGTCTGAATCAGTTGTTCGAGTTGTTTGTCATACCAATGGATCAGTTCGGACACTTTAGGGTCCTGTGTGCCGACCGCGTGCATCAAAGCGTCGAGCTTTCCCAGTGAACAATAAGCGAAATCGATCCGTTGTGCTGTAATGTCCGCCGTAAGGCGGGCGAGCTTGGTTTCGTCGTTGACTGCGCTGTCATGAACGTAATGCGGGATTCCCCGGCGGTGCAGTTCATCAAAAATCGTTTCGCCGCGCAGCAGACCGTTCGGTTCCCAGATCCGTTTTTTCTCCGCATAATTAAACAGCGGCAGATATTTGAACGGAACTCCGTAGAGCTGAAAGTAGCCGGTGAACCCCTGAGCCTTTTTAATCCATTTACTCAGATAATGGCGAACCCGTCCGCGGCGGAAAACGGCATCGGGAAGGATGGCCAGTGCCTTGGTCCATTTGAATGGAGACCCCTTGGGATCGTAATAAAATGAGGACCACATGAGGTGGTCCTGCGGCAGACGGCCGGAAATAATCGATGGGTCACAGGCGGATGAATATCCAAGAATGGTATCGAGTTTTTTTTGATCGACAGTTCGGTCTTTAAGGAAAAAAGGGTGGCGCTTGCGCACTTCCCAGCCGAATGCGTCGATAAACAAAAACAGGCTCAGCTTTTTCTTCTTCATGAAAACCTTTGCTGGAGATCGACAAAATCGTCGCAGAGTCCTTCAAACGTCTGCTGCCGGGAGCCCAGCAGCCACCGGACATCTGCTGGATCGGCCGTGTCATCCAGCAGCAGTGCGATGGCAGGATAAAGTCGAATGCGCGGGTGAATGAGCGGGTGAGGCAACGCGTAAAGGCCGAGTGTGCGCAGATTATGCGCTGCATTTTTCAGCGGGGACCCTTCGTTTCCAAGGTTCGGAAAAGCGTGGGCGTACTTGGAGACGGTTCGGAACTTATGGTTCAGCGAGCGTTGCTCGTACCAAAGGAAGAAATCCAGAAAGCGCCGCACTGTTTCGGTCATCCATAAGTGAATGTTTGCCGTTTCGTATGGGCGAAAATTCCCGTTTTCTTTGAAGTTTACGGCCTCAAGATAGGCGTCGACAAGGCCCTCTGAATCATCAATTCCGTGAAGGTCAATAGACCTGATCCGTTCTTTTTTGACCGAATACGAAATGTCGTAGGCATTGCGCATCAGCAGGGCGCAGTCCCCGAATGCCAGATTGGCTTTGAAAATAAACTTACTGAAACGCAGCCGTTCTTCCGTGGTCAGCGGCTGTCCTGTAGACAGTCGACGTTTAATGTCCAGCAGCAGTTTCCCGCGGTTCATCAGCAGACGGGTTCCTTCTGAAAGCGGAATGGCGTCATGCGGATAATCCGGCATACGGTCGAGGATTTTTTCGTCGCCCCGAATGACACGATGGCCGTATTTCATTTCATAGTTGAGCAATGAAAATTCGCATTTCGGAAGATTTTTTTTGAGATAGGGATAGAGATCCACCGGAAGTCCGAGCTGCGCTGTCAGTCGTTTTTCCAAATGCCTGAGTGCCCCGCGGACCAGGGAGTCGGATCGGGTTGTCACCACGACCAGATCGTAGTCATTGAACGGCTTTTCTTCGCTGTTTTTGACGGTAAGCGGTGTGCCTTCTCCGCGCCCGTAACCGCCGAGCAGGACCAATGCCTTCCAGTGTTTGGAATACGAAGACGTCCAGACTTCATCTGCGATCTGTTTCATGTGCTGATCGATCAGTGCATCGAATGCTGGAGATCCTTTAACTGAATATTTACCCACGAGAACCTTCTTTCAATCCTTGATAAAGCCCGGTGTGAATGACCGCTCGGTAAGCGATGTTATACGGGATGGTGTCGATCCGACCTTTGCGAAGTGCGTAGAGAAAATCACGCGCCCATTCCTTGCAGAGTTCCAATGTTTGGAAAAACAGGTTCGCCCGCCGCCCGTACTCGCGGGCGAACGTTACTCCATGCCGGAATTTTTTGCGGTAGAGACCTTTCAGCGTGTAGTTGTGTGAATGTTCCACCACGGAATCGGCCACCAGTTTAAAGTGGGCACCTTTGGCTCGGCAGGCTCTGGCCCAGGCTACGTCTTCTGCGTAGCCTTCTTCCGGAAATCGGGTTTCTTCCCACAGCTGTCGTCGAAAAGCACAGGTGACCGCGGAGAAAAAATCAGCATTATCGCCTTTGATATTTTTCGGGTCATAGGCGCGCAGGTAATCGTAGGTGACGATGAATTTTGCATCAGGGCGGGTGCGCTGTGAGCACATGGCGGCATCTGCTTCGCCGTCAAAGATCGGTTGCAGAAGTTTTGCGAGCGCATCGTCGCTTTGAAAAATGGAATCGGCATTCTGCAACACAATGATGTCTTCCGAGGTGCGGGCGATCATGTCGTTGAGCACTATCCCCGGAATGTATTCTTCCGGCGGGATCTGAACCATCTGTGTTTTGGGAACTTCTTTCTGCAGTTCTTCGAGCGAACCATCGGTTGATCCGGAATCGACAGCCCACAGATTAATATCCTTGAAGGTCTGGCTGTGCAGACTCTGCAGTGCCGGCGGAACGTGCGGCATTTCGTCTTTGGAGCGCATAATAACAGCAGCTTGGCTCATGATGCGGCCTTTTCGTAAATTTCGAGGGTCTTTTGCGCCGCCTTGTTCCAATCGAACTGTTGGGCATAAGCGAGGCCGGCGGTGCGCTGTTCGTCGCTCCATCCGTCGGAGAGAACTTTTTCCAAACATTGGAAAATGGAGTCGATGCTGAGCGGGTCAAATTTAGGAACGACGTCTCCGGCGATTTCGCTCATCGACGAGGTGTCCGAGCAGATCACCGGCGCACCGCAGGCGAGCGCTTCGACGATCGGGAAGCCGAAGCCTTCGAAAAGCGACGGGAACGCCATCAGGTCGCAGGCGCTGTAAAAAGCGGGAAGGTCGGCCAGCGGCACGAAGCCTGGGAAAATAATGTCGTGGTGGACCGGACTGGTGGCGGCTCGCTGCCGAATGACATCGGCTCCGTTCCAGTCGGCCCCCGGCAGGACCAGCTTGTGGGCGCTGTCGGTATCGGCTTTATAGCGTTCGAAAGCCTCAATCAGCCGAACGTGGTTTTTTGCCGGGTGTTCGAGGCGGGAGAGGTAAATGATGAATGGCGCGTCGATACTGTAGGTTTCGGCGAGTTTTGCACGTGCGGCCTCTTTTTCCAAAGGTTGGAAAATCGCGTGGTTGATGCCGGAGTAGATGACGGTCACTTTGTCTTCCGGTACGCCGACCAGCTCGACAATGTCTTTTTTTGAATAATGGCTGACTGTGATAATCTCGTCCGCATTGCGAATCTGGGCCGGAACGATACGGCGGTTGTAGAACATGCGTGCCGCGTCGTATTTTGCATCCATCGTCAGTGTGGCGACATCGTGAACGGTGGCGACGACCGGGCAGCGCTTCATGAGCGGAATGCGGCGGTAGCTCGGAACATGCAGCAGATCAAATCTTTTTCCAAGGATTGGAAGAATGCAGTTGTGCCACGCGATGTTGGCCACAGGGTTGGCAATCAGACCGGGGTAGAGTGATTTCTGGAAGTTCGGCGCAGTCAGCTCAATCAGGTCTGTTTCCCGGGCCGGCAGCATAATGTCATAGCGGTTCGTCCGGTCTGTCTCCTGAAGGGTTCGAATCAGTTCCCGAATATAGGATGCCACGCCCGAGCGGCCGCCCTGCATCACAAATGCTGAAAACCCGATATTCATAGAGTCGGAATTTTAGCAGTTGGATTCGTGCAGGAAAACCTTGTTCCGCTTTAAATGTGTTTCAACGGAGCTTTTCCGATGGAGTACACGTTGTAGCCGATGCCGAACAGTTCCTGATGATCCAGATGGTTGCGGCCGTCAAACAGGAAAGCCGGCTGGGCCATGCGGTCGAAAATTTTCTGGTAGTCGAGCTCTTTGTACTCTTTCCATTCGGTCAGCAGGGCAACGGCGTGGGCTCCTTCGGCGGCTTTGTATGGATCCGGTTCAAAAACGACCCGGTCGATGACATCTGCGAGATCCTGTTCCGCATGTTTGAGGGCCTGCGGATCGGTAATGACCACTTCTGCATTTTCTTCCAGGAGCTCCCGGGTAATCAGAATGGCCGGACTTTCGCGTGTGTCGCCTGTGTCTGCTTTGAAGGCGAACCCGAACAGCGCGATGCGCTTTCCTGCAATGGTGTTGAACATTTCTTTCAGCATGCGGTCAACAAAGCGCCGTTCCTGATATTCATTCATCTTGACGACCTGGCGCCAGTATTCAGCGACTTCGTGCAGGCCGTAGCTTTCGCAGAGGTAAACGAGGTTCAGGATGTCTTTCTTGAAGCAAGACCCTCCGAAGCCGACACTGGCTTTCAGGAATTTAGGGCCGATACGGCTGTCGGTGCCGATGGCATAAGCCACCTCGCCGACATCAGCTTCCGTAGCTTCGCACAGGGCTGAGATAGAGTTGATCGAACTGACACGCTGGGCGAGGAATGCATTGGCGGTCAGCTTGGAGAGTTCGCTTGACCAGAGATTTGTCGTGATAATTTTTTCCTGCGGAACCCATGCTGCGTAGACGTCTACCAATGCCTGTACGGCTTTTTTGCCCTCGGGGGTTGAGTGTCCGCCGATCAGGATGCGGTCGGGATTGTCGAGGTCGGCAATCGCTGTGCCTTCGGCCAGAAACTCAGGGTTGGACAGAACATCAAAATGTGCGCCGTTCCTGCCGCTGTTGAGGATCCGTTCCATGGCCGCAGCAGTGCGGACGGGCAGGGTGCTTTTTTCGACTACAATTTTGTCCGAGGTGGCAACCTCAAGGATCTGACGGGCACACTTTTCCCAGTATTGCAGGTCGGCGGCACATCCGGCGCCGTGCCCGAAGGTTTTTGTCGGAGTGTTGACGCTGACGAAGATAATGTCGGCTTCGGCGATGCCTTTCTCGACGTCCGTCGAAAAGAAAAGGTTGCGCCCGCGAGCTTCGTTGACGACTTCGTCAAGGCCGGGTTCATAAATTGGAAGATTGTCGGAGTTCCATGCATCTATGCGCTGCTGATTGATGTCCACGACGGTGACCTGGACGTTCGTGTTCTTTTTGGCGATCATGGCCATGGTCGGACCGCCGACGTAACCGGCTCCAATGCACAGAATCTTTGTCATATATCCATTCTCCGTTCAGTAAAACAGTAACTAATACATATTTGCATGGCTTAGGGAAAGAAAAAGAACGTTAGCGAAATGTAAAGGATTGAGAGGTGGGGAGAAGGCCGCAGTTTTAGGTTTATTCCAGCGAATCACTTGTCTATGCTCCATTTTTTGTTTCCAGCAGTGATTAATTGGATTGCAGATGAAATATATCAGTACCAGAGGAAAGATGGAGCCGATCGGCTTTTTGGATGCAGTGATGACCGGGCTGGCGCCCGACGGCGGGCTGTTGCTTCCGGAAGAGCTTCCAGACATTGCAAGCCGACTGGAAACATGGTCGAAGCTGTCCTATCAGGATCTGGCGTTTGAGATCATGAGTCTGTTTGCGACCGATATACCGGCTGACGACCTTAAAATCCTGATTGAAAAAAGCTACTCCACGTTCCGCAGTCCGGAAGTTGCTCCGGTGGTTCCGGTTGGCGAGCTGTTTATTCTGGAACTTTGGCACGGTCCGACGCTGGCATTTAAAGATGTTGCATTGCAGTTTCTCGGCAACCTGTTTGAATATATTCTGCAGAAACGCGGCGGAGAGCTGAACATTCTCGGAGCAACCAGCGGTGACACCGGTTCTGCTGCGATTTACGGTGTGCGCGGTAAAGAAAACATCAACATTTTTATCATGCATCCAAAGGGTCGCACCAGTCCCGTGCAGGAAAGACAGATGACCAGTGTGCTGGACGACAATGTGTTTAATCTTGCTGTCGAGGGAACGTTCGACGATTGCCAGCACCTGATGAAAACCATTTTTGCAGATGTCGATTTTAAAACCGGACATTCGCTTGGTTCGGTCAACTCGGTCAACTGGGCTCGTGTATTGGCTCAGACGGTTTACTATTTCTATGCTTTCTTCCGTGTCCAGGAGCGCACCGGCGCTGCCGAAGTCCGGTTTTCGGTGCCGACCGGAAACTTTGGTGATATTCTCGCCGGCTATCTTGCGGTGCAGATGGGCCTGCCTGCCGGAAAACTGATTCTGGCCACTAATGAAAACAATATTCTATCGCGCTTTTTCAATACAGGGGAATACAGCGTGGGCAAGGTCGTGCCGACACTCAGTCCGTCGATGGATATACAGGTGGCCAGCAATTTTGAGCGCTATCTGTACTATCGCACCGGAAAGAATTCTGAAAAGCTGGCAGAGATGATGAGCTGCTTCAGTCAAACCGGTGCGGTGACGGTTGAGGGGGCCGATGAACTGTTTGCGGCCGGGGAAGGTAATACAGAGCAGACTCTTTCTGTCATTCGTAGATACAGCGAAGAATACGGTTACACACTCGACCCGCATACGGCTGTCGGTGTGGCGGTTGCTGAGCGTTTTCAGACCTCGGAAAACATCCCGACCGTTTGTTTGGCGACGGCGCATCCGGCCAAATTTACCGATGCCATTGAGCAGGCGACCGGCACTGCGGCGCATCATCCGGTGCTCGATGCTCTTGCGGATGCCGAAACCCGCTGCGACACCATTGCCAATGATGAAGCTGCCGTGCGCGATTATCTGGTTTCTAAAATATAGCTGTCTGGTTGTCTTGCGCGCTCTCGTTCAGTTGGTGCCGATAATTCAGATAATAATTTTTGATGCGGCATGATGGAATAAATGTTGACAAAACACCTGTTTCTAATAAGTATCTCACCATTCCGACGCGTTATCCCATATCGTTTTCTTTTATTCACATTATCGTTTGCTGAAGCTCAAGTTGCGTCGATTTCCATTTATGACATCTCATCAACCGATCATTCTCGCCCTGACCGGCGGTATTGCCTGTGGAAAATCAGAAACCGGCCGGATTCTTGAAGAACAAGGATTCGCAGTGCTGGATACAGATTTTCTGGCGCACCAGCTAATGAAAGCAGGGGGTCCGGTGTTTCAACGGGTAGTTGAGCAGTTTGGCGACCAGGTGATTGGGATTGATGGGGAGATTAACCGGGCAGCGCTGGGGAAGATCGTTTTTGAGGATCCGGCGGCACTGGAAGATCTTAACCGGCAGGTGCACCCGGCAGTGATAGATGCTGCAGAACAGTGGAAGTCCAACCAGAACGGCGATGCGGCAGTGATGGTTCCGTTGCTGTTTGAGACGGGCTGGATTGATCCGTGGGATGCGATCATCTGTGTAAGTGCAGATGAGAGAACGGTTTTTCAAAGGTTGGAAAAACGCGGGCTGAACGAGGCGGATGCCCGTCGTCGGGTCGCGGCACAGATGCCGCTGGATGAAAAAGAAAAGCGGGCAGATTTTATAATTAGGAACAGTGGAACCCTGGATGCGCTTCATGAGCAAGTGTGCAGCACGATCCAGCGCATCCGGAACCAGAGGAATACTGAATGAGTGAAGAAAAAGAAAATATAGAAGCGGCTGCTGAGGCCCCCGCAGAGGCAACGCCTAAAAAGAAGAAAGCCCCTGCGAGAAAACGAGTTGTTGCTAAAAAAAGTTCTCCGGAGCCGAAAAGCGCCCCGGTTGTTGAAAATGCTTCGGTCGAAGAAAAGGAACCGGTTCAGGAAAAAAAACCTGCTGAAGGGAATTCTTCCGGGGACGACCGGCCTTCTGAAAACGACCGCAGCAATAATGGTCGTAATAACAACCAGAAGGGAAATTGGGGCCGCAACAACAATAACCGCCGCAACAACAATAACCGCCGCAATAAAGGAAACAGTGAGCCGGAGGTGTTTGAACCCGATCCTGATGCAAAAGAAATGCCGCCGCTGAAGTTGTATGAGTTGCAGAAAGCAGATGTTCCTGCGCTTAAAACACTGGCCGAACAGTACTTGATTGAAGATCCGGCAGGGCTTGGAAAACATGATCTTATTTTCGAGATCCTCAAAAAACAGATCCGCTGGGGGAATGAATCCTTTGCCCGCGGAGTACTTGAAGTTCTGCCTGATAAATTCGGTTTTCTGCGTTCCTCCGAAAACAATTATATGCCGAACCCGGAAGATATTTATGTTTCACCGGCTCAGATCCGCCGTTTCGGGTTGCGGACAGGAGACCTGGTGGCCGGCCCCATCCGCACGCCGAAGAAAAAAGAACGCTTCTTTGGTCTGCTGTCTGTGGATAAGGTGAATAACGATGCGCCGGAGAAAAACCGCAATCGTATTCCGTTTGAAAACCTTACCCCGCTGTTTCCGGATGAACGTCTTCGTCTTGAGACGGAACCCCATGGAATTTCCATGCGGGTAATGGATTTGGCTACGCCGGTTGGTAAGGGGCAGCGCGGTTTGATCGTGGCTCCGCCGCGAACCGGAAAAACAGTTCTGCTGCAGCAGATTGCCAACAGCATTTCAAAGAACAATCCTGAGTCGAAGCTGATCATTCTTCTGATTGATGAGCGTCCTGAGGAAGTTACAGACATGCACCGTAATACGCAGGCCGAAGTGTTGGCATCAACATTTGATGAGCAGCCCGAACGCCATGCTCAGGTTGCGGAAATGGTCATCGAAATGGCCAAGCGTCGTGTTGAAAACGGCGAAGATGTCATCATTCTGCTGGACTCTATCACCCGTCTGGCTCGCGCCTACAACACCATTCAGCCGCACAGCGGAAAAATCCTGTCCGGTGGTGTGGACGCAAAAGCGTTGCATAAACCGAAACGTTTCTTCGGTGCGGCCCGCAATATTGAAGGTGGCGGCAGCCTCAGCATCATTGCCACGGCGCTGGTCGATACCGGAAGCCGAATGGACGAGGTCATCTTTGAGGAATTCAAAGGAACCGGAAACATGGAGCTGGCGCTTGACCGGGATCTGGTCGGAAAACGTATCTTCCCGGCCATCAATATTGAAGCGAGCGGAACCCGCAAAGAGGAACTGCTGCTGCATAAAGATGAGTTGGCCAAAATCTGGACGCTGCGTAAAGCGCTCAAAGATGTGCCTGCCATCGAAGCGATGGAGCTGCTGATCAATCGCCTTAAAAAGACGAAGAGCAATGCCGAGTTTCTGATGACACTTCAGGGATAACGTATAGTCGCATCGTTTGCGAAAAAACCGTCGTTCAGTGTATGAACGACGGTTTTTTTATTCAGGATTATCGGATCGAAGTTGTGGGTGAATCGATGCGTTTCAGAAGTTGCTGTTTTTTACGAGGAGTTTCCGGATTTGCGCCACATCTTTTTCGATCTGTTCAATGAGTGCTTCCCGGGAGGGAAACGGGCTTACGCCTCGGATTTTTTCAATCAGGACCACTTCCAGATCTTTTCCATAGAGATCCCCGTTGAAACCGATCAGATAGGATTCGATGACGTGCTGATGGCAGCCGAATGTTTCCCGGTTTCCGATGAAGACTGCGCTGTCAACCCAGGTTCCGTTCGTCAGGGTGCGCGCGGCATACACTCCATTGCCGGGAATAAGTTCGTTGAGTGGATCGATGTTTGCTGTGGGAAAGCCCAGTTCGCGTCCGATTTTTTTTCCGGAGACAACTTTTCCAAAGAGGGTAAAGGGCCGGCCCAGCAGTCTGGCTGCATCAGGAATATTCCCGGCGGCAAGATCTTTGCGGATTGTTGAGCTGGATATTTTTTTATCGCCGTCCATCAGTGGAGAAACTGCTGTGGCTTTAAACCCGTGTGTTTTTCCAAATGTTTCCAATGTTTGGAAATTGCCCGATGCCCGATGCCCGAACGACCAGTCTTCTCCGCAGACAATGCCGGCCAGTTGCGGGGCTTTTGCAATCAGATCGTTAAGAAAGTCTTCCGGAGACAGCGCGGCGAATTCGCGGGTAAACGGCGTTTCGATAACGCCGCTGACGCCTAAATCCTCCACTTTGCGAAGACGGCAGGGTTTAGCACTGATCAGCGGCGGAGCTTTTTCGGGAACGAGCACTTTTGCCGGGTGAGGATCGAATGTGTAGACCCAGGCTTCTCCGCCCAGTTCGGCGGCTTGTTCGACGGCGGTTGAAATGACTTTCTGGTGGCCGAGGTGAACTCCGTCAAAGCAGCCCATCGCAAGAATGATCGGCTTGTTACCGGAGGATGTCTTTGAAATATCTGTGACGATCAACATGGACTGAATCCTAAGCTCTAATTTTTAAATTCAAAACCATTTTCCGATTTTGAATTTCCAAACCTTGGACGATTAGACTGCCGGGTCGGAATTCAGACTCTAAATCTGATCCATCGAGATCATGTTTGCCGCAAGCTGGTCGCGGTCCCAGGTGAGGATCTCATCCAGTTTCCAAGCCTTGGAAATATCAAAATTGCCGGACTGCGTTCGGCGCAGCTGCGAAAGGCAGGCTCCGCAGCCGAGGCGTTGTCCGAGGTCATGAGCAATGGTACGCACGTAGGTCCCTTTGGTGCATTTGACCTCAAAGGTGGCGCGTGGCGGCTCAAAGCTGTCCAGTGTGAATTTATAGATATGGACAAAACGCGGTTCGCGTTCGATCTCCTGACCTTTGCGGGCCAGTTTATAGAGCGGAACCCCATCTTTTTTGATGGCGGAAACCATCGGGGGGACCTGCATCTGATCGCCGACCGCGGCGCGCATTTCTTTGCGCAGCAGCTCTTCGGTGATTCCGGAAGGATCTTTTTCGGCCACAATTTCGCCGTCTGTGTCCTGCGAATTAGTTTCGACTCCGAACAGGATTTCGCCTTCATAGGTTTTATCGCCGCTCATGACCCGCTGCGACAGCTTTGTGCCGCGACCGATCAGGATGGCAATCAGTCCGGTGGCGTTGGGATCAAGCGTGCCGCCGTGGCCCACTTTGTTGAGCTGAAAAAAATTGCGGATCTTCGCAACGGCGTCGTGCGATGTCCACTCCTGAGGTTTGTCAATCAGCAGAACACCGTCCGGGTCGGGCTGGTGCGGGTTGCGTTTACGCATCAGGGGTATCCTCTTCGTCGGGGATGTCGAGGGATTCAAGAATCCCGAGTACACGATCGCCATCTTCCAGCGAGCTGTCGTGCTTGAAGTGCAGTCGGGGCGTGTATTTGATTTTAACGTTTTTACTCAGCCGGGCCTGCACCTCTTTACGGTGATGATTGAGAAACCGGATCATCTCCGTCCGTTCTTCCTCATGTCCGAAAATGGAAATGGAGACGTTGGCGTCGCGCAAATCAGGCGCGGTTTCCACGCGCGTGACCGTGATCGATCCGGTATCGAATCGACTGTTCGAGAACAGGCGAAGAATATCTGCAGCGATTTCCCGCTTAAGCAGTTCGTTCACCCGAATGATGCGTCCGCTGGCCATAGTTAAAGTCTCGTTTCCCAAACCATTGGAAAAAGCATTACAGCTTCTGGGCAACTTTTTCGATTGTGTAGGCTTCGATGATGTCGCCTTCCTCGAAGCTGGTGAAGTTGTCCGGACGGATCCCGCATTCCTGACCATCGCGTACTTCAGAGGCATCGTTCTGGAAGCGTTTAAGCGACCCGATCGAGCCTTTGAAGATTACATCGTCTTTGCGTTTGATGCGGATGCTGGCGCGCGAAGTGATTTTTCCCTGGACAACCATACAGCCGGCAATCTTATTGCGTTTGCCCATTTCGAAGACCTGGCGGATCTCCGCGGTTCCGAGGTGCTCTTCGCGGAGTTCCGGTTCGAGCAATCCGCACATGGCGGCTTCCACTTCTTCGAGCAGTTCGTAGATGATACTGTAAAGGCGGATCTCAACACCTTCGCGTTTGGCTTCTGCAGTGACGCCGTTTTCTTTGGCGACGTGGAAGCCGAGGATGATGGCGCTGGATGCACTGGCCAGCATGACATCGCTGTTGGTGATATTTCCGACGCTGATAGACAGGATGTTCAGTTTAACCTTGTCGCTTTTGATGCTTTCGAGTGAGTGCTGGATCGCTTCAATCGATCCCTGCACATCGCATTTGATAATCACCGGCAGTTCTTTGATATCTCCGGTTCCGGCTGCGCCGAACAGGTCGTCGAGGGACAGTTTGTTGCGCGGAACGGCCTGAGTGAGTTCCTGTTCCTTGATTTCGGCAAGCATTTCAGCGGAAAGCTGTTTGGCTTCTTTATCGTTGGTGCAGACAGAGAATTCGTCTCCTGCGCCGGGAACGCCGGTGAGTCCGAGGCATTTCACTGCGTAGGACGGACCTGCTGTGCGGACCTTCTTGCCCTGACAGTCAATGAGTGCTTTGATGCGGCCGTACTGTGCTCCGCAAAGCACGCTGTCGCCGACTTTGAGTGTTCCGTCACGAACGAGCAGGGTGGCGGTCGGGCCCATGCCCGGCTCCATCTGCGCTTCGATCACATAGCCGGTGGCGCGTTTGCGATTGTTGGCTTTGAGTTCGAGCATTTCAGCTTCGAGAGTGATGCGCTCGAGCAGGTCGTCGATTCCCATACCGGTTTCTGCGCTGACCGGAACGCATCCAATGGATCCACCCCAGTCTTCCACCATCACGCCGTGTTCGTTGAGCTGCTGCTTCAGTCGATCAGGATTCGCAGCAGGCAGGTCCATTTTGTTCATCGCAATGATGATGGTGACGCCGGCTGCTTTTGCGTGGTTGATGGCTTCAATGGTCTGCGGCATCACACCGTCTTCGGCAGCCACAACCAGAACGGCAATATCCGTCAGGTTGGCTCCGCGGGCCCGCATTGCGGTAAAGGCGGCATGGCCGGGCGTATCGAGGAACGTGATTTTGTGGTCATCCATGTCGACCGTGTAGGCCCCGATATGCTGTGTGATTCCGCCGGACTCTCCGGCGACGACCTTGGTTTTGCGAACGCGGTCGAGCAGGGAGGTTTTGCCGTGGTCGACGTGTCCCATGAAGGTAACAATCGGCGGGCGGGTTACGAGGTCTTCGGGCCGGTCTTTTTCTTTGGCCGGTTCCGGTTTGTGAACTTTCTTCTCCGCAACCGGTTTCGGCTGCGGTTTTTCTTTCTTCTTCTGTTCGATCGTAAACCCGTGTTTCTCACCGATCTGGATGGCGACTTTGATGTCGATATCCTGATTGATCGACGCGAAAATGTTCATCCGCATCAGCTCGGCAATAAGCTGATTCGGCTTCATATCCATCTTTTCAGCCAGCTCTTTCACTGCCACCTGAGGTTTTGGGAAGATGATGGTTTTATCGACTTCCTCTTCTTCAGGCTCCGGTTTTTCTTCTGCCGGAACTTCTTTGACTTCCGGTTTGGCCGGTTTCGGCTCGGCTGCTTTTTTCGCCGAAGCTTCTTTGGCTTTCGCTTTTGCAGCTTTTTCTGCGGCTTCCTTTTCAGCTTTGGCTTTCGCTTCCGCAGCGGCCTTGGCTGCAGCTTCTGCCTCAGCTTTCGCTTTGGCTTCAGCTTTGGCCGCCTCGGCGGCTGCGGCGGCATCAGATTCAGCTTTGGCCGCGCGGGCCTCCTCAATGGATGCGAATCCGAGTTCGTCGCAAACAATGGCTACTTCGGCATCAGCCAGAAGGCTGTCGCCATCAGACGCCTCAATTTCAACGTCGCCGAGAATCTCAAGGAGCTCTTCGACGGATACTTCTAAATCTACTGCTAGTTCGTGAACTTTCATTCTGTAATTTCACCATGTTGTGCCGTGTAGGCTTTTTCTGCGGCAGACCACAGGGCCTTCGCTTGTTCGGGTGAGATGTCCTCGATAACTTCGAGGAGGTCGCTAATTTCTGCAGCCATGACTCCCTCAATACTGAGGAATCCGGCGTAAACCAGTTTTTCGGCCCATTCGTCGCCAATGCCGTCGATCATTGCCAGTTTGGCAACGGCCGCAGCAACGCGTTCTTCGAAGTCCATGTCTTCTTCATCCTTCTGGATGTCGACGCGCCAGCCGATCAGCTTCGAGGTGAGGCGGGCGTTCTGCCCGCGTTTGCCGATTGCCAGCGAGAGCTGGTCGGCATCGACGGTGACAGTAACGGTGTGGGTCGGTTCATCAATTTCGATGGTTTTGAGTTTGGCCGGGGCCAGAGAATTGGTTACGAGCGTTTTGATGTCTTCGCTCCAGCGGACAATGTCGATCTTTTCGCCGTTGAGTTCGCGAACAATGTTTTTGACGCGCATGCCGCGAATTCCTACGCAGGCTCCAACCGGATCTACGCGTTCATCGTGGGAAATAACGGCTACTTTGCTGCGATATCCGGCTTCGCGGGCGATGCCTTTGATCTCCATAGTGCCGTCAGAGATTTCTGAAACTTCGAGTTCGAACAGGCGGCGGACAAAGTCCGGATGGCTGCGGGAAAGCAGAATTTCCGGGCCGGCCTCGCGATCCTTGACAGATACAATGTAGGCACGAATGCGTTCGCCGACTTCATACTCTTCGGTCGGCACACGTTCTTTGGAGGGCATGACGCCTTCGGCGCCGTGATCCATGTCGATCACAACCGTGCTGCGCTCAAAACGACGTACGGAACCGGTGACGATTTCTCCGGTGCGATCCTGGTAAACCTCAAAAATGTTGCTTTTTTCTGCCTGACGGATTTTCTGAAGAATGGTCTGTTTGGCAGTTTGCGCGGCGATTCGTCCGAAATTGCGGGGAGTTGATTCAATCTCGATCATTTCGTCAAGCTGGGCGGAAGGGTCGGCGCGACGCGCTTCGGCGAGGCTGACCTCGGAGTAACGGTCATTGACGGCAATGACGACCTTTTTAGTTGCAAAAGCTTTGATGTCCAGAGAATCACGGTCGATTTTGACCCGAAGGTGCTCGGCATCGCCTGTATTTTTGTCAGCCACATTCTGCAGGGCGGACTCAATCGCCTGAATAATCGTCTCGCGGCTGACTCCGCGCTCACGTTCCATGTATTCTACGACGGCACTCAATTCGCTGTTCATCGTTTTCCTCCAACTGTCAAAAATCCAAGGGCCAGGGAGTAAAAAAGAGCAGACTGTTCAGCCCGCTCTCGATCCGAGACCAATTGCAAAGCCGAGAATTTACGCCCGTTGCAGAAGCGGGTCAAGGTCAAACCGGGGGAATCCGGAAAGACGGTTTTTCTGCGGAAGTGTCGCTAAATCCTTTAGAAAATCCGGTTAAGGGCTTTCGGTTTGCACGGGCGGTTCATCCGTTTCGGTGTCGGATTTTTTCACTGGCATCTGCAGGATCTGGGAGACTTCTTTCGGCAGGTTGATCAATCTCCATTTCGGGGCGTTCAGCGGCCCCTTCAGTTCGAATTCGAGCAGGCGGAAGAGCGGGGCCGTTCCCTGTTTGAGCGCATCCGCAAACCAGAGATGAAGCATATACCATTTCTTGTCGGTACGGATTTGGCGCAGGGGTTCGGCCTGGACTATGAAATCGAGCCCTTCGGTCGGCGAATAGGTCCCGTGAGCTGTTGCGCTGAGCAGTGTGCCGCCGAGTTCGAGGTTGTCGGTGTAAAACGTTCCATCCTGCAGTTTATATTTGGAATAAAGCGTGGTGATGGAAAAAAGAGAGAATCCGGGAACGGTCGTGCGGATCAGCCGCGAAAACCCTCCGAGAACCGGCAGGTCTTTCAGTTGACCTTTTTCGATTTCAGCCTCGCCGTACCCCGTGGCCGATTCCCAGAATCCACCGGCAGCATCGGCACTGATATTCACGGTGGCAGAGACGAGGCCTTTGGTGCTGCTGAAGTCGTTAGTGCTTACATGGCGGGCGATCTGGTTCAGATCCAGTCGGGTTGCGTCGATATCCAGCCGATAGGGGGCTTGATGGTCGTTAAATTGAAGGTCAAAGACGGCCGTTCCTTCTGCTTGGCCGCCAAACAGGTCTGCGGAGCTGCTGCTGAAGATCAGCTGGCTGTTTCGGGCTTCGACCCGGCTGCGGAAGGACTTTGCCGTGAATCCGGCTGCGGAAACGGATTCAGCCTGAATGGTTCCCTGAGCCGCGTGGTTGGTGCCTCCACTGAAATCGATCCGCCCGGAGCCCGCGCAGGAAACAACACCGTTGAATGTGAAATTGGTTAAAACTGTGGGGTATGAAGGCGCGATAATGTGGGCGATAACGGCCGGTTCAAATTCGCTGGTTGCATTGAAATACGCCAGTTTCTTCTGGAAATCGAGTTTTACCGAACCTTTGATGGAGCGATGATCTTGTGTCGCTTTGAGTGGAGACAGGGAGAATGTATGGTTGCTGTACACCATTGTTGTATTCATGGTGTCGAATGGAATTCCTGAACAGAGGAAATTCTGCGCGGAGACTGCGGTTGTGAAGTAGAGATGATCTCCTTTTTTATCCTGCGATAATTCAATACTGATATCCGGAACGTGATTTGTGAAATCGAACCGATCGATCCACTCCTGAGCTTCACCTCCCAGCAGCTTTCCGATTGGGGTGGGCGAAACCCGACCTTCGGCGGATGCACTCCATGCGCCGGAGCCGAGGTCCATGTCAAGATTTCCGGAAACAGGGCCGCCGTTTGCAATCGCTGCGAGGTTGTTGACTTCAAGTTGTTGACCATTCCGGGTGAGATCAAAACGAAGTTGGTCTAAAGAAAGATCGTCTCGAGTGATCTGCATGGAGTGTACGTGCAGATTGACTTGTTCCAGAAGTTTTTCCGGTTGGGCGGGACCGGCGATAATATCAAACTCCAGTTTACCGAATGGCCTTATCCCGGTTTGAGAGAGCTTGTCGGCAACTGCTGGCGGAAGCAGGTCGATCAGGTCTTCGGCAGGAAGCGAGTTGCTCAGGTTAATCAGGGCGTTTCTCCGGGGAATGTCCCAGCGGCCGAAAGCGCTTAAGGATGCTCCGTCATTTCCTTCGATCTTGAGAGAGTCGAGAGACAGTTTTCGGTTTCGCAGGCTTAATACTCCGCCGATTTGTTCATAGGCTCGGTCGTTCCAATGAAGTCCGAAGGCGAAAAATGAGACTTGGGCAGACGTTCGGGGGAAGCCTTCCGGAGGGATCTCAAATTGAAGGTTTATCTCCGGAGTCGAATCAAAGGAGATTGCTGTCGCTGTTTTTATAATCTCCGCAGCATGAGTCCAGATAGCAGGTTTCGGCTGTTGGTCGGATTCGGCTGTATTATTGGAGAGCGGCTGTATGGGGGGCGGCAATGCCATTGTGCCTGATGTTCTGAAGACCGTGTTGCCCCATAAAAGTTCGGCATTTTCGATTCGAAGGTTTTTCCGGCTCAGCGACAGGTGTGCCTGTAACTGGCTGATGATTCTGAGCGGATGTTCGTTGGGCAGGATGGCCCGCCCCTGATACTCTGGAGACAAACGGATGTTTGTTCCGGATATGGATATCAGCCAGTCGGTTTCGGACAGGCGGGTCCATCGGTCAGGCAGGATGTTCAGGTACAGTTTCTTCGTTTTAATGATTGGTTGCAGGTTGTCCGGCGAGTGGCTGTACAGCCGCAGGTTATGCAGGACCCATCCGCGGCGGGGAGACAGCGTAATCGAGTCGATATGCAGCAGGATACCCTTTTGCTGGAGTTGATCCGTTATGTGCCGGGTCAGCGGGGCCGGGATGCCGATGGTCAACAGGTGAAACAGGGCCAAAAGGATAATCAGGCCGGAGGTGAATCCAGCCAGTCTGAGGACGTGCAGGATATGCCTGTTTCGTGCTTTACGGCCGTTCGTTTTCTGTAGGTTGTTCTTCAACAGGCTGTGTTAATTCCCGGGTTAAAATTTCCGCAGTTTTTTTCGGGAGGACAAAAACAACGGGTTGGCCTCTAAGCATGGCATAGCGGCCGCCTTCAGCAGGTTTTCCGAAGAGTATCACTTGTCCTAACGTATTGGTGCTGTTCAGGGTGACGGTCAGCTGGGCTTCCGGAGTTTCCAGACCGTATGTTTCCAGAGACTCCGGGTTGAAGGCAACAAATTCATCGGTACGAAGTTTAATCAGCTGCGCGGTCAGTTCAGACAGAGTGTCTGCGGCCGGGCTTTGGGTCCGGTCCTGCGTGATGAATCGATCTTCTTCTTTTTCCACCCGGAAGCTTTTGTCTGCTTTTTGCAGTTCAATACTTTTAATTTGAGGCGGATTGATTTCCAGAAGAGTACGGCTCCGGAAGAACAGGGGATCTGCAAACTGTTTTTTGAAAAGGGTCTTTTCTGTGATGCAGAAAGATGATTCATCATCGCGCTGAATAATCAGCTGGTCTTTGGTGTCGGTGCGGTGGATTCGCAGGGTGCGGGTTCGGTTGCCGGCAGTAATTTCAACAGTCCACTGAGGATTCTTGATTTTATCAGTTTGGGCGGCTGTCGGGGCGTCAATAAATTCTGCAACGGTTCCGGCGGTCAGGGTCTCCAGCAGTGTTTGAACCGATTTGGGTTCTGCATCCCACAAGGTCGGGCGTTTTATCTTCCATAGGTTGTTTGTGCGCAACAGGTCGATCTGGCCATCCCCTGATGTAATGCTGACTTTGGAGATGCGGGGCAGTTGTGCGTCGACGATTTGACGGCTTCGCAGCAATGAACTGTCCAGCTCAAATGCGGTAGCCCAGTCTGACGCCACGGTAAAAACGGATGGGCTGTCAGCCCATTTTGCATAGCGTGTCTCCGGCTTTTCTGCCAGCGGCTTGCCGATCAGCAGCGACTGCGGATGCTCATTTTGGTCGATCAGTGACAGCTCTGTTTCGGGGTCCTCCAGACCGTAAACGGTCAGATCGGTCGGTTCGTCCAGAATGAAATCACGAATGGTTGCAGCAACAGCATGATCAATTAGCTGGTGCACCTGCAGATAGTCGGCACTGCCGGTAAAAGGCTGCTGGATGATCCATCTGTTTTCTTCAGTTTGTCGCAGCTGGATAAACCCGCCGGTTCGTCGAAGGTCGATTCCCCGAACAGAGGCCGCTGTATTTTTGAAAAGAGTGCGATCACGGATCCATGCCGGATCTTTTGGGATCAGGTTCAACAGCGTTTGAGGGGCAGAGATAATATTCTGGTTGCCGGACGCCATGACATACAAATCATCACCGAGCGGTGCATCGCGACCGATCAGCCATGTGAACGTACCTCTGTTGTTGCGAAACGTGATTTTTGCACGAGGTTCTTCGAATCCGTAATCTGCCGGTGTCAGACTGCGCTCCTTCATCGTTTTGGCGGTAATCAGTTCACCGCGTTCCACGTTGGCCATTCCTGCAATCATTTTTTCGACTACGGCACTGTTAACCGGGGCATCAACCGGGATGGTCATGCGCCATATTCCGGCTGTCCGAACGCATTCAATCGTCACTCCTTCGCGTTCCATGTGGATCCAGCTGATTTCAGCCGGATACGCTGCAAAGATTTTCTGGGTGCGCACTTCTTGCAGTCTGGAATCTTCGCTGTTGCGTTCAACAAACCAGATAAACGCGCCGAGCAGAATCGCGCTGATGAACAGCATTCCTGTGGTAAATTTCTGTTTCATAAATTTATTTTCTTCTGAGAAGCCAAAGCAGGATGCCGAACAGGGCGGCGAGTGCAGGGATGCCGCAGACGGTGCTCAGGAAGAGAACGCGGGTATCGGATCGAGCCAGTTTCAACCGGGAGTCATTTGCCTCTTTCGGAGCGATTGCCATCAGTTCTTCCCGGCTGAGCAGCCAGTTCAGGGAGCTCATAAAAAGACTGGTGTCTCCGCCGGTCAGGCCGCCATTGGAAACAAAACCGGAGTCTCCAAAAACGACCATGCGCGCCGGGCGGATCTGCATGTCGAGCAGGCCGGGCGTAGCGCCTTTTTCCACAGCAACAGCCATGGATATCGGTCCGCGCAAGTCGACTCCTTCGTCATATTTTGCCGGTGACTGATCCGGGCGGCTTTCCGACCAACTGCTGTCGGATGAAAAGGCCAGCGGAGTTATCTGCGGGCGGTCGGCGCCGGTTGATGCTCCGATTCCGGATTCCACAGACCGAGGCAGATGGAAAATTGCGGCTGTGGTTCCGAGTTTGCCGGTGATAGGGTGTTTCGTGTTGTAGCCGCTGACAAACACCTCGCGCCCCGTCATGGTTCGTTCCGGATCGAGAACAATGTCGTTTCGAACAATAACGCCCCAGTTGCGCAGCATCATTTCAAGTCCCGTGGTATATCCGGCATCATCCAGAATCATCAACCGTCCGTTTCGGTTGAGCCAGGTGCTGATCAGTTCGGCTTCAGCTTCGGACATGCGCTGTGACGCTCCGGCAATAATCAGTACATCACAGTCTTCCGGGATTTGTTTTTCAGCACTCAGCTCCAGCTTATGGACGGTGGCATTGTCACGCTCAATCATTTGGCGGATCGCGGAGAATCCTTTGCGCCGGTCGAAACTGTCAATGTCGCGCTCTCCATGTCCTGTGAGAAAGTAAACGGTTGGCGAAAGCGCCTGAACAACACCCTGAATCGCGGATGAAAACGACTGTTCTCCGCGAAAAGCCAGAATGCGCTCAACGCCGGATGAGGCATCCGTCTGTGCGATTTCATCGGTCCGCTCATATTCGGTGCGCCCTTCGCACTCGAAAACCACGACATTAAGATCCGTGACTTGATATTTTGCCGCCATTTCTTCGGTCATGGCGATGTCGCGGTCCGGGTCGACCCAGTGGATATTCAGCAGTTTGGAGTGGAACTGGTATTCGCGCAGCAGGTTATGAATGTCTTCATAGAGAACATTGCTCGGCTGGAAGAACACCGTGATATTTACCGGCCTTTTCAGCGATTCCAGCAGGCTGATGGTTTTGGGCGAAAGGGTGTAACGCTGGGATCGGCTCCAGTCGGTCCGGTAATAATGCCGATAGGAGAGATAATTGATCATCAGCACAATGACGGCAGCCAGAATCAGTGCGGTGCCGGTGTTGAGTCCAATCCAGAAACGGTGTCTGCGGGTTTTCATAAGGCGGAATTTGGCTTTTTATCGTCTGGCCGAAACGGCTTTGGTGGTTGCAAAAAGGAAGAAGAGTGTTGCGCTGAGATAAAGCACAACAGAACGAGAGTCAAATACGCCGCGGGATGCTTCCATCAGATGCAGAGCCGCTGACATATAGCTGCCGACTTCTCGGACCAAAGGGGTTTTTGAAAGATGCGGTTCAAAGAGACCCCCGAAAAACAGAATGCTCATCACGGCAAATGTGGAAATTGCCGCAATAATCTGGTTGGACGTGAGTGCTGAAGCGAACAGTCCCAAGGCAATGAACGCCGATGCAATCAAAGCGACCATCTGGTACCCACCGCCAATGCAGCCGGGATCCATGTTGCTGATAATGTCCGGTTTAATCCAGCCGATGATGGCCAGATAGGCTAGTGTCGGTGCACACATCAGAAGAAAAAAGCTGAGAACGCCGATGAACTTGGCCGCGACCACGGTGGTGTCGCTGACCGGGGCGGTCATCAGAGTTTCAAATGTGCCGTTTTTACGCTCTTCAGCAAACGAGCGCATAGTCAAAATCGGAATCACAATCAGCATGCAGGCCCAGATGACGACCATCAGCCCCTGGATTGAGTGGAGCAGCTCAAGATTTTCCTTAATCAGCCAGTAAAATCCACAGCCGGTCACCAGCAGGAAAAACATCAGCATAACATAGGCGATTGGCGAGAGGAACAGCGCGGAAAACTCCCGCCGCCAAAGGGTCAAAAAGCTTCTCATCAGGATTCCTCCACAACAGGATTTCCGCGGGTAATGGTTACAAAAAGATCTTCCAGAGATCGGTTTTCCGTATGCAGTTCGCGCAGTTTCCAGCCATTGGAAACCACGCAGTCAAAAATGTGGCAGCGAATGTCCGGCGAGGCTGAATCAATTGTAAAACGGGTCCATCCGTCTTCTTGCGGAGAACTGATTACCAGATCGACAGATTCAAGAGCCTTCAGGGCGTCTTCAACAACTTGAGCGTCTCCCAGGATATCCGCGCTGATCTGAGCATCGCCCAGCAGGCGTTTTTGCAGGCTTTCAGGAGAATCGGATGCAACGATCTTTCCTTTATCTATAATAAGAACCCGTTTGCAGGCCATTTCCACCTCCGGGAGAATATGAGTGGAAAGCAGCAGCGTATGCCGTTCCGCCAGTCGCCCAATCAGTTCGCGCACCTCGCGGATCTGGTTGGGGTCAAGTCCGGCTGTAGGTTCATCGAGAATCAGCAGATCAGGTTCATTGAGCAGGCTGTCGGCCAGTCCGACGCGTTGACGGTACCCCTTGGACAGTTGTCCGATGATCCGTCCGCCGACCTGCGTCAGTCCACATTGCTCCTTTACGGCCCCCAGCCGGTTCTTGAGGTCCCGACGCGGCACTTCTTTGATTTTTGCACGGAATTTCAGGTATTCATCAACGCGCATTTCGGTGTAAAGCGGGCAGCTTTCCGGCATGTAGCCGATGTGGCGGCGAGCTTCGAGCGGATTCGTCATCACATTGCATCCGGCAATCTCTATCTTGCCGCGGGTCGGATGCAGAAATCCCGTCAGCATTCGCATCGTTGTGGTTTTCCCGGCACCGTTGGGGCCTAGGAATCCGATGATTTCTCCTCGGTCCACCTCGAACGAAATATCATCCACCGCCGTATAGCCGGAAAATCGTTTGGTCAAATTGCTTACTTTAATCATACGTAAAAATCCGCCCTGAAAATGAAGGCGACATTATGGGCAACCCGCCTGCGCAGTCAAGCCGCGTCGCTGTTTTGCCGGGTCGTTTTACTGTGAACCGGCATCTGTCCTCTCGCCTGACTTTCTGACATTGGCCAATCTGGAGATTATTTATCTGACCATTGGAGCCGGCAAAAGCTCATTTTTAAGTTCTTCACAATTGGGATATCTGTGAATCTGATTATAAATCAGTATATAAAAATTGTAGTATGTTTATATAAAATATGTTGCATGTTTATTTGTCCCGTACATTTAAATGTATGGGACAAGTTGTTCCGGTAAGCTGATTTGTTTTTCGAAGATGTGGGCTGTGTTTCCAATATTCGGAAAAAGCATGTTTTCTGCAGGGCGGTTGTGCTATAGAAATAGCTGGAGTTTGCAACAATGGGTTTTCCAGATACATTTTATACGATCGACGTGCTGTTCGGTGTTTTTGTGCTGCTGTTCGGTGTGGCGGGCATGCTGCGCGGTCTGGCCGGTGAACTGGCCCGACTGATTACACTGGCTGTATTGCTGGCAGTATCCTGTCTTTTTTACCCCCAACTTTCACAGTTGGCCGCCCGGCAGTGGGCGGCGCTGCCTCCGGCAGCGGTTCAGGCCGTTACGGCTGCGGCACTTCTTCTGAGCGCGTTTCTTTTGTTTATGCTGTTGAAAATCATTCTGCGCCGGGCTTTGAAGGAGCAGGTCGGAGTCTTTTTTGACCGAATTCTCGGAGCGCTTCTGGGGATGGTTTTCGGCGCGCTTCTTGGGATCAGCGTGTTGTGTACTTTGAGTTTGCTGCCTCAGGAAAGGGCATACGTGATGCTTTCTGAAAAGTCGGCAGTGGGCGGCTGGGTCTGTGATCGCCTGACTCCCTGGGTTTATCCGAGAGTGCTGGAGTTGCCGGTTTTCAGCGGCGGAAGACTGGAAGTGCCGGCGGAATGAAGCAGATTCCGAGAGAAACGATTGATGAGATCCGGTCGCGTAACGATATCGTCGATGTGATCGGCTCTTATCTGTCTCTGAAAAATGCGGGTGGACGGTTTAAGGCGCTTTGCCCGTTTCATAAGGAAAAAACCCCGTCGTTTACGATCAGTCCGGACCGCCAGATTTATCACTGTTTCGGCTGTGATGCCGGTGGCGATGTGATCCGGTTCGTTCAGGAGTACGAAAAGGTGGATTTCCTGACGGCGCTTCAGATGCTGGCGGACCGGGTCGGTATGGAGCTGAATTTTGAAGACGGGGATGGAAGAAGCTCCAATAAGCGCGAACTGTTTCGCATTCATGAAGGCGTTGCACAGCTTTATCACAAAATCTTGCTCGAACATCCTGAAGGCGAGGCCGGTCGGGCATACCTTATGACTCGCAATTTGAAGCCGGAGACGGTGGAGGCATTTAATATCGGATTCGCGCCGGACCGGTTTGATGCGCTTGAAAAATGGGCGGCGCATCAGAACGTCCCGTCGGCGTTGATGGAGGAGGCCGGGCTGACAGCTCGTTCGGAGCGAGGGTCGGTTTATGACCGTTTTCGCAAGCGGCTGATGTTCCCGATTCTTGACGAGGCGGGGCGGGTGATTGGATTCAGCGGTCGGCTGATTGATCCGAATGACCGGGGTGGTAAGTATGTGAACAGTCCCGAGACACCTTTGTTCCGTAAAAGCCGGGTATTGTTCGGGATTGATAAAGCACGCCGGGCAATGGCAGATAAACGTACTGCGATTGTGGTGGAAGGCCAGCTGGATTGTATTCGCTGCCATGAAGCCGGCGTAACGAACGTGGTGGCTTCTCAGGGAACCGCGCTGACGTCTGATCACGGTCGGATGATTCGCCGTTATGCGGATGAGGTGATTCTGGTGCTCGATGCCGATGCTGCGGGGCAGAAAGCGGCGCTGCGGTCTTCGGAAGCATTTATTGCTGAGGAGCTGAGTGTGCGTGTGGCGTCACTTCCGGCGGGGGAAGATCCCGACTCTCTGATTCTTTCGCAGGGGCCGGATGCATTTATGGCGAAAGTAAACTCCGCAGTGTCCGCGCTTGATTTTCTGATCGATACGTCGGCGAAAACGGAAAATCTCAGAACGGATGCCGGTCTGATGCGTACATCGCGGGCGGTGCAGAATCTGATAGCGTGTGCTTCCGGAGCGGTGCAGCGAGATCGGATGGTTCAGCGCGCGGCGGAACGGCTGGGGCTTTCGCAGTCAGCTTTGCGGCGCGATATGAGCCGACATCAGCGACGAACAGTGACGCCTGCAAAGTCAGATGTTTCTGAATCGAAACCGGTTGCTGTCCAAGTCTCCCATCCGCCGGTGGAGGTTGCCTTGACTCAGCTCCTCTGTCTTTATCATGAAGAGGTTTTTCCCGTTGTTGCCGACCATCTTCCGCCGGAGTATGTGACGGATTCTGACTGTCGGCTGGTTTATGAGCTGCTGCTGGATGATTCGCAAAATCTGCTGGAGCGGATCCCGGAAGGACGAGCGGCGGTGCAAAAGCTGGCGGTGCGAATTCAGATGGAGGACTCCCGACTGCTGGGTAAGGACGCTTCACCGGCTGCGGCGGCGCAGGATGTGGTTATGAAGCTTTGGCGCAGTGCATTAAAGGCAAGGCGGCAGCGCACTGATCAGATCGAAGAACGGGTGAGGCTGACGATGCAGCTTAAACAGTTGGATCTCGGATGGGCTCATGCCGTGCAGTTTATGGTGGTGTAGAATTTTCCGAGCATTGGAAATGTGGCTTGTTGCAGTCCTTCCAGTAGGCTAAGTTCGATTTATATGGAGTGCCTATGCGTGTTTTGATTGCAGAGGATGATAAAGTGACCCGAATGCGGCTTGAAAAGGTGCTGAGCCAGTGGGGTTTTGAAGTGGAGGCTTTTCCGAATGGAGATGCTGCGTGGCTGCGGCTTTGCGAGCCTGATCCGCCGCGGATGTGCATTATTGACTGGCTGATGCCGGAGATGGAGGGACCGGAGCTTTGCCGCCGGGTTCGTGATAGATTTCCGGAAGAATATTTTTATCTGATCATCCTGAGCGCCCGACAGGGCGTTGATAATCTGATTGAGGGATTGAATGCAGGTGCCGATGATTATGTAACCAAGCCTTTTGTCGGACGCGAACTGCGGTCTCGAATCGATGTGGGCGTTCGGGTGATTGGTTTGGAGCGCATGCTTGCCAAAAAGGTGCATCAGCTGGAGTCGGCTCTGGAGGATGTGAAACAGCTGCGCGGCCTGCTTCCGATTTGTTCCTATTGCAACAAAATCCGGAACGATGATGACTACTGGGAGCAGGTGGAAAGTTATATCACACGGTTTTCGGATGTTGAGTTCAGCCATTCAATCTGTCCGGCCTGCTATAAGAAGCATGTGGAGCCGATGCTGAAAAAGAAAGAGGAGGCATGAGCCTGATCAGTCCTGTTTACAATGTGTGTGGGTCCGCTGCTCTTCCGGTTATGTATGACTCGGTGGCGCTTCATTATATGGCTCTATGGACTTTTGTCTGCGGTGCGGCACTGGTTTGGGGAGTCGTGCATCTGCGGCGCAATGCAAGCATGCGCAGGAGTGCGTATGGATGTGAACAGGCTCAGGCTCAGTTGCGACAGGTTTTGCAGCATTCGCGTGAAGCCATTTATAAATATGATATCAGGGCACAGAAATTTGAATTTCTGAGTCCGGCCTGTTTCAGCCTTACCGGTTTGACCGCCGAGGAGCTGGACGCATTGAGTTTTAAGGACAGGCTTCAGCTTATTCATCCGGATGATCAGGAAACTGTTTTTCGGTTGATGTCGGAACTTCAGAGTCGTTCGAAAGCAGATGATTGGCAGGGAGTGATTGAGTATCGCTTAATCCATAAAGATGGTCTGTGCCGTTCGATGAGCGATCATTTGTATATCAGCTACGATGAGTCCGGAAAAGCGGCTGTTGTGAGCGGGTCGGTCCGTGATGTGACACAGATTACACGGCTTGAAGACAGCGTGCGGATCTTGGAGCGTAAATTTCAGGAAAGTCAGAAAATGGCCGGGCTCGGGTTGCTGGCCAGCGGAATTGCGCACGACTTCAACAACCTGATGACGGTGGTGCTGGGAAATGCCGAACTGGCTCTGCTTGAGTGCGGAGGAACAGATGACAGCGTTCTCGATGAGATTAAGAGAACGACTCTGCGGGCCGCTGAACTGGCGAACCAGATGCTGGTTTATACAGGGAAGACCACATTGGTTGTCAGCAGTATCAACCTTTCCTCCGTTGTTCGGGAGATGGGCGCATTGCTTGATGTTTCGATTTCCAAGAAGGTAAAAATTGAATACTGCCTGAAAGATGATATTCCGTTCGTTCGGGGAGATGTGTCTCAGATTCGCCAGGTGGCTATGAATCTGATCACCAATGCCTCGGAAGCCATTGGAGATCGTGAAGGTGTGATTGCCATCAGTATTCACAAGGTGCATCTGAGAGCGGGCGAGCTGAAAGATGTGTATCCGATGGGCAGTTCTCCGGAAGGACCCTATGTGCGTCTTGAGGTTTCTGATACCGGTTCCGGGATGGATGAAAAAACCCGTCAGAAAATTTTCAATCCTCTTTTCACCACAAAGGTCAGTGGTCGGGGGCTTGGATTGGCGTCACTTCTGAATGCCGTTGAGCGCCATAACGGATCGGTGGAAGTAAAGAGTGATCTCGGCAGAGGGACTGTTTTCCGAGTGTATTTCCCGGTTGAGAAACAGGCGCGGGAAGATGAAGTCTGTATTTTTGGCGGAGAGGCTTCCGATTGGCGAGGGTTCGGAACAGCTTTGATTGCAGATGACGAAGAAGCCATTCTGGATGTAACCAATGCACTCCTGGAGCGGTTGGGGTTCCGCGTACTGACTGCATCGAACGGAATGAAGGCCGTCGATCTGTATACCGAATATGCCGGCGATATCACATTCCTGCTGATGGATGTGAATATGCCGGGCTTAAACGGGCAGGAAGCTGTTATGAGAATCCGGCACATCAACCCCAAAGTGCCCGTGCTGTTTATGAGCGGGTATCCGCGGGAAGAGGTGATGGCCCGTTTTGAGCAGATCCCGCACACCGGTTTTATTAAGAAGCCGTTCCAGAACAACGGGTTGGTGACTGCGGTTCGAACCGTCCTGGAAGCATCTCCCGGTGAGTAATCATGGGTATTTTGCGGAAATGCCGACATTGTTCAGGATAATCGTATCTCCATTAACATCGAGATCGGTCTGGTATTCAATCCTTCCGCCGATATAGTACTTGATGTCGTCCCAGTTAACGGTTGTGCCCGCCGGCTTGTTATTGAGCAGTGCCCATTGGTCTTTCGCTGCATTGACCGTGTCGATGTTGACCTCTTTAACCTGTTCTTTTGCTCCTTCATGGGAGTGGAGCAGAGCGGGAATTCCGATTGCTGAAAGCAGGGCGATGATGGCGACAACCATCATAATTTCGATCAGGGTAAATGCTTTTTTCATAACTCGACTCTCCTTAAATAGTATTTGTGTAAAATAGCAAAGCCTGTGCCAAACAAACAGTAAAATAAGCGAACTCAAACACCTCCTGCAGCACAAGAGTGCCCAATCTTTGGAAATACCGCAGATTGTTTTGTGCTGTGGCTTCCAACCCTTGGAAAAACGACGTATTCTACAGGCAATGAAGTATCCTTATCAGCTTGTTTCGGCTTATAAACCGACCGGAGATCAGCCTGCGGCGATTGATGCTTTGTGTGCAGGACTGGAAACAGGGCGGCGTTTCCAAACCCTGGAAGGTGTGACCGGTTCGGGGAAAACCTTTACAATCGCAAATGTCATTGCCCGCCAAAAGCGGCCTGCATTGGTGATTTCGCATAACAAGACTCTGGCGGCTCAGCTTTATGCCGAGCTGAAGTCCTTTTTTCCGCATAATGCCGTAGAATTCTTTATTTCCTATTACGATTACTATCAGCCTGAAGCTTATATCCCTCAAACAGATACATTTATTGAGAAGGATGCCTCAATCAATTCAGAGATCGAGCGGCTGCGGCTGGCGGCAACCGACAGTCTGCTCGGTCGTGATGATGTGATTATTGTTGCCTCAGTTTCCTGTATTTATGGTCTTGGTTCGCCGGAAGATTACCGCGAAATGGTGCTTTCGGCGCATGCCGGAGAGACCTTTGGGCGGGATGATGTGCTCGAAAAGCTGGTCAGCATTCAGTATGACCGCAACGACTATGAACCGCAGCCGGGAACCTTTCGGGTGCGCGGCGATACGGTTGATATTTTCCCTTCCTACGCGACGCATGGAATTCGGGTGGAGTTCTTCGGAGATGAAGTGGATTCGATTAAACGGATTGATCCTTTGACTGGAGAGATCGAGGAAAACATGGATCGCATCACGATTTCTCCGGCGAAGCATTTTGTGATGCCCGCCGAAAAACTGGAGCCGGCAATCGCTCGAATTGAGGCAGAGCTGGAGGAACGGGTGAAATGGTTTGAGCAGCGCGACAAGCTGATTGAGGCCCAGCGCATCCGGATGCGCACGGCGTACGATATCGAAATGATGCGTGAGATCGGCTATTGCGGAGGCATCGAAAACTATTCCCGCCACCTCGGCGGCCGGCAGGCGGGCGATCGGCCCGCCTGCCTGATCGACTATTTCCCAGATAATTTCCTGACCGTTATCGATGAGTCCCATGTGACGCTTCCTCAGGTTCGAGGCATGTTTAACGGAGACCAGGCTCGCAAGCGGACCTTGGTTGAACACGGGTTTCGTCTTCCGTCTGCGCTGGATAACCGTCCGCTTGAATTTAATGAATTTATGGATATCACCGGGCAGATGATCTTTACGACGGCGACGCCAGGTCCGTTCGAGGTTCAGAAATCCGGGACTCCGGTAGAGCAGGTGATTCGTCCGACCGGCATTATCGACCCGCCGGTTGAAGTTCGTCCGCTTTCTGGGCAGATTGACGATGTCATGGAGGAAATCCGCTCGCGCGCCGAGCGTGGCGAGCGGACGCTGGTGACCACGTTGACGAAACGGACGGCCGAGGATTTGACTGATTACCTGAAGAAAGTCGATTTGCGCGTGCAGTATCTGCATTCGGACATTGATGCCATTGAGCGGGTCGAGATTCTGCGCGGATTGCGCAAGGCGGAGTTTGACTGCCTGATTGGGATCAACCTGCTTCGCGAAGGCCTCGACCTGCCGGAGGTATCATTGGTCGCCATTCTCGATGCGGATAAGGAAGGCTTTCTGCGTTCCGAAACCGCGTTGGTACAGACTGCAGGCCGTGCCGCTCGCCATATTGAGGGCCGAGTGATTATGTATGCCGATAACATCACCGGCTCGATGCAGCGAATGATTGATGTCACGAACCGCAGACGTGAGAGACAGATGGCTTATAATGAGGAGCACGGTGTTGTGCCGCAGGCCATTCAGAAAGAGATTGCGGACAGTCTGAAAACGCTGAAGCAAGGTGCGGAAGAAGTCGAGGAGATGGTTGTTTGTGAGACGGGGGAAAGCTATGACGTCAATCAGGCAATCCGGGAAATTGAGCAGGAGATGCTCGATGCAGCTGCCAAGCTGGAGTTTGAGCGGGCGGCACTTCTTCGTGACGAGTTGTATGAGCTGAAATCACAGCAGGAACCGACAGCCCCGGCGACGAAAGGAGCGCGGAAGCTTTATGTGGGTCGTAAAAAACGATCGACTCGTCGCTAAGCAAAGCTGTCTGCGAATGAATCGTTTTGGGTGAGCATTGCTGATTTTTCTTTTCTGTATCTGGAAATTTTTTAACAGAAAATGATTGATGACTATTTCTTCGTGATTAACATCTGGCGCCAGTCCTAATGGGTTTTGTTTTAGGGGATTTGTTAATTTATGAGGACAGGTGCCGGATCTCGGCTCCTGTAGAGGTATGGTCAATCGTTTTTTCTTCAAATATGTTTTAGGGTGCCTGCTCTTTTCTTTCGGGACTTCTTTTGCTTCGCCGAATTCGTCTGTTGAAGACTGTTTGGTTTCGGGATCCGCTGCCCAAAAATACGAACTGGCTGTGCGTTGGCTTCACCGTCCTGAGTTATGTCTTGATTCATCTGATCCGGTTGAGTTGCTTCAGTCTGCTTCTAAAGAGGGCCATATAATGGCCACGGTTCGTTTGGGCTCTCTTTATCTTTCTGGCAGTGGAGTTGAGCGATCCACTAAAGAAGCTTTCGGGCTGTATCGCAAGGCGATTGCTGCCTTTCTGTTCCGGATGCTTTTGAAACCGGCCTTTTGGGTTTTCTCCGTGGTGCTGGCGGCGGTTATTGTGTTGAAAAGTCTATGTTGTATTTTAAGGAATCGAGGATGGCTGGTTTGTAAAATGGCAGGATCCGGTGATCCGATTGCGCTGTACAAAGCAGCCCTCCGGTATAAGACCGGGCGCGGGGTGTTGAAGGAGCGTGCAAGAGCACTTAACATGTTAATGCAATCTGCTGAATCTGGATTCTCTCCAGCTCAGGTCGAAGTGGGGCATTATTATCGCGATGGTATTATTGTTCAGCAGAATCGAGTTAAAGCTGCCGAGTGGTATTTGAAGGCCGCAGACCAGGGAGAGTCCGGCGGATTATATTTTGCTGGTCAATGTTATGAGTCGGGAGCCGGGGTTCCTTCTTTTCTTCCCAAGGCATATGGCTTCTATATGCTTGCCGCGGCCCGAGGCCATCGATCTGCTGGAGCTCAGGCCGACGGGCTGTTGACCAGAATGACAAAAATGCAGGTTAAACAAGGACTGCATTTTGCCCGGAATCATGCTGAAGAAAAGGGGTTTGACTGGTTTTCTGGGTAGCCTCAGCCTGTCAAATGCTGGCCGCCATCGATGAAAAGCGTCTGGCCGGTGATGATGTCGGTTTCCAGAAGATAAACAACCGCATTTGCAATGTCTTTTGGCGCAGGACGCTTATCGAGCGGGATTACGCCTGCGGGTTCCCAGGTGGTGTCATCCTTTTTGTCAGGCGGTGGAAGGACTGCGCCGGGAGCAATTGCATTCACTGTAGTTTCGGGGGCCAGCTCCAGTGCAGCCAGCTTGGTCAGTTCTTCGAGACTTTTCTTGCTCAGCATATAAGGTACATATGCGGTGTCATGACTGGTGATGCGTCGATCAAGCAGATTGATGATTTTTCCGGGCCGCTTCTGTTTTGCAAATTCACGGATGAGCGTCAGCGGCGCAAACAGGTTCGGCTGGAGTTCTTTAAGCACCGCCTCCTGAGTGGATTCCCTCAGGCTGCACTGGTGAAACACGGCTGCGTTATTAACGAGGATGTCCAGTGGACCGAACCGCTCAGAAGCCTTCTGGATCAGGTTCTCGCATTGCGCCGGATCATCCAGATCAGCCTGGATCACATTCGGCCCCAAAGCCTTCGCTGCTTTTTCTGAACTTCGGAAATGCACAATCACCTCTGCGCCCGCATCGGCCAGTGCTTCAGAAATTGCGCGACCGATCCGGACTGCACCTCCGGTAACTAACGCTCGTTTTCCGTTAAGATCCATCAGAGATTTTTAATCCATTCAATCAGCGTGCGTGCGCCGTAGAGCGTGGCTCCGGGAGCCATCCATGGTTTCGGGCTTTCCACCCATGCGGTTCCGGCAATGTCGATGTGCGCCCACGGAATATTTTCGGGCACAAACTCACTCAGGAATGCTCCGGCGGTAATGGTGCCGGCGGTGCCGTCTTTTCCGATATTCTGCAGATCGGCGAAAGTGCCCTTCATTTGGTCTTTGTACTCCTGCCACAGCGGCAGTTCCCAGAGGCGTTCGCCTGCGGCTTCGGCGGATTGCGTCAGCTTTTCAGTGAGGTTGCTGTTGTTGCCGATAACCGCCGATGCGGTGTGGCCGAGCGCGACAATGACTGCGCCGGTTAATGTTGCCAGATCCACCACTGCCGCGGGTTTATGCGTCAGTGCCAGGTCGAGCGCATCGCAGAGTGCCAGCCGACCTTCGGCATCAGTGTTGAGAATTTCGATGGTTTTCCCGGAACGTGATTTGACGATGTCCCCCGGGCGGGTGGCGCCGCCGCTGGGCATGTTCTCTGCGACAGTCAATATGCCGATTACAGGAGTTTTCAGTTTGAGGCGGGCAACCATCTGCATTGCAGTCAGCACCGCCATCCCTCCGCATTTGTCGTAGAGCATCCATCCCATGTTCTTGCCGGGCTTGAGCGAAATTCCGCCGGAATCGAAGGTGATGGTTTTGCCCACCAGCACAACCGGTTTGGCTTTAGGGTCGGTTCCCTTGTGTTTGAGCGTGATGATTTTTGCGTCCAGATCGCTGCCTGCGGCCACGGCGAGCAGAGCGTTGCAGTGCTGTTTTTTGAGTTCCGCCTTGCTGAGCACGGAGCAGGTGAGTCCGTTCTCTTTTGCCATGGAGCGAGACCAGCTGGCGATTTTTTGCGGCGTGGCGATATTGCCCGGCAGATTGGCAAGATCGGCGGTGGAAAGAAGCGCTTTGCTTTCGGCGTCAGCGTCGGTCAGCGCCTTGCGGAAGGCGGCTGTGTGCTTAGTGATGCCGGAGAAAGTCAGCGAGCAGGACGTGCCGGTTTTTTTGCCGGTTTTGAACGTGGTAAAGCTGTACGTTCCCCAGGCTGCGCCGCGCGCGACTGCGTGGAGGGATTCAGGGCTGTTGTTTCCCGGACAGGCGGCTATGGCGAAGTTTTTTGCTCCGGCCTGAATGCCTGCGCGTACAGCCGCCGCCGCGCGCTCCAGCGTCTCCATGCGAAATACCTTATTGGCTCCGAGGCCTGCCAGGATAATCCGCTCTGCCTTGATTTTTCCAAAGCTTGGAAAAACCGCTGTTTGCAGGGCGTCGCCGCTGAACTGATTTTTTTTGATTTGTTCAGTCAGCAGTCTGGAGAGTGCTTCGGGTTGCTCAGAAAGAGGTTTTTTGTCTTCGACGAATACGATGAGCGCGTCTTTTGCGACGGTGTCGGCGGAGCGACTGGTCAGGCAATATTTCATTACTGAAGCTCCTCGGGAAGGCTGGCTTTGGCTTCATCCGGAGCGGGCCAGTACGGCAGGCTGAAGCCTGCGTGAACGATAGTGTATTCGATGTTTTTCAGGTAGAGCATGCGTCCGTTGAAAACAACGGTCAGGGTGTGGGTTTCCAGGTTCGGTCGGATTTCCTGGATTCCGGGCAGTGTTTTCAGAGCTTTGGCGATCAGTTGAACTCCTTCGTCAGACCGGAGCTGTTCAATCTGAAAGGTTTCTGTCCGGATGTCATTGCGGTGGCAGGCCGCTGAGAGCAGTGCTGCGACGAGAAAGATTGAGTAGAGAAGCTGTTTTTTCATATCGCTGAAAATAATAGGGAATGGCGTTGGGGTAAACCTCATAATCCAAGGTCATTCATTTCCGGAAGCATATAGGCCCGTTTCCATTTTGGTGGTTTCGTGAATTTTTCTTCTGTCAAACGCAGGTATTCATAAGCCAGGTCAATCAGGTCTGTTTGATTGGGGTTTCTCAGTTTTGCTTCATGGATATCGATGAAGTCATTGTATCGGCGAATCGCCAGATCAAATTTTTCATTCATTTGCAGAGACAGAGCGTATCCGAAAAGGGCTGATGGGCTTTCAATCTTTTCGTTCAGTGTTTTCAGGTACAGCTTTTCCGCTTCGGCGGGGTTTTCTGTAAGCATCATCAGGTTGGCTCTCAGGAAGCAGGAGAGCGGATTGTCCGGATACTGTCGGCAGATCTGCAGAGCTTTGGTTAAGTTGCCCTGTTTGTAGTTGAGGGCTGCTTCGGACATGCGGGTGGCCTCGTTGGCGGGCCGGATCGGGTGGTACAGCAAGTGTACGAGCAGAATAGTAATGCCGACCCCAATGATAATACGCAGGTCGGTTGCATCGAAACGAAAGCGGTGGGCCCAGCGCTGCAGGGTTTTAACTGCCGGAGCATTTTTGACGGCTTCGCGCTGAAATTCCTTCTGAGTGGTCAGGATCAGGGCTGCTGTGATGGGGCCGAGAGAAAAAATGTGTTTTTCGGAGCGTTCTTCGTGAGCTTCGTGCCGGGCGGTATCAATACGTTCCCGTTCGAACCATGCTGCGAATCCTTCGCGTGCCCGGCGGACAAAAAGCATCAGCAGGGCCCGGCCGTCATCGGAGCACCGCAGGGCGTCAAAGGCCATAAACTGTTGAATGGCCGGGAGGTGCGTCGTGTCATCAATTTGTTCTTTTTTCCAGCTGGATGGGTTATCGCGGCCGGGAAAACCATGGGTTTCTTCAAAGTTTTCGAGCAGAGGGCTCTTGAATTGAGCAGGGAGGTCGGGGCGGCACAGCGGGGTGAATGAACCGAAAGAGGGTTCATGGAGAATGTGTCCATCTTTCCAAACATTGGAAAATGCTTTGGTTTCCGGGTTCCAGAAGACGCTGGTCAGGGTATGGGTCAGCTGTGCGTGTTCTTCGTTCAGCTGATCTATTGCGGTTTGGGCATATTCGTTTTTCCGGCAGAGGCGCAGCAACGCCTCCAGTTCTCCCATGAGCATGACGGTCAGGTCGGGAGTGGCTTTGTTGCGCTCAAAGCTGTTCGGAACAAATACCTCCATGTCACTTTGCCAGGCGGGAATTCGGTCGCGGTGGGGATCGTAGTAACGGAGAGCCCACTGCATGTATTTACGCATCGCCGGAAGATGTTTTTTCAGCAGAGCTGAATTCGACTCTTTTTGCCAGGCCAGCTCAAAGCTTTGGATCATCATGGGCCACGGAGCAACGGACGAAACGGCTCCCTGGTCGTTGATCCATGCAGGGAATCCCCCTGATGGAAGCTGAAGCGCAAGAGCCGTCTGCACCAGCTCAAGTGCTGTTTCCGGACAGAGCAGCAGCCATGCTCGGGTCAACGGATAAAGCTCGTTCAGGGAAAAGGTTTCGTTTTCGAACCCGTCTGATGTGCTCCAGACTCCGTGTATTGACGGTGTGCGGCCTCGCAGTCGCTGGTGCAGGGTTTCCGCGGCCAGTGCGACCGGCGGGTTGTGGCGGGGGTTAATGCTGAACAGTTTTGAAATGCGTTCGCGCTGTTTCGTTTCGTCTGCAGCGATGGCATCAAAATTCTGGTCGAGGGCTTCTTCCGCTTTTGCAATGGCCAGTTCGTCGGGGAGATTTCCTGTGATCAGAACAAAGCGGGATTCCTTACAGAGCAGCAGGGTGTTGTTGCCTGGTTTTCTGATCCATGTTTCGCCGGCAGTCGGCGAGGATTGTTCACTGCCTGATAGTTCCGGCATTGGAAGTCCGGTAACCAATCCGTTCAGGATTCCATTTCCGGTTGAAAATGCAGTAATGCTTTTGTTTTTTTTCTGTTTGCGTATATGGATCGAAAGACCGTTATGAAACAGCCGCGAGCGTAATGGAAGAGACGGTTTAGTCAGCTGCAGCGTCCAGTCGGAGCCCGGCGTTGTAATTGCGCCCGGAATGTTTTGGGTTATGAAACGTACAGAATCTTCCGGTTCGGAGCAAAGCCGCCAATCCGGCTCCCATGGAACAGCAGGGTAATCTATAGATACATTTTGCATAAACAGTCCTGGTATCTTGGCGTAATGAGCGTGCGGCTTCAATCTCTTGCTTTTAAATTCCCTGTTCGGTGAAAGGCTTGCCTCTCTTCTGTAAAAAGGGTTATCCTGCGCACCTGTATTTGACGATCAGCAATAAGGTGAAAGTATGACAGCAATCCCGCGCGCAATCGAGATGGTTCGTGAACTGGTTCCTGACCTCGACGGCAGAATCAGCCAGTTCGAAGTTGAAACCTTTGAGATGGATCAGGAACTGATCGGTGCTTTTTGTGAAGAGCTTGCCCGGGTCGGAGGAGACCTGCAGGCCGGATTGGATGAATCGGACGAGGAAAAGATCCGGGTGGCCGCGCATTCTGTGAAAGGGATGGGGGGGACCATGGGGCTTCCGGAGATTTCTGTGCTTGCTCAGGATATTGAGCTGGCGGTTCGGTCCGGAGATCAGGATCGAAGCAAAACCCTCTGCCTGGCTTTGGTCCAGTGGTCCCGTGAATTTGTTACTGCAAATCAATGAGTAACCCTTTGGCAGATCAGGCTTTGGCGCGCTCTGTACCGGATTTTTCCAGAGGGGGGTTGGGTGGAACGGTTCTGGTGGTGGATGATGAGCTTCCCAATCGCCTGTACCTGAAAAAGCTGCTGTCATCCTACGGTTGCGAAGTGTTGATGGCTCCGGATGGACCAACAGCTCTGGAGACTGTGCATATCCAGCGTCCGGATTTGGTGTTGGCCGATGTTGTAATGCCCAATATGGACGGCTTTGAGCTGTGCGGAGCCATTAAAGAGCTGTCCGCTACACGCGACATTCCCGTGATCATGGTTACCGCCAAGGGTCACATTGATGACCTCAAAAAAGGATTTGATCTCGGGGCCATGGATTATATCCGGAAGCCTTTTGATGCCCGGGAGTTGGTGCTCCGGGTAGGGAATGCGCTTGCCTTGAAGCGCAGTCGGGAGGCTCTTGCCCGCTGGAAGCGGCGAATGTCCCATGAACTGGAGCTGGCCGGAGCCATTCAGCAGTCGATGTTTTCAGATACTCCTTTTTTTTCCAAGTCATTTGAAATTCGGGTGAAGTACAAAGCATCGATGGATATTGGCGGGGATGCTTTTGATGTGCTGGATCTTCCGGACGGGCGTTGCTGTGTTTATCTGGCCGACGTATCCGGTCATGGCGTGGCTCCGGCCATGATTTCGTCGATGCTGAAAGCGTCTGCGACCGAACTGATCAGCTCTTTTTATGAGCGAGGACCGGCCTATATCTGCAACGAACTACATGTTCGTCTCTGTGCGGCGATTAACAATCCAGCGTATTATGCAACCATGTTTATGGCTCTTTATGAGCCGATCCCCAAACGATGGGTCTGCATGAATTGCGGTCATCCGGATCCGATACTTGTGTGTGGAGAAAAGCAGGTTCCCTTTCCGGCGGGCGGCGGCGGAATTCCGGTAGGTCTGGCGCTGGGCCCTGATCGCCCATACGACGAGGGCGATCAGACAATACTTGAGCATTGTGAGAAACTGAAGATGCTGCTTTACACCGATGGATTGAGTGAGGCGACTCATCATGAAACCGGCGAAGAGTGCGGCGAAGAGAATCTGCGCCGGTTTTTTTCTCAAGTGCTGTCTGATTCATCGAAGGTTGAAAAACCGGAGGCGTTGCTGGACCTGATTGAAAGCGAGAATTATGCGGTTGGCAGCGATGATTGTACCGCAGTGGTTATTCGCATGACTGAGTCTTCCAGTGTGTTGCTTGAAACAGAGATTCCGGTGGATATGGATTCTGTTTCAATGGTTTGTGAGAAAATGGAGGAGCTGGTTCTGACGCATGAGGAAGAGGATATTGCGGCCCGGATCAGACTTGTTGCGATGGAGCATGCCATGAATGTGGTGGAACACAGCGGTTTGGATGCTTCCAGTGCGATTTGGACTCAGTTACTGATGGACGGCTGCGATTATCGTCTGATTTTTTCCGATGCCGGGCGGGAATGGGATCATGCCTTGGCTGAATCTGTAAATTTCGAACTTGATCAGTATGCAGAGGGTGGCCGAGGACTGGCTATTACCAATGTGGCGGCGGATTTTGTGGAGCGTTATAGACGGGATTCCAGGAATGTTGTAAGTTACCTTTTCAGGAGACAGTCTGACTCATGAACGAATCGGTCTATCAGGCTCGGCAGGAATTGTTTAAAACGCTGGATTTACCCGTTTCCAAAGCGGATGTGAAGCGTCTTCGCTGGCAGCAGCGCGTGCGCCTGCTGTTGTGGGAGGGAGCTTTAAGCAGTCTGCTGGTGATCAAAAGAGTGATTGATATTGTTGGCAGTCTGTCCGCTATTCTCATTTTTATGCCGCTGTTTCTTATGACGGCGTTGTGCATTGTGATCGAGGATGGGTGGCCGGTTTTTTATATGCAGTCACGCGTCGGCATGAATGGGCGCGTTTTTAACTTCTACAAGTTCCGCTCGATGCGTCGCGATGCCGATCGTATCAGAGAGCAGTTGATGAATCAGAATGAATCCAGCGACGGGGTGATCTTTAAGATGAAACAGGACCCCCGTGTTACGCGCGTCGGGCGTTTTATTCGCCGATTCAGTATTGATGAAACGCCTCAGTTTTTTAATGTGCTCACCGGAGATCTGTCCTTGGTCGGGCCGCGGCCGCCTTTGCCTTCAGAGGTGGCTCAGTATACGCTGGAGGACCGCAAACGGCTCCATGTGAAGCCGGGCCTGACCTGTCTGTGGCAGATTGGCGGCCGGTCGGAGATTCCTTTTGAACAGCAGGTTCACCTGGATCTTGAATACATCAACAGTCGCAGTATCTGGAACGACATTCGAATTATGTTAAAAACTGTACCTGCTGTCCTCTTAGGGCGCGGGGCGTATTGATAAAGAAGAGGGAGAGAAATCATGAGTGTAGCATGTACCAAAGAAAACGGGGCCGGTCTGATCAGCCTGTCGGGGCCGCTGACCGCCGCGACCGTGGAAGCATTTCGTGAACAGTTTGCCGCATGGCAGGCCGAAGAGGCTGCGGTGAAAAACTTTGTGTTTGATTTATCGGCCGTGGATTTCATGGACAGTGCCGGCCTGGGGGCCCTGATTGCCGCTCTAAAACGGATTACAGAACGCGGCGGTGATATGAAATTGGCGTGTCTTCAGAAAAAACCTCGCATGGTGTTTGAGATTACGCGGGCATATAAGGTGTTTGAGATCTACGACACGGTTGAAGAAGCGCTCAGCGCCGCCGGTGAATAGCTGCGCAGAACGTTTCCTGTGATGAGGGCAGTGTTTTATACAGGCAGCAGACAGCCATGGGCCGCCGTGTTAGGCGAGCGGCCCTGGGCCCTGTTGCCGGTTGGCAGCCGCCCTTTACTCACCTATTGGCTTGAGTTGTGTGTAGACCTTGGGATTACGGAACTGCAGCTGATTCTTGGCCAGGATGCCGAGCATATTGAGTTGTTTTGCGGCAACGGCGAAAAATGGGGCCTGAATATCAACTACAGCTTCATTCGTCCCGGGGATTCTCCGCAGGAATACCTCGCTCGTGATCCTGCGCGTTGGCGTGATGGTCTCCTGTATCTGTCCGGAGCGCTGTTCCCCCGTCGTTTGGCTGATTTCTCTTCGGACCGGCTTAAAGACCTGCTCCCCGGAGCCTGTTATACGGAAAATGGAAGTCCCGCTTTCTTTGTGAGTGACAATCCCGAAATGGTGGATGCATTTATTCGGAACGGACGATGCACCTGCCAGTCATGCCTTTTTCCGAAGCAGGTTGGGCTGGATATCACATTAATCCATGACATTTCCCAATACTATGATTTGAATATGACCATTGTGCGGAGCGAAATGGACCGCTATCTCTCCAGCGGCTACTCGTTCTCCGACAGTGCTGCGATCGGGTATAATGTCATCACGCCGCCATCGGTTTCTTTTAATCCGCCTTTGGCCATTGGCAACGACTGCCGCCTCGGTGCGATTTGTTCGGTTGGTCCGGATGTTGTTATTTCAGATCATGTACTGATTGATCGTCAGAGCGAATTGTCTGAGAGCATTATTCTTTCCGACACGTATGTCGGCCGGAATCTGGAAATCAACGGAAAGATCGTTGCCGGGAACCGCATTATTGATCCTGCCGACGGGAGTTTTGTCGATATCGAAGACCCCTGGCTGGTGGCCCATACTCAGTCGAAAAATTATATGCGTGATTTCCTGCGCACAGTTTTCGGCTGGGAATGCGCGTTGTTTTTAGTTCTGATTCAGTTGGTTCCGTTCATTCTGCTTTATACGGTTCTCCGTTTGCGGCGACTTGGAGTGTTCATTAAAAAACCGGTGTGGGGGATCGGCGGAAAACGGATTGTAACCTCCTGTTTTGTGGCAACCGATGTCGTGCCCAGCGTGCTGCTGATGATTTTCTATGGTGCTTCTCTGGATCGTTTTCCCCAGTTACTCAGCGTTCTTTCCGGGAAGCTTTGGCTTTGCGGTCAGGTCCCCAAAGCTTGCGGGTCCGATGGCTTCAACGAGGGAAATCGCTATTTTCCGGCCGTCTTCACTCATTCAGACGCATTTGCTGAGATAGATCGGCAGATGGATGCGCTCTATTACGCTCACACCCGATCACTGGTAACCGACCTGCGGATTCTTCGCCAGGCGTTGTTTTCCCGATTGCTTGAGGTTGAAGTGATCGCCGGTATCATCAGTGACCCGGTCTGATTTCCGAAAATATCGGGTTCAGACTCCACTTGTTTCTAAACTCTGGAAGTTTTTGCTTCATTTTTTTCAGGGATTGGAAAAGGCTGTGTGCTGTTTTTCCAATGATTGGAAGCAACGGCGCTGCGGCCTGTGTGCTTTTTCAAGGTCTGGAAAGACAGAAGTGTCCCTATGCAGTAGGGTTCCAGCCATTGGAAACCGGAGAGTATAAATGTCAGAAAAGAAATGCCCTTTAAATCGTGAACAGCTCGAAGAGCTGACTAAAGAATTTCCAACGCCGTTTCATCTGTATGATGAGGCCGCGATTCGCGCAAACGCCCGTGCGCTGAAGGCGGCGTTTGCCTGGAATCCGGGCTTCAAGGAATATTTTGCCGTCAAGGCGACGCCGAACCCATACCTGATGAAGATTCTGAAGAGCGAGGGGTTTGGGGCGGACTGTTCGTCGTATCCCGAACTGCTGCTGTCTGAGTCGATCGGTCTGAGCGGCGAGGAGATTATTTTTACGTCAAACGACACGCCGGCCTATGAATACAAAAAAGCCGTGGAGCTCGGGGCAATCATTAACCTCGACGACCTTACGCATATAGAGTTTCTCGAACAGTGTGCCGGAATTCCGGAACTGGTCTGCTTCCGCTACAACCCCGGTCCGCTCAAAGAGGGCAACGCGATCATTGGCAATCCGGAAGAGGCGAAGTATGGCTTCACCCGCGATCAGCTGTTTGAGGGCTATCGAATTCTGCGTGACAAAGGTGTGAAACGATTCGGTCTGCATACGATGGTCGCCTCCAACGAACTGGATGCGAAGTATTTCGTTGAGACCGCCCATATCCTGTTTGATTTGGTGAAAGAACTGTCGGCGGAACTGGGGATTGAGTTTGAATTTATCAATATCGGCGGAGGAATCGGAATCCCATATAAACCGGAAGAGATGCCTGTGGACCTGCAAATGGTTGGCGAGGGAATTCGCGAGCTGTATGAAGCGGCGGGATTCACGTCGCTGGATCTGCGGATGGAGTGCGGTCGCATGGTTACCGGTCCTTTCGGCTGGCTGGTCAGTCGGGTGCTTCACAAAAAGCACACCTACAAGCAGTATGTCGGACTGGATTCCTGCATGGCCAACCTGATGCGTCCGGGAATGTATGGTGCGTATCACCATATCACCGTGCCAGGAAAAGAAGAGCAGGCGCATGACTTTGTTTGTGATGTCACCGGATCGCTGTGCGAAAATAACGACAAGTTTGCCATCGACCGGGCTTTGGCGGAACCGGAAATCGGCGACCTCGTTGTTATTCACGATGCCGGAGCGCACGGCCATTCCATGGGCTTCAACTATAACGGAAAACTTCGCTCTTCCGAGCTGCTGCTGCGTGAGGACGGAACGACCGTCCAGATCCGTCGTGCGGAAACGGTCGAGGACTATTTTGCCACGCTGGATTTCAAAGGTCTGGAGACCTTTGAGGCGTGAATGGGGAGATAAAGAGTTTTCGTACCTTCATCGTGCGGCAGAAAGCCATGGGTTTTACAGGCTCGTATCTGCAGTTGTTGAAGAATTGTCTGCAGGTCTCGTTTGAGTTCTTATGAGCTGTAGGCACAGCTGGAGCTGTCCGTTCGACTTTGTCCCGTGAATGAAGATATTGTTAAGGAAGCCCTTGCACTTTGTGTAGAAATTGAAAAAATGCTAATTGCTTTGTCAGGAAAACTTCGGAGTCGGCACTGATGCCTCATGCCGATTACCTTAGCTTGGAGGATTTATGATGTTAAAAGGAGCCCATACAGCCATTATCACCCCGTTTAATGCCGATGAATCGGTTGATTACGGGAAGTTGCGTGAGCTGATTGATTTTCAGATTGAAAACGGGATCGACGGAATTGTGCCGGTTGGAACTACCGGGGAGTCTCCCACGCTCAATACGCAGGAGCACATGAAGGTGATTGAGCAGACCGTTCATCTTGTGAATGGCCGCGCAAAAGTGATCGCCGGAACCGGCGCCAACTCAACAGCTGAGGCGCTGGAGCTGACCGCTCAGGCGAAAGACCTTGGCATTGACGCCACCCTGCAGGTGACTCCGTATTACAACAAGCCCAATCAGGAAGGGCTCTACCGCCATTTTTCAGCGGTTGCGGACCTCGGCGTTCCGGTGGTGCTGTACAACGTTCCCGGTCGGTCCAGTCGGGAAATCGCCATTGAAACCGTCGCTCGGCTCGCGAAGCACCCTAAGGTGGTGGCGGTAAAAGAGGCTGGCGGCGATGTGGCGCGAGTGAAGCAGACGCTGGACGCCTGCAGCATCGAGGTACTTTCCGGTGATGACGGTTTGGCATTGCCCATGATGCGCGATGGGGCCACCGGCCTGATCAGCGTGGCATCGAATGTGGTTCCGGGCGTGGTAGCCACTCTGGTGCATACGGCGCTGGACGGCCAGTGGAATGCGGCTCAGCTGCTGCACGACCGCTATCTTCCGCTGTTCGATGCCATGTTTGTCGATACTAATCCCATTCCGGTGAAAGCCGCGCTGGCGATGATGGGCAAAACAAAAGAAGTGTATCGCCTTCCGCTTTGTTCCATGGAAGATGCTCTGAAAGAAGAGCTGAAAAAGGTGATGACGGATCTGGAGCTGCTGTAGTCCCCGGTGCATTGTTTGCTGAGGCCGTCCCGGAGTTCCGGGGCGGTTTTTTTATGCCTTGGCGACCGGGTTTTTATACCCCCCCCCCCCCCCTTGTTTTTAAAGATGGATAAGTTTTTCATCGGGCTTGATGGGCTTGCTGTTGTTCTTTATAATCATTCCGGTTTTGGAACAAATAACGAAAGGGGTATCTTATGTCCACAGTGAGCAAGGTGATTGGAAAGAAAGAATCCGGGATTTTGTCAGTCAGCCCGGACACTCCTGTTTTTGATGCCATTGAAAAAATGGCGAAAATTTCAGCCGGAACCGCGCTCGTGATGGACGGAAACCAACTCGTGGGGATTATTTCTGAGCGGGATTTTATCCGGAAACTATATTTGAAGAATAAATGCGGCCAGGGGGGGGCTGTAAAAGAAATTATGTCAGCCAACCTGACGACCGTTACGCCGGATGACGAACTCGACACATGCATGGGCCTTATGACTGACAAGCGGATCCGCCATCTGCCGGTGGTGGAGGATGGCACAGTGGCTGGCATTATTTCGCTGGGCGATATCGTAAAATATCTGGTGGATGAAAAGGATTTTGAAATCAGGAACCTCCAGAGCTATATCTCCGGTCCCGGGCTCTGACCTGCTCGGTCAATCCACAAAAAAAGCCGCCCGTCGACGGGCGGCTTTTCTTTTTCCAAGGGTTGGAAAAATTTACTGCTGGTGCGATTTCTGCAGGGCGCGCATGCGCTCCAGTCGTTCCTGGGCAGCTTTTTTCTTCTTGGCCGGCATGGTTTTGAACGGCTTTTCATGCTTGAGCAGTTCGCCGCCGACTGCGGAAGCTCCGCCGTCCACATAGATGGTCTGGCCGGTGATCTTCTTGGAGTACTCTCCCAGCATGAACACCACCGTGTTGGCGACCTCTTGTTTGTCGTTGATGACATCCCAAGGAAGCGGACTGATTTTTTTCCAGGTACGGGCCAGGTGTGCAAAGTGCGGAATCGACTTGGCCGCCTTGGTCGCCAGAGGTCCGGCGGAAACCGCATTGACGCGGACGTGCTCGCGACCGTATTCGCGTGCCAGTGCGCGTACCAGCGCTTCGAGCGCGGCTTTGTTGACGCCCATCCAGTTGTAGTAGGGGAACGCCAGCTGCGAGGCAAACGATAGCGTGACGACCGATCCGCCTTTGTTCATTTTCTGCTGTGCGAACTCGGCAACGGTTGCCAGCGAGGCGCAGCTGATGTGAAAGCCCTGTTTAATGTCTTCGAACGCATTGGTGTAGACTTTGTCGCCGAGACAGGTTTTCGGGTTGGCAAATCCGATGGAGTGAACCACCCCGTCGAGAGAGTCGATGCCGTCGAACAGGTTGCGCACTTCGTTTTCGATGGTGACATCGCAGTAGCGGATGTCCATCTCGTCTTTGATCTCCTGCGGAAGATCCGAGCAGCCGCGGTCGAAGAAAACCCGTTTCATGCGCTCGTTCTGTACGGTATAAATTACTTTTCCACCGAGATCTTCAATCATTTTTCCGGTGGCATAAGCGATGGAGTCTGTATTCAAAAGCCCCATCACAACATAGGTTCCGCCTTTTTTGATCATGCTGGTTCCTTTCCGCCCGGATGGGCTGTCATTATCGAAAGCGCGGGACTGTGCCAGACTCAGCGCCTAAGAAAAGCCTTTTGTTAACTAAAAATCGACCCGGAGAAGCGGGCAGGTGCTGAAACGGGCTTCCTGAACCGTATTCAAAAGGCCGATTTGCACGCCTTCCAGTCGTGAGCAATGGTTGATCAGCCCGATCTGCACGCCGTGTATACTTTGTGCGTGGTTGTAAATTGCGGAGAGCTGCAGGCCGTTGGCGTGTTCAAACACGTAATTCCACAGAAGCGAGGTCTGCCATCCGTTCAGCGATCCGGCCATGGTGCTGGCTCCGCCGATCTGTACGCCGTCGGATTCGCCGATGACGTTGGCCGCAATCCCGGCCAGCTGCAGGCAGCCTTTCATTTGGCCGGTTTCCGCGAGAATTCCGGACGCCTGCAGCAAGCCGTCTGCATCCAGTTCCGAGCGCGACAGAACGCCGCTGATCTGAACTCCTTTGGTCCGTTTGCTTCGGGCGGTCAGTCCGCCGATCTGTACGCCGCGGGTATCGGTTGATTCCGCGAACAGGGCGGCCAGCTGGATGCCGTTGGCATCCAGTTCGGCTTCGCTGAAGACCCCGCCAACCTGGACTCCGTTCATGTTCTCAGCACGGGCTTCAAACAGCCCCATCTGCATGCCGTTCATCAGAACCTCGCCGGTTTCGGACTCCGAAACCGCGGAAAGCCCGGAAATCTGGAATCCATCAACGCCGCGTGCTTTGCCGAGCAGGCCGGTCAGCTGCATGCCGTTCACGTCCTCTGCATCCGTTTCAACGAAGGCGAACTGGAAGCCGCCGACGTGTTTGGTCTCTGTGCTCCAGCCGGCAATCTGAATGCCGCCGAAGCTGTAGGTCTGTGCGCGGTAGAGTGCGAACTGAAAGCCGCCGGCGTCCTCGGAAACATTCCAAAAGCCGAGGTCGACACCGTGCATGTAGCGGTTTTCGACAAAAAAACAGTTCATTCGCAGTCCGTGCACACCGTATTCTTTCGGATAGAGGCAATGGTTTTCATCAAAACCGAGCTGAAACGGCGTGCTGACATGGGTAATAGTCTTTTCGGCCGGCATTGCTGCAAAAACAGACCCGGCCGTCAGAGCGAAGAGGAGAATTATCTTTTTCATAATGGACCGCTTTTTAGCACAGCTCTTTGAGTCGACACAAAAACAATCCTCGAGTCAAACGCTCCGGTTTTTAGTTTTCAATGGTTGGAAAAAGTGAGATAGCTTTTTTCAATACATTAGACCTGAGGCTTTTCAGAAAGCACTTTTTTAAAAGAAGTGAATGACGACTCATGCAGATACGCGATACAGATTTTTTGATTATCGGCAGCGGGCTGGCCGGACTGACCGCCGCGCTGGAGCTCAGTCGACACGGTAAAGTGCTTGTGGTGTCCAAGCAGGAGGCTGCGGAAGGGAACACCCGTTACGCTCAGGGCGGAATTTCCTGTGTGGTGGACCCTGACGACTCAATGGCTCAGCATATTGCCGATACGCTGGAAACCGGCAACGGACTCAGCGAGGAAGCCGCCGTCCGTGCCATTGTTGAAGGCGGTCCGGCCCGTATTGCCCAGCTCGAAGCGGCGGGGGTGCATTTTGAGCATCGCTCGGACAAACCGGAAGAATATGATCTTGGACAGGAGGGCGGGCACTCCCGCCGCCGCGTGCTGCATGCCGGGGATGTAACCGGCGGAGAGGTGATCAAGCGGCTGTTGGAACGGGTTCGGGCAGATGCCAATATCACGCTGGTTGAAAACTGGCTGGCGATTGATGTGGTTCCGACCGGCTGGATCGGACTGGCCGGTCCAAACCGTTGTGTCGGCTGCTATTTTCTCGATAAAACGACCAGTGAAATTTTGGCTGTACGCGCCCCTGCCACGATTTTGGCAACCGGCGGGCTGGGCAAGGTATATCTTTACACTTCCAACCCCGACGTCGCCACCGGCGACGGCATCGCCATGGCATGGCGTGCCGGGCTTCCGTTGCGTGATATGGAGATGATTCAGTTCCATCCCACCTGCCTGTATCATCCGGATGCAAAGTCGTTCCTGATTTCCGAAGCTGTACGCGGAGAAGGGGCCCGGTTGATCGACCGGCGGGGGCGTGAGTTCGTATATGATTTTGATCCGCGCGGCGCACTCGCTCCGCGCGATGTAACTGCGCGCGCCATCGACTCCGTCATGAAAAAGTACGGGGATCCGTTTGTCTATCTCGACATTTCCCATCGCGATGCGGATTTTCTCCAGAAGCGTTTCCCGACGCTCTATAAAACCTGTCTGCAGTTCGGGTTCGATATGGCCCTCGCGCCGGTGCCGGTGGTTCCGGCTGCGCACTATTCCTGCGGCGGCGTCGTCGCCGATGTGGATGGTTCCACTGCCATGCCGGGGTTGTATGCCATCGGCGAAGTTGCTTCGACCGGTCTGCATGGCGCCAACCGACTGGCCAGCAATTCGCTGCTCGAAGCGACGGTCTGCGGGTGTCGGTGTGCCGAAAAAATTTCCAAGGTTTGGAAAAACAATTCAGTTGATGGGGTCGAGATTCCGCGATGGGAATGCGGTGATGCGGTTTCCAGTGAAGAAGCGGTTGTGGTGGAACACGACTGGAACGAAGTGCGGTCCGTGATGTGGGACTACGTCGGCATCGTGCGCTCCGACCGGCTTCTTCGGCGCGCTCGTCGACGTATTCACACCATTCGCGAAGAAATCCGAAGCTATTACCGCGAATATCTGGTGACGGCCGACCTGATCGAGCTGCGCAACCTTGCCGCTGTCGCGGAACTGATTGTTCGTTCCGCTCAGTGCCGTAAGGAGAGCCGCGGCCTGCACTACAATCGTGACTGGCCCGAAAAAAACACCGTTGCGGACCATTCCATTATTCAGGACAAACCCGGCGGCCCGCTGAATCTAGAGTAATCAGAACATGGAAACATCAATGTTACAGGCCTGGCCTTTAGTCCTTTTCGTATGCTGAATATCAAATCTTATGAAAATTCCACCGAACGCAAGCTGCAGAGGTTCCGTTGAAAACGGAATGCTGACGCTTGAGCGTTCCGGACGTTTGGAACTGCGTAATCGACAATGTTTCTCTGGTTGACCGCCACGGCATGAGCCACCGACTCGTTGCCAGCATTATGAATTTTTATCGTGATTCTGTCCGTCAGGCTTTGCTGACGGCGTTGGACCAGCGCGATCGGATCTGTTTGCGTTCAGCCTCGCTGATGACGCTTTCAAATGTTCGGTCGATTTGCCACTGGTTTTTCAGTTCATCTGTATTTTTCCAAACCTTGGACCCGATGCCTGCCAGATAGGCGGCACCGAGGGCGGTGGTTTCGATGGTTTTCGGCCGTCGCACCGGAATGTCGAGGAGGTCGGCTTGCATCTGCATGAGCAGATTGCTTTGTGAGGCGCCGCCATCGACGCGCATTTCTTTGATCGGGGTTCCGGTGTCTGATTCCATGGCGCGCAGTACGTCGGCGGACTGGCAGGCGATGGATTCGAGCGTGGCATAGGCGATGTGCGCGGCTGTGGTTCCGCGCGAAAGCCCATTGATGATTCCGCGCGCGTCCGGATTCCAGTGCGGCGCGCCGAGTCCGGTAAATGCGGGCACAACAGTGACGCCGCCGTTGTCGGGGACGGTTGCTGCCAGTTTGTCGATTTCGGGCGCTGTTCTGATGATGCCGAGTCCGTCGCGCAGCCACTGGATGGCAGCTCCGGCGATGAAGATGCTTCCTTCAAGTGCATATTTCGCGGGGCGGCCTTCGAGCTGCCACGCGATGGTGGTGAGCAGGCGGTTGCGGCTGGCGACCGGGTTGGTGCCGGTCTGCATGAGGATGAAGCATCCGGTTCCATAGGTGTTTTTGGCCATGCCGGGTTCGGTGCACAGCTGGCCGAAGAGCGCGGCGTGCTGGTCTCCGGCGATTCCTGTGACGGGGGCGCCGAGCAGGGTATCTTCAGCAAACAGCCCTCCGGAGGGTTTAACGTCCGGTAAAACGGTGTGAGGCACGCGAAAAAGGTCCAGCAGCTCATGATCCCAGTCTAAGCTATGAATGTTGAAGAGAGAGGTGCGTGAGGCGTTGGTGACGTCGGTGGCGAAGACGCGGCCTTTGGTGAGATTCCAGAGGATCCAGCTGTCTACGGTTCCTGCGGCCAGCTCGCCGCGTTGGGCGCGGTCGCGCGCGCTGTCGATATGGTCGAGCAGCCATGCGATCTTTGTGGCGGAAAAGTAGGGGTCGGGAAGCAGTCCGGTTTTTTTGCGGATGAGGGGGGCATATCCATCGGCCTTGAGCTGTTCGATGAACGGCGCGGTGCGACGGTCCTGCCAGACGATGGCGTTATGGAGCGGCTCGCCGGTGGCGCGGTCCCACAGGACGACGGTTTCGCGCTGATTGGTGATGCCGATGGCGTCCGGAGCGCTGATTCCGGACTGCAGGAGAGCTTGGCGGGCGGTTTCGAGCTGGGAATTCCAGAGTTCGGAAGGGTCGTGTTCGACCCAGCCGGATTGAGGATAAATCTGCGGAAATTCCTGCTGTGCAGTGCCGAGAACGGCGCCGTTTTCGTCAAAAACAATGCTTCGTGAGCTGCTGGTTCCCTGGTCGAGCGCTAGGATGGCGGCCATATTTGTTTTCCTCCTGAACGGCAGAGTAGCGTTTGGTGCGGTTAAAGTGCAGTTAAAAAGTTTGACACAGGGACGCGAACTGGTACTGTGTTGCGCTCTTTTGGGAATTTCAGTGGAGATTTGAACAATGAAACGTACATGGCAACCTTCAAAAATTAAACGCGCCCGTAAGCACGGTTTTCGCAAACGCATGCAGACTGCAGATGGTCGCGCTATCCTGAAACGCCGCCGCCAGAAAGGCCGTAAGCGCCTGACTGTCGCCGATGCGTAAACAGGATCAACCGGAGAACTCCCGGTGACAGGAAATACTCTTTCCAGACAACAACGACTCGTAAAAGCCTCTCTGTTCAGGGAGGCTTTTGCACAGAAAAAGAGTTTTGTCGGCCGGTTTATGGTGATTTGGCTCCGTCAGGGAGAGGGTGCCTCTTTGCGGCTCGGTGTGGTGAGCAGTAAAAAGGTGAGTAACCGGGCTGTTGATCGCAATCGAGCCCGTCGAATCCTGCGTGCTGTCTATCGTGAACATCGCCCGGAGTTCGGCGGAGCAGTGGATGTGGTGATTATTGCCCGTCGCAATATTCTTTCTGCCTCTCACGAGGATGTGGAAAAAGAGATGCTGCGGCTGGCCGGAAAGGCGGGGCTGGTCAAATGATTTGCCGCCTGCTTATCGTTTTGGTGCGGATTTACCAGAAAACGGTCTCCTGTATAATGCCCGCCCGTTGCCGGTTTTATCCGACTTGTTCCGATTATACGATTGAAGCCCTGCGCAGGCATGGCATAGTAACCGGCCTTTATTTAAGTTTGCGGCGCATTTGCCGTTGTCATCCGTGGAATCCGGGCGGAACTGATCCCGTGCCGGAACCGAAAACGAAGAAAAAGAAACATGAAAAAAACTGATTTTATTATCGTTGGTATTCTTCTCGTCCTGATGTTCGGCTGGATGTATTTCTTCCCGAGCACAAAAAAACCGGTTTCTTCACCGGAGCCGCCGGTTGCTGAGACGGGTTCTGCACAAGCTCCGGCTCCGGCCGGGGAGAAGGCCGCTCCCGCTCTGACGGCTCCGGCAGTTAAGGACGCGGCGGATGCTGTCGCAGAGAAGGTCGATGAACTGCTGGCTCCTGAACAGCAGCTCTTGTTATCCAACGATCAGATCGAACTGACGGTTTCCTCACACGGCGGAGCGATCGTTTCTGCAGTTCTGAACGATTACCCGGAATTGAACGAACCGGACAGTCCGCCTTTGACGCTCAATTTTTCCAATGCTCCTGCCCTGTGTTATGGCGGGCTCCCGCTTGCTGCCGGAACATTAACGGAAACAGAAGACGGGATTGTGTATACTGCATCACTGGGTGACGGACAGCTTTTTAAGCGTAAGCTCGCTCTCGAAGGAGAGTATCAACTGGTTGTGGAGGATGAGTTTGTTAATACCTCCGATGTCCCGTGGGCGCTGCCGGAGCTGCGGCTCCCTACCGGTCCGATGAGCAATCCGCAGGGCACCAGCGCTATGAAAGGCATTACGACGCTGGGGGTCGATACTTTTGCTCCGGTTGAAGGAATCACGCACTGGGCAAAACAGTTCCGAAAAATTTCCGCCGGCGTTTTGGAATTTACGACCACGCCGCAGCTGGTCACAACCACTCCTGTTGACTGGGTTGCTGCGAAAAACAAGTTTTTTGTCCAAATCCTGATTCCGGAGCAGACTGCGACCGGTTTTGACTTTACCGTCCGTCGGGAAGGCGAAGGCAAAAAACAGGAAGCGTCGGAAGTTTCAGCGGCCCTGCAGTTCAATAAAGAGCTGGTCGGTGCAAATGAAACGGTTTCCCGCACTGTGCGTGCTTATATCGGTCCCAAGGATTTCGAGTCCCTTAAAACACTGGGGATGAATCAGTCCGAAGTGATGGAGTTTAAGAGCGTCGGTTTCTGGAAATTCATGAATCCGATTATGTATCCCATCAAACTGGCTTTGCTGTGGGGTTTGATTCATTTGGCTCCCTTTGGGAATTACGGAATCGCGATTCTGATTCTGACGATCATCGTTCGCGTGCTTTTCTGGCCGCTCACACACAAGAGCACCGAAAGCATGAAGCGCATGCAGGAATTTCAACCGAAGATCAAAGAGATCCAGGCCAAATATAAAGATAATCCTCAGCGCATGCAGCAGGAGACCATGGCGTTTTACAAGGAGCATAAAATCAATCCGATGGGTGGTTGCCTCCCCATGCTGATTCAGATTCCGGTGTTTATCGCGTTGTTCCGTGTTCTGCGCAGTGCCATTGAGCTGCGTTTTTCAAAATTCCTCTGGATCAAAGACCTTTCAGAGCCGGAAAACCTCTTCGCCGGGACATTCACCGTTCCTCTGGTTGGATGGGATTCCCTGAACATTCTTCCGATTTTGATGGCGGCCACCATGATGTGGCAGCAGAAACTGACGACTGGCTCAGCCGCTGCGACACCGGAACAGCAGCAGCAACAGAAGATGATGGCGGTTATGATGCCGATTATGATGCTGTTTTTCTTCTATACGATGCCGTCCGGTCTTGTTCTCTACTGGACCACCAGTCAGATCCTGATGATCGCGCAATTGATTATCAGAAAGAAAAAAGAGGTTCGTTCGGCTTAAATTCAGATCAGATATTCAGTCTAAAACCACTGACAATGCGCTTCTTAAAGTTGACAGTTTTTGCTTTTAGAATCTGATTATTATGATCTACTTAATAGCGAAGGTAGTGGTTCTCTGTTCTAACTGTTGCAATACAAAGGGTTAGGCTGTTGCTTTTCAGGGAACGATAAGAGAAATGTAAGAAAGGAAATCTTATGGCGAATGTAATGAAAGAACTGAAAGCGGAAATTTCCCGTATCGCCCGCAGTGAGATTAAGTCCGCGCTTTCTCCGATTAAATCGGTGAACGCCGCGCAGCGCAAATATATTGCTGACTTGCGCCGTCAGCTTGGTGATCTTGAAAAAGAAAACAAACAGCTTGCTCGTCAATTGGAAAAACTCGGTGCCGCAGTGCCGCAGCCGGAGCCGGAGGAAGACGCCGGTCGTGCATGGATTACTGCTGCCGGAATTCGTTCCATGCGCAAACGTCTGAAACTTTCCCAGAAAGCTTTTGCAGAACTGGCCGGAGTCAGTCTGCCGACCGTTGCTAACTGGGAGTCTTCCAAAAACAAAGGCAACAAACTCAATATTCGCCGCAAGGAAGTCTTTGATCGTCTCCAGGAAATTAAAGGCATGGGTGTGCGCGATCTGCCGCAGGAGTAAAGCTGTCGGTCATAAACATATGAAGATCCGGGGTTTTCCAAGGTTTGGGAAATCCCGGTTCTTTTTTCAGGGCTTGGGAAAAGGATTACACGCGGGAACTTCCGGCTTCCAAGGTTGGGAAAACTGCGTAGAATCATGGCTGGAAACAAGGAGGGGGATCATGAAAACACTTGGAATTATCACGGGTTTAACGGTCGTTGCTTTGGCAACAGGTTGTGTGAGCAGTAAATCCGGCGAGGTGTACAGTCGCGATCAGGCCCGTCAGTCAATGACGGTTCGTCTGGGCACGGTTGAATTTGTTAAAGAGGTTCTGGTTGAAGGCTCCAAGTCCGGTCTCGGGGCGGCCGCCGGCGGTATTGCCGGGGGAGTCGCGGGCAGTACGATCGGCGGCGGTAAAGGCTCTACACTGGCGGCGTTGGGCGGCGCAGCACTGGGTGCATTGGCCGGCCATGCAGCTGAAGAAAAGCTGACCAAATTCAATGGGCTTGAAATTACCGTGAAGCTTGATAACGGAGACGTGCTTGCGGTTGTTCAGGAAGACGACGTGATGTTTGCTGTCGGGGATCGCGTGCGGGTCCTGACCGGTCGCGATGGAACTACGCGGGTTGAAAAATAAGCCAATATGGAGTGTTGGAGGATGGGAGTGCGGGTGATAACATCCGCGCTCCTTTTTTATGAAATCTCTGAATACATATGCTCTGGATGTACTGGGGTGCAAGGTCAACCAGTACGATGCGAGGCAGATTGCTCGCCTGCTCGAAGGCTTTGGGCTGCGGCCGGCGGATGGTGAGCCGGCAGATTTGGTGGTGGTGCATACGTGCGGAGTGACTGCTACGGCGGTGCAGAAATCGCGGCAGACCGTTCGCCGTCTGGCTCGCAAAAATCCCGGAGCTGTTGTTTTCCTGACCGGTTGCGCGGCTGCGGAAGATGTTACGGACAGGCTGGATAATATCGATGCCCGGGTTGCTGCAGGAGCTGGATGGATTCAGATGCTGGCGGACGAGCTGCAGACATTTTCCCTGCCGAATCCAGATTTTCATCTTCCCGAAAATTCCGATGATCTGGCGGTTGAAGAATTCGGGGGGCAAACCCGGGCTTTCCTGAAAATTCAGGATGGCTGTGATGCGGGCTGCGCCTACTGTATTGTGCCGCAGTTGCGGAAGACGCCTCGTGACAAGTCGATGGATTCCGCGGTTGCCGAGGCAGCGGTGCTGACTCAGTGCGGCTATAAGGAAATCGTTATTGCCGGGGTTCATGTTGGTCTGTACGGCCGAGGCAGCGATGTGTCATTAAGTGATGTATTAGCCAAAATCCTGAAGGTTCCAGACATTGGAAGAGTCCGCATGTCGAGCCTGCATCCGGCCGAGTTGACAGAGGATCTTCTGAAGGTCTGGGCCTCGGCTCCGAACATGATGCCGCATCTGCATCTTTCGCTTCAGTCCGGTTCGGACGGAGTCCTTTCCCGGATGGTCCGCGGTTATACAGCAGTAGAGTATGCTGAAGCGGTGGAGCGTGCTCGTGCAGCCCTTGACCATCCCGCGATTACCACCGATGTGATCGTCGGCTTTCCCGGGGAAACGGATGCGGAATTCGAAGAGACTTTTGAGTTCTGCAAACGGATCGGGTTCGCCCAGATGCACATTTTCAGCTTTTCACCGCGTCCCGGGACCCGGGCGGTCGAACTGCCGGATCCGGTAGACGCGCAAACGGCTCAGGCGCGCCATCAGCGACTTGCCGCGTTAGCAGATGAAATGTCGCTGGCGTTCAACCAGTCTTTTGTCGGGCAGACGGTTCATGTGTTGGTGGAACGCTGCGGGAACGGTGTCTGTTCCGGCGTTTCGGAACATTATGTTCCGGTGAAATTCCAAGGTTCGGAAGATCAGTCCGGATCAGTGGTTCCGGTTGTGGTTCGCTCTGCTGATTGTCGCGGGCTTGTCGGGTAGGGATGTCTCAGGCTGCTTCCAGCAGCCAGCTTTTGGCTTCTTCTTTTGAGTCAAACGTCTGGATGGGAATATTCACGGATCGGAAATAATCAGACGTTGCTTTGTCTTCTGTAATGAATGGCAGCGAGCCGTAGAGGGCGACTCTCGGCAGGAATCCATGGGTTGCTTCGAATAGATTCATTTCACGTTGAACCTCATATGCCCACATGATTTTTTCTGTCTCATCGCAGGGATTGCTGATTTGTGAAACGTCCATGAGTACATGAGCTGTTTTTGTCTGCAAAACAGCGGAAAGTACGGTATCGATGGTTTTTATGCCTTCGGGCAGGGTGAAGTCCCCGGATGTGGTGCAAAACAGATATTTCGGAGTTTGACTGATAAACGTCTCCAGTGGTTGCATCGTAAAAGTCCCCCTCCTTAATTGGATTTACCCATTTGTTCGCTGCCTATCTCTTGAGATAGGGCGATTTTATATTTGCGGTCGGGAAGAGTCAAATGATTGCAAGGGATATGTTTATGTCAGGATTTGTCCGGTGCAGCTTTTTTCCACTGATCGCAGACCCAGAGCGACTGCTGGGCCAGGCCGAGTAAAATACGTGCGTCGTTGTCGGTGAGTTTCCCGCGGTTGAAGATGCGCCGTACTCCAAGCATCATGTGTTCGAGTTTTTCGGGAGGACAGAATTCGGTGGCGAGCATCATCTCCTGCCATCGGGCATAAACGCGTTCGCGCATAGCCACGTCTGCTTCCGGAGAACGTTCTTCCGGCGGGCGGTAGGAGGGATTTCCGGAAAGCAGGAACAGTTCGTAACAGCAGACCATTACGGCATGTGAGAGGTTGAGTGAACGATAGATTTCGCTGGAGGGAATGTTGATGATATGGGTGCAGAGAGCCAGCTCCTCTTTGGTCAGGCCGGTGTCTTCGCGTCCGAACACCAGCGCGGTTTGATGATGTGCTGCGGAGTCGAGAAGTATGGGAGCCGCTTCGCGGGGCAGCAGGCCGTGGTCGCGATAGAGACCGGTGCGGGCGCTGGTCCCGGCGACGACGGTGCAGTCGCCAATGGCTTCTTCCAGTGTTTGGAAGGTTTTGCGGGCGTCCAGCAGCGTGTCGGCATGGCAGGACAGTCGGCGGGCTTCGTCCCAATCGTGCCGGTCATGGGGGTTGATGACGGCCAGATCCGTGATGCCCATATTCATCATGGCTCTGCAGACGGAACCGATGTTTCCGGAACTTTGGGGTTCAACAAGTACGATTCGAATGTTTTTAAGAGCGTTCATAAATAGAAATCTAATTTGAGTAAACAGCAATGAAACAGTAGAGTACAAACAGCCGGAGGATAACGAAATGAAAACGCAAAAAATATTTTATGGGGTAGTTGTTCTTTTTTTGGCAGGGTGCGCGGCAATTAAGCAGTCCGGTGCAACCGTGAATGATCGAACGATCAGCAACCCGTCTCTTGGTTTCTTCGGTTTTTCGTTTGCAGTACCCGACGGGTTCGAGCTGTATGATCCTGCGACGGATGTTCCGACGAAATATGGTGATGTGCAGCAGATGGCGATTCGAATCTATGACTTGAACGAGTCGTATCACCCGGCCGGCAATGAAACTTTTTATGAAAGCTTTCTGATGTTTTCGGAGCATACTTCATTTCTGCTGGTTACCGTACTGAATGACCGCCTGGCGCCGCTGGATACGGAGTGGGCAGATCATGAAATTGCAATGCAGCGCCAGCTTTTTCCGATGTATAATGCCTCGCATACTGAACGGATGGCCGTTGGAGACAGTCGGCTGGAGGCCCTGAAGATCTCGGGCCAGGCGTATGAACGTAAAGGGTGGTACTATGCAGGTCCGAAGCATGGACGGACGGAATTCAGCTATGAGGCCTGCCGGGTAAGCGGAGTGAATCGCGACAGTTACATCCTGATGGGATTCTGCCTGCCCGAGCATGAGCATATTCTATCCCTTCAGATGCAGGAGTTGATGCGCGGTTTCCGTTTGTGATGTTCAAAACAGGATTGATCTCATTTTGCATCTCCTGAATACTGTTTTGAATGTCTGAACCATCTACAACTGTGTCGCGGCCGCTTTGTGTCGATATGGATGGCACGCTGGTTAAAACCGATACATTTGCGCAGGCGCTTTTGCTTTTGGTCCGTACACGGCCGGCTTCTTTATTGGCTGTTCCCGGGTGGGCAAAACGCGGATTGGCTGCTTTTAAACAGAAGGTGGCCCATGAAGTTCAGCTGGATCCGGCCGCTCTTCCGTATCACTCTGGCCTCCTTGCATTTTTAAAAACAGAAAAGGCCGCCGGGCGTCCGCTGATCCTTGTTACCGCGTCGGACCGCAAGCCCGCTTGTGCGGTAGCAACGCATCTCGGGCTGTTTGATGATGTGATGGCCAGTGACGGGATCGTCAATTTGAAGTCTTCCCGCAAGCGCGCCGCACTGGTCGAGCGCTTTGGCGAAAAGGGATTCGACTACGCAGGAAACGCCACGGATGATCTGGTCGTTTGGGAATCATCCTCGGGAATTATCGCTGTGAATCCCTGTCCTCCGGCTCGCCGTGCACTGCAGGGCAGAGATATTCGAGTATTTGAAGATCGACCGCCGAGGTGGAAGACCTGGCTGAAGGCCCTTCGTGTGCATCAGTGGATGAAAAATGTGCTGATTTTCCTGCCAATGCTTCTGGCTCATGAATTGACGACCCCGATTCTTTATGTACAGGCCGTTGCCGCCTTTTTTGCATTCAGCTTTCTTGCTTCATCCATTTATGTAGTTAATGACCTGATGGATCTGCATGCTGACCAGCATCATCCGCGCAAGTGTCACCGGCCGTTCGCCGCCGGCAATCTGAGCCTGCTCGCCGCCGCTGTTTCGGTGCCCCTGCTGATGGTTGCATCGCTTCTGATGGCCCAGACGCTTCAGCCTGCCTTCAGCGGAATCCTGCTGGTCTACCTTTTTCTGACGACCTTTTATTCCTGGCGGCTGAAGCAGCTGGTGCTGATCGATGTGCTGACCCTCGCGGCATTTTACACCATCCGGATTCTGGCGGGCACGGCGGCTTACCGTGTTGAAACCTCCGGCTGGCTGATTGCTTTTTCTGTCGCCATTTTCTTCAGCCTGGCTCTCGTCAAGCGCTATGCCGAATTGCGCGAAGCGTTGCAGGTGCACCCCGAAAAAATCGGCGCCCGCGGTCGCGGCTACCATGCCCGCCACCTGCCGTGGCTGTCCCGGGCGGGGATTGCCTCCGGCGTGCTCTCAGGCGTGGTGCTGGGGCTCTACATCACCAGCGACAAAGTCACACAGTTTTATCAGACGCCGCACGTGCTCTGGTTTCTCTGTCCGCTGGTTGTTTATTGGATCAGTCGTATTTGGCTGCTTGCAATCCGCGGCGCTCTCTCCGATGATCCGCTCGATTTTGCCGCACGTGATCGACAGACCTTTCTGCTCGGGGCGCTGGGAGTGGCGGTTTTGATTTGGGGGAGTTTTTAATGAAACGGAATGTACTTGGGAAAACAGGAATCGAAGTGTCGCCGATTACAATCGGTGCATGGCAGCTGGGCGGACCGCTCTTTTTTGACGGCAAGCCGGACGGGCATCCCGATCCCGGTAAAGAAGATGTGATCCGCATGATTCACGAACTGGACGATCTGGGTGTCAATGCCATCGATACGGCAGAGCAGTACAGCGCAGGCGAATCGGAGCGGCGGGTCGGCGAGGCGCTCCGGGACCGCCGCGATCAATGGGTCGTTTCAACAAAGTTCGGGTTCAGGGTCGGGCCGAATAACACACGAGAAGACTGTTCTGCACCGGAAACCATTATGCCCAGCCTTGAAGGATCGCTGAAACGGCTTCGTACCGATTTTATTGACGTGTATCTCTATCACTGCGCGCCGGAAATGGAATGGATCGATGACGGCCGCGCGGTGCTCGAAAAAGCGCGGGAGCAGGGAAAAATCCGTTCGTACGGAATTTCCACCAACAATGCGGAACTGATCGAGGCGATGGTGAAACATGATGCTGTTGAGGTGGTTCAGTTTGCTTCCAATCTGCTGGATGAAAGTTCCAATGTTTGGAAACTTTGTCAGCAGAACCGCCTCGGCACGCAGGTGCGCGGGGTGATGGCACAGGGCCGCCTCAGCGGAAAATATTTTCAGAACACCCCGGCATTTCGCTCTGACGACAACCGGTCCAACTGGTGCAAAAGCGAAGACTATTCCCGTTTTGCCCCGTTGGCAGACTGCCTGCCGGAAGGTATGACCATGGCACAGGCCGCTATCCGCTGGATTCTGGATCATCCCGGAGCCCATACCATCTGCATGGGTGCGAAAAATATCGACGATTATCGTGCGGCGATTGCTGCCGCAGAATACTTACCGCTTAATGCCGAACTTCGGCAGAAACTCGAACAAACAATTGAAGGAATACGATGAAATACGAAGCCGTACTTTTTGATTTGGATGGGGTGATTCTCAGCACGGATGATTTTCACTACAAGGCTTGGAAAAAGCTGGCCGATCGTGAAGGGATCTATTTTGACCGCGAAATCAATGAGCGCCTGCGCGGCGTAAGCCGAATGGAAAGCCTGGCGATTATTCTCGAGCGCGCGGAAAAGGAATATACGGAAGATGAAAAGATCGAAATGGCCACCTTTAAAAACGATTTTTACCGCGAGTCACTTCAGGATCTGACGCCGGATCACGTGTTTGAAGGCGTTAAGGACTTTCTCGGTTTTCTCACCGGAAACGGCATCAGGATCGCCATCGGTTCTTCGAGCAAAAACGCCAAATTCATTCTGAAGCAGATCGGTATGTTCGATACCTTCGAAGCCATCTCCGACGGGACCAACATTGAAAACAGCAAACCCGACCCGGAAGTTTTCCTGAAAGCTGCAGAGATGCTCAGCGTGGCTCCTGAAAAATGCCTGGTCGTTGAAGATGCCGAGGCCGGTATTGATGCGGCCGTTGCCGGAAATATGGATTCGCTGGGTGTTTATGCCGTTTGTGAGTATGACAAAAACACATACTCCGCCAGAGATATCCAGTCAGTCGACCGATCGATTTTTTAAGCCTGCGGCTCGAAAGGCTCGGTGCCGAGACCGTCGCCTTTTTTAACCAGCTTTTCGATCTTCTGTTCCACTTCGGTCAGCTTAGTGGAGCAGAGGGTCACCAGTTTCGACCCTTCCTCGAAGTGCTTGATCATCTGCTCGAGCGGGAGCTCGCCGCTTTCCATTTCATTCACAATGGTTTCGAGGCGTTCCATGGATTTTTCAAAATCAACAGTTTTTTCAGTCATAACGGGGCCTTCCATTCGGGATCTACCTGGATTCGGCAATGCGTTTTTCAGCCAATTCTATGAGGGGGTCTGTATACTCTTTATTCCAGGACGGGGCGAGCTCTCGAATTTTATCCAGTTCCACAAGAGCTTTTTCTGGCTCCCCCTGTGCCAGGTGAATTTTAGCCTCATAATAATATGCATATGCATCGTTGGGATGAGTCTCTTTTCGCGCTGAAATTCTGGCGGATGCTTCATCCAGTTTTCCCTGTTCGATCAGTTCGCTGGTTTGATCAGAAAAGGATTGGGTACTTTGTTTTCCCAGCATGGCAGCTTGTGTCTTTAGAACGTTCGGCATGATCAGAGCAAGCGCGCCGATGGAAAGCAACGTTGAGAGCATGGTGAAAATTAACATGATGGTTAGCGCAACTCCCGTCATGCCTGTAAAGATTTTGATTTTGCGAAGTTCCTGAACAATAGCATCCATTGAGTTATGATTCTCGATCATTGTTTGTTTCCTTCCCTTTTACTTCTGAAATGACAGTTCCTTTTGCAAAACGGGTTTTCAATACGTCGCCCCGGCTAACGTTAGCGGCGTTACGGATCACTTTTCCGTCCGCGGTTTCAGTGAGGCTGTATCCGCGTTCCAGTACACCGAGCGGACTCAGTGCGCGCAGCTGTGCTTCCAGCCGTTTCAGGTTCTGTTTTTTCTCTGCAACTGCACTTTGAAGCCGATGAGTCATCGTTTGCTGAAGTCCCGGAAGTTTCTCTTTTTTACGGACAACGGCGTTTTGCAGAGAGTGCATCATGGATTGTTGTAAGTTTGGCAGGTGTTGCTTCTGGATGGTGACCGAGTTTTTCAGCTCATGGGTCATCCGCAGGGCGGCTTCATCAATCCGCTGCTGACGCTGCTGGAGTCCGGAGCGCAGGCACTGATTCATGGCTTGTCGCAGTCCGGGAATTTTTTCGCGCAAGACCAGAGCCCGGTTTTTCAACGAGCCTTTTAGCCGTGCCGTCAGTCGGGTCACCTGCTCCTGAAGTTCGCTTTGCACCGGAACCGCCAGCTCGGCGGCGGCCGATGGCGTCGGGGCGCGGACGTCGGCGACAAAGTCGGCGATGGTGAAGTCGATTTCGTGACCGACCGCCGAAATCACTGGGATGTCGGATGATGCAATCGCGCGTGCGACCCCTTCTTCATTGAACGCCCACAGGTCTTCAATGCTGCCACCGCCGCGGCCGGCAATGATTACATCAATATCATTACGTGTATTCAGGTACTCAATTGCTTTGGCAATACGCGGTGCGGAGCCTTCTCCTTGTACCGTAACCGGCGCGAGCAGGATTTCAATGTTCGGAAAACGGCGGGTGAGCACGTTGATGATGTCGCGCACGGCCGCACCGGTGGGGGAGGTGACCACGCCGATTTTGCGCGGCAGCACCGGGAGCGGCTTTTTGCGGTCGGCATCGAACAGACCCTCGGCGGCCAGTTTGGCTTTCAGTTTTTCGAACTGCTCCTGCAGGTTGCCCTTGCCGGCGTCTTCCATGGAGCGAACGATCAACTGATAGCTTCCGCGCGCTTCATAGAGGCTGGTCTGGCCGAGCACGCGCACTTTGACGCCGTCTTTCGGTTCGAACAGAACCATCATATTGTTCTGTTTGAACATGGCGCACGAAACGGCAGCGGCTTCATCCTTGAGTGTAAAATACCAGTGGCCGCTGGCGTGGCGGGTCAGGCGTGAGATTTCACCTTCAACCCACACTTCTCCGATGGCGTTTTCAAGCGTCAGGCGCGCCTTTCGATTGAGTTCCGCCACGCTCAGGATGGTGCGTTTCTCGTCCATCTGCGCTTAATCAAACTGCTCTTTGAACTCGGCGAACTGACGGGACAGTTCGCTCATTTGGGACCAGAGGTCCTTCACCTGGGTTTCGAGTTCGGCGATGCGTTCGTTTTCGGCGCGAACCTCCAGTACGGCGGCGGCCGGTTTTATTTCAGCCGGTGGTTCTTCGGAGATTTCGGGTTCTCCGCACAGCAGGTGCGCATAGCGGTTTTCGCGGCGGCCGGGTTCTCGCGGCAGTTTGACCGCGAGAGCACCGTCTGGGTGTTCAACCAGAGACTGTATGATTTCAGCGGCCTGTGCAATATCTCCCAGCGGATGCATGCGTTCGCAGTGCGTGCGGAGTTCTCCAATGGTTTGAGGTCCGCGCAGGATGAGTTCGCATAAAACGGCCTGTTGTTCGTCAGACAGCCGAAGTTCCTGTTGAATGTTGTGGCTGAACTTGGTGACGCGAGAGCCGGCTGGTGCCGTTTCCCATGCAAGATGTTTTTCCCGCAGGCTGTATGTGGCGCGGGCAATATCTTTATCGGACAGATCCGTCACTGGATTGCGGTTGCTCTTTTGGTTGCATGCTGCCGCCAGAGAGGAAAGTGTTAACGGATAATAGCTCGGCGTCGTGATTTCTTTTTCAACCAAAGCTCCGAGCACCCGGGCTTCAACAGGATTCAGCAGTGCGTCCATCTCAACTCCTTTTGATAAATATCCAATAGGTGAGGATATTAGGCCCGTTCTCGGATTCGTTCAATACTGCGCGCTTTTCCGGTGGCAACATCCACATCCACAATAACGCCTTCGAGCGCGGGATCTTTTTTGGAAACATCGAACTTCTGCGGCATGCCGGTGATAAACTTCTGAATAACCGGTTCGACGTCCCGGCCGATCACGGAATCTTTCGGGCCGGTCATCCCCAGGTCGGTAATATACGCGGTGCCGCCCGGAAGGATCGTTTCATCCGAGGTCTGGACATGTGTGTGCGTTCCGAACACGCCGGTAACCCGCCCGTCGAGATAGCGACCCAGTGCAATCTTTTCCGATGTCGCTTCAGCGTGAAAATCAACAAAGATGGTTTTTGCGCTGCAGAGATTGAGCAGTTTGTCGGCAATGCGGAACGGACAGTCGGCCGGATCCAGAAAAACACGTCCGATCAGTGAAATCAGGCAGATCGGTCCTTCGTCTGTTTCGAGCGTGGTCATGCCGCGGCCGGCAGATCCCGGCGGAAGGTTGGCCGGGCGAACAATCCGGGATTCGGTTTCAAGCATAGGAATCAGCTTGCGATCATCGTATGTGTGGTCGCCCAGTGTGAGAGCGGCCGCGCCGGCGTTCAAAAGAGCTTCGGCGATCTCCGGTGACGGTCCGCGCCCGCCCGCGCCGTTTTCGGCGTTCGCAATGACTAAATCAACGCGGCCCTCAGCACGCAGCTTTTCGATGACCCGCTGGAAAACCTGCCGGCCCGCACTGCCGACCATATCGCCTGTAAACAAAATTTTCATACCGCATAGCATACCTGACTTTTTTCCAATGTTTGGAAAAAACGTACAGTTTTTTCAGGCATAGAAAAAGCCGGCGTCCGGGTTGCAGATGGCGCCGTCGTTATGTATGGTCAGGCTTCGTTCAACGGCCGGGACGGCTGATGACGAAAAACGGGAGAGGAGAACACCATGCCACGTATCATAGAAAAAGATGAATGTATCAACTGTGGGGCCTGCGAGCCGGTCTGTCCGGTGGAGTGTATTTCCGAAATCGACGAAAAACGCTTTATCAAAGCCGACGACTGCATCGACTGCGGTGCCTGTGAACCGGTCTGCCCGGTCAGTTGCATTCACGAAGCTTGACTGGTTGTATCAGTCCTCAGGTTTTCCCAGGTCTGGACATTGAAAAGGTCAGGAGGTTTCCTGGTCTTTGACCAGCATTTCCCAGTGATTGCCGCAGTTCATACAGTGGGCAAAACAGCGTTCTTCACATTTGGTTGCTCCAGCAGCACCGTAACGTCCTGCTCCCATGAGTGAGAAAAGGTATTTAACTCCTTCTGTGGAGTTTTTTGCCGGGCCGTTGTTTACATAGTAATCCTCCCGCTTGCGGCGGACTTTTCCTTTGGTTTTACAGTAAATGCATTTCAGGTTGGGAGCGTAGGGACCATACTTGACCTCTTCGTCCATTTCCTTCAGTTGATCTGGCGGGATGGCGGCGCGGCGCCGGCGGTTTCTTTCTGTCTGGATCACCAGTGTGATTGGCAGCAAAAGCAAGGCGAGAAAACATCCGAATTTCATTCCGACAGCTTAATAAAAAAGTCCCTTCTTAGGAAGCCTGTTGCGTCAGCGCGCATCAATTTTCCAAAGCTTGGAAACAGAAAAGCCGCCCCGGGAATGGAGGCGGCTTCAGTTTTGCAGGCGCGGGTGTTGACCGCGCTTATGCGTGGTTAAACGATCTCGACGAGTTCGAGTTCGAAGGTGAGGTCTTTGCCGGCGAGCGGGTGGTTGGCGTCGATGGTGACGGCGTCTTCTTTGACCTCCTTGACGACGACCGGCATCGGTCCCTGCGGTCCCTGCATCTGAAGCGGCATGCCGACCTGTACGTCCATGCCTTCCGGAAAGCGGTCTTTCGGAATGTCGCCGATCATTTCTTCGCGCACTTCGCCGTAGGCTTCTTTGGCGGGCAGGGTGACGGTTTTTTTGCCGCCGACCTCCATATCGCGCACGGCGGCGTCGAAACCGGGAATGACCATGCCTGCGCCGGTTTCAAATTCGAGCGGATCGCGCCCCGCAGAGGAGTCGAACTGGGTTCCGTCGTTCAGGGTGCCGGTGTAATGGATGCGTACTTTTTTGCCGTCTTCGATCATAATTCTGTCTTTCTGTTAAACGATAAATGAGCCCCGACCCTACAGGCCGAGGCTCATTTGGCAAACCATTATGCAGAAAACTCTTCGGCTCAGCCGTGGATTCCGCAGCATTTTTTATATTTTTTGCCGCTGCCGCAGGGGCAGGGATCGTTGCGGCCGACCTTGGAGCCGTCGGCGCGCATGGGCCCTGCGGCCGGACGCGGCGGCGGAGCACCCATGCCGGGCGGTGGCGACCCCTGCGGCTGCTGGCCGGAAGCCTGTTTGGCAGCATCCATCGCGGTGGCCTGCTGCTGCGCCTGGTTATTGACCATCATGTGGTTGAGGGATCGCCAGAAATTTTCGAGAGCTTCCATCGAAGAGCCTGTCCGGAAGATGTTCTGGGCAATTTCCTCTTTGATGCGGTCCATCAGATCTCCGAAGAGGTTGAAGGCCTCGCGCTTGTATTCGACCAGCGGATCGCGCTGCCCATAGGCGCGCAGGCTGATTCCTTCGCGCAGGCTGTCCATGTTGCGCAGGTATTCCTGCCAGTGTTCATCGACTGACTGCAGAATAATCATCTGTTCGATGCTCTTAATGCGATCGGGATCTTCATGCGTGATTTTCAGCTCGTAGGCCGCTTTGACGCGGTCGAACACCAGATCGATCAGGGCGTCGAGGTCGGCGTCCGCCGGCACATCGGGGGTCTTCAGGCCGATCGGGAAGGTGGTGTTTGCCCAGGCGACAAATTCCGCCACGGCTTCCTTGCTGCCGTCGACTGCCGGTTCGGCATTTTCGGAAATGATGTCCGTGATGATGTCGTACAGTTCATTGCGCGGGGTTTCACTTCTGAGTACCGTCTGGCGGAATTCATAGATGACTTCACGCTGCTGGTTCATCACGTCGTCGTAACGCAGCGTGTTTTTGCGGATGCCGAAGTTCATCTGCTCGACGCGCTGCTGCGCTTTTTCAATCGATTTGTTCAGCCACGGATGCTCGAGCACTTCGCCTTCCTCAATGCCGAGTTTTTCCATGATGCCTGCGATTCGGTCGGAACCGAAAAGGCGCATCAGGTCGTCTTCGAGAGAGACGTAGAAACGGGAAATCCCCGGGTCTCCCTGGCGGGCACAGCGTCCGCGCAGCTGGCGGTCGATACGGCGCGCTTCGTGGCGTTCGGATGCAATAACGTAGAGTCCGCACGGTTTTTCGAGCAGCAGTTTTTTCAACGGCTCTCCATCAATTTTTGTTTCGAGGCCGACCTCTTTGCTTTGGATGTGCTCTTTATTCATCCAGATGACGCCTTCGCCGAGTTTGATGTCGGTTCCGCGACCGGCCATGTTGGTGGCGATCGTGATGGCGCCGGGCTGGCCGGCCTGCGCGACAATCTCCGCTTCGCGGGCATGGTTTTTAGCGTTGAGCACGTTGTGCGGAATGCCCTGGCGATCGAGCAGGCGACTGATGACTTCTGACGTATCGACGGTCGCGGTTCCGACCAGTACCGGCTGCTTGCGGACGTGTGCTTTTTTGATTTCGTCGATCAGGGCGCTGTATTTTTCGCGCTTGGTTTTATAGATCTGGTCGTTGATGTCGACGCGGCGGATCGGGCGGTTGGTCGGGATCACCACCACATCGAGTCCGTAGATTTCATCGAACTCGGAGGCTTCAGTTTCCGCGGTTCCGGTCATTCCGGAGAGTTTGTCGTACATGCGGAAATAGTTCTGAATGGTAATGGTGGCCAGCGTCTGGGTTTCGCGTTCGATCTTAACGCCTTCCTTCGCTTCGATGGCCTGATGCAGTCCATCGGACCAGCGGCGGCCCGGCATCAGGCGGCCGGTGAAGGTGTCAACGATCTGCACCTGGTTTTCCTGCACAACGTATTCAACGTCTTTTTCATAGATGCAGTGGGCGCGGATCAGCTGGTTGACGGCATGAATGCGTTCGCTGCGGTGTGCAAATTCGTCCTGCAGTTTCTGGCGCTGGACAATCTTCTCCTCCGGAGCCATTCCGGTTTTTCCGTCGAGTTCGGAGAGGGCCGTGGCGAGGTCCGGCATCACGAAATGCTCAGGGTCGTCCGGGTTGAGGGTTTCGCAGCCCTTATCGGTCAGGTTTGCGTCATGGCCTTTTTCATCAACCGTAAAGAACAGTTCCTCGCGCAGCTCGCGGGCCTGTTCCTTGTAGCTGTCCGTGATCATCATGTTGTTCACTTTTTCAATCAGGCGCCGCCGGGCGGGCTCTTCCATCAGTTTGGCGAGCTGCTTGTTTTTCGGCATTCCCTGATGAACCTGATAGAGGCGAAGCATGGCTTCGTCGGTGTCATTTGACTCCAGCAGTTCCTGCGCTTCGCTCATCAGGCGGGTGCAGAGTTCTTTCTGGCGCAAGGCGAGACGTTTAACGACGCCGTTGAGCGAGCGGTACTGCTCGTCGGCCGAGTAGGGCGCCGGCCCGGAGATGATCAGCGGGGTGCGCGCTTCGTCGATCAGGATCGAGTCGATTTCGTCGATGATAGCGTAGTTGTGGCCGCGCTGCTGTACCATGTCTTCGGGGCGCATGGCCATGTTGTCGCGCAGGTAGTCAAACCCGAACTCTGAATTTGTTCCGTAAGTGATATCGCAGTTGTACTGTTCGCGGCGCAGCGGTGGCGGCATCTGGCCTTTCAGGCAGCCGACGGTCAGGCCGAGATATTGATAGACATGGCCCATCCATTCGCTGTCGCGTCCGGCGAGGAAGTCGTTGGTGGTGACCACGTGCACGCCTTTGCCGGACAGAGCATTCAGGTAGACCGGCAGGGTGGCAACGAGAGTTTTTCCTTCCCCGGTCATCATTTCGGCAATTTTTCCCTGATGGAGCGTAATGCCCCCGATCAGCTGCACATCAAACGGGACCATGTCCCACGTCAGGTCGTGGCCGGAAACGTGAACATTGGTTCCGCACAGGCGGCGGCAGGCATTTTTAACGGTCGCAAACGCCTCGACCATCATATCGTCAAGCGTTTCGCCTTTTTCGAGACGCGCTCTGAATTCGGCGGTTTTGCCGATCAGCTGCTCTTCACTCAGCTTCTGATATTCCTCTTCAAGCGCGTTGATCTGGTCGATCAGCGGGCGCATCTTTTTCATGTCGCGATCGGCTTTCGACCCGAAAATCTTCTTTAAAACGGTGTTGATCATAATTTCTCCTGAAAGCAAAGAGAGAGAACATAACCGCAGAACATCAAAAATACACGGAAAAAAGCGCCTTGAACCCGTTCCTTATAAAACTGAAGTTTTTTTGAAAATCCAGCGGCCGATCCTTGTAGATCTCATCGGTTACAGCTCGAATACTGAATTTTAAATGCAGCCGCTTCCGATGAGGGCGGAAAAGGATCCGCGGTTGTGCTGATCAGGGAGGCGTGGTAGTTTATATGCAATCTCATTAAGGAGGCTGTCATGAACCCGAACTGCAACCTGCGTCCGTATTCTTCCAAAGTGGTTGACGGTGTTGAGCGCGCCGCGTCGCGAGCGATGCTCCATGCGGTCGGCTTTAAGCGCAGTGATTTTTCCAAGCCGCAGGTCGGGATCGCTTCCACCTGGAGTATGGTGACGCCGTGCAACATGCACATCAACAAGCTGGCGGAAGCCGCCGGGGTCGGTGCGGATCAGGCCGGCGGCAAGTCGGTTATTTTCAACACGATTACAATTTCCGACGGGATTTCGATGGGCACCGAGGGAATGAAATATTCGCTCGTTTCGCGCGAGGTAATTGCGGATTCCATTGAAACCGTCGCCGGGTGCGAAGGATTTGACGGCCTCGTTGCCATCGGCGGATGCGATAAAAATATGCCGGGCTGCCTGATTGCGCTGGCGCGGCTCAACCGTCCGTCGATCTTTGTCTACGGCGGTACGATTCTGCCCGGCTGCCATCACGGCAGGGATGTGGACATCGTTTCGGTGTTCGAGGCGGTGGGCCGTCACGCGCGCGGCGAAATCGGCGATCGCGAGCTCGCACAGATTGAAAAGACGGCGATTCCCGGTGAGGGATCGTGCGGAGGAATGTATACGGCCAACACAATGGCGTCAGCCATCGAAGCGCTTGGGATGAGTCTGCCCAACAGTTCGTCGCGCATTGCCGCATCCGCGGACAAGGAAAAGGAATGCGTCGCCGCCGGAGCCGCGGTGCTGGAGCTGATCAGAAAAGGGATTCGTCCGTCCGATATTCTGACGCGCAAGGCATTCCTCAACGCAATCACGGTAGTGACCGCGCTGGGCGGCTCAACCAATGCGGTGCTGCATCTGCTGGCGATGGCACATGCCGCCAATGTGAAACTGTCGATTGACGATTTTACAAGGATTGGAAAAAAGACGCCGGTGCTGGCCGACCTCAAACCGAGCGGAAAATACGTGATGGCGGATCTGGCTGCCATCGGCGGCGTGGCGCCGCTGATGAAACGGCTGCTGGCCGCCGGACTGCTCGACGGCGACTGCCTGACGGTGACCGGCAAAACCCTGAAGCAGAATCTGGCCAGGGTAAAAGGCTATCCGCGCGGGCAGGACATCATTCGTCCGATGAACCGCCCGATCAAAAAGGACGGACATCTCGTAATCCTGCGCGGCAATCTGGCGCCTGAAGGCGCGGTTGCCAAAATCACCGGCAAGGAAGGCCTTTATTTCAAGGGAACGGCAATTGTGTTTGAATCCGAGGAGGAGGCGCTGAAACGGATTCTCGACGGAACGGTGCAGTCCGGGCATGTCGTTGTGATCCGCACAGAGGGTCCGCGCGGCGGACCGGGTATGCGTGAGATGCTTGCGCCGACATCGGCGATTGTCGGCCGCGGCCTCGGCAAAGACGTTGCGCTGATCACCGACGGCCGTTTCAGCGGCGGAAGCCACGGTTTTGTGATCGGCCATGTGACGCCCGAGGCGGTTTGCGGCGGACCGATTGCGGTGGTCAAAGACGGCGACCTGATCGAAATCGACGCCGCGAAACGGGCGATTACGCTGAAGGTTTCCAAAGCGGAACTGAAGCGCCGGCTCGCTGCCTGGACGCCGCCGAAGCCGCGCCGCACCCGCGGCGTGTTGGTCAAATACGCCCGGCAGGTCGCATCCGCCTCGCTCGGTGCCGTGACCGACCTTTGAATTTCCAATGGTTGGAAACCAGTTGCGCGGGCTTTGTTGCTGCGCAGACTTTTCGGTCATGATGACGGATTTCATCATCATTTTGTTCGAAACGATGCCGCCGACGACCGTAAAGTGCAGCGGTAAGAGAGGGAGATATGGTTCGGTTTGCATCTGAAAATCTGCGCACGGTTTGCGGCGGTCCTTTTTCATTTTCGGTCGAGGCTGGAAAATGTGTGGCTTTGTCCGGTCCGTCGGGCTGTGGAAAAACCCTGCTGCTGCGTGCGCTGGCGGATCTGGATCCGGCAGAGGGGACGGTTGCTCTGGATGGGACCGATCGAAACGAAATGACGGCTCCCGAATGGCGGCGGCAGGTCGGCTGGCTTCCGGCGGAATCGTCATGGTGGACCGATGTGGTCGGCGACCATTTTTCCAATAATTGGAAGAAATATTTCCACTGGTTGGAAAAGCTTGGATTTGAAAAGGATGTGCTGAACTGGAACGTCGAGCGGCTTTCGACCGGCGAGAAGCAGCGGCTGGCGCTTGTCCGGCTTTTGCTGAATGAGCCGAAGGTGCTGCTGCTGGATGAACCGACGGCTGCGCTGGATGTTTCCAATGTTTGGAAGGTGGAAGAGGTGATTGGTGCGTATCGCCGCAACGCTGATGCGGCGGTGGTGTGGGTGAGTCACAGTCCGGAACAGATTGACCGGACGGCGGATTGCCACATGGAATTCAAAAACGGCACGCTGGAGGAGACGTCATGATTATCCAGCTTACCGCGTTTGATTTAAGCCTTGCGGCACTGCTGGTGGTTGCGCTGGCCGTTGTCTGCCGTCGTTTGCGGTTGGGAATCGGCGGCCGGCTGATCTGGAGTGCCGTCCGTACGGTACTGCAGCTGTCGCTGATTGGTTTTGTTCTGAAGGCGCTGTTTGCCGGGACTGCTCCGGGATGGGTCCTGTTGATGAGTCTGGTGATGCTGTTCGCAGCAGGCCGGGAGGTGCTGGCGCGCCAGAAGCATCCGCTGCGCGGCGGATGGGGCTTCGGCGCCGGGCTCACTGCGATGTTTATTTCATCATTTGCGGTTACGGTTCTGGCACTGGCGGTCATTGTGGGGCCGGAACCGTGGTATGCGCCGCGCTATGCGATTCCGCTGCTCGGCATGATGCTGGGCAATACGATGAACGGGCTGTCGCTGTCGCTCAACCATCTGACGCAGAATATTCGCCGGAACCGTGCCGTGATTGAAACCCGGCTGGCGCTCGGGCAGACAAAGAGCGAGGCGGTTTCAGATATTCGACACGACAGTGTTCGTACGGGGCTGATTCCGATTATCAATGCAATGGCTGCGGCGGGGATTGTGAGTCTGCCGGGCATGATGACCGGTCAGATCCTGGCCGGCAATCCGCCGGTCGATTCTGTGAAGTATCAGATCCTGATCATGTTCCTGATCGCAGGCGGGACGGGGTTTGGAACGCTGGTTGCAGTCTGGCTCACATCCCATCGGCTGTTCGATCACCGGCATCGTTTGCGGCTGGATCGCCTGAGCAACTGATCAGCGGGGCCGGGCCGCCGGATTTTGTTTGCCGCATGCCGGGCAACGGGCGAGCGGTGTCTGGCGGGGGGTGGTATAGACCCGGCGACAGCTTGCGCAGCGATAGATGGCGTCTTCCTTCTTCTTGTGATGTTTGAAGGTTCGTAAATCATACAGCACCGCCAGGCCCAGCAGGGCGGCCAGCGTCAGGATCAGGGGGAGCGGCAGTAGATGGATGACATCAACAGGCATCAGGATGTTTCTCCTTTGCAGCGCAGTTCCAGCCAGCCGGTCGTCTGTTTTGACGCCGGAGCAAAGCGCAGCCGCATGACGGCGGCGATCAGATGAGGATTCTGGACCGGGGTGTCGAAAAAGATGTTTGCAACAGTGCCGTTCGGGCGAACGTTGAGGTGAACCCGGACCGACTCCGGAAGCTCGCCCGGCGGGTCGATTTCAGGAGGCTGATCCATTCGGGTGCGAAGTTCCGGCGATAGAAAGAGTTCCACCCGCTGGCCCTGCCGGACCCGGACAATCCGGGTGGAGCCGGGAAGATGAATCTTGCTTCCCGGCGCGGCGACGGCTTCCATCAGAGGCGCCGGATTGGGATCGCCTTTGCGGATATCGCCGGGAGGCAGATCAAACAGCGGCTGTTTCGGGGAGTCGAACCGGAGAGTGAGGCTGACCCGATCGCTGGGGAATCCTTCGCTGAAGCCCTGCTGTGAAGGCAGCGCGAACAGGGTGGGATTGCTGAAATCCGGGATCTGAGAGGCATTGGCCATTTGCAGGGAGGCGTTGCCCTGTACGGCAGACAGCACCGGATGATCAGCATTCGGCTGGAACGCGACAAGCCAGAAGGCGTACCACAGCAGTGTGCAGATCAGTGCGCCGCCAAGGGCCGGAGTAAACTGGACGCTGAATTTCACGGATTGGGTCGGGTTGCAATGAATACCTGCCGGAAGCCCGCTTCAGACGCGGCATCATAGACAGCAATCGCGGAGGATTGCGGAAGGGTCTGGTCGGCTTCAAGAATCAGCGCTGCGTCGGGATGCTTCTGTGCGGCCGCACGCAGGACGGGCAGCAGCCGGTCCATCTGCACCGGCTGATCATTAAAGAAGAAGAGCTGGTCGTTGCTGATGCTGAGGACCATGTCGTTCGGGCGGATGCTTTCGGTTTGTCCGGCGACCGGCAGGTCGAGCCGGATTCCCGGTTTCCCCACGAACGGCGAGACGGCCAGAACAAAGGCGGTGATCAGCAGGGCGGCATCCAGAAATACGGTGCCGGTCAGGAATCCGCGGCCGGTTCGCCGTCGCGGTCGAAAGGACCGGTGCAGATAAAGCACGGCTTCACAATCATTGCGGCTCATTGGAGTCTCCGGGGATTGACTGTGTCAGGAAAAAGATAATTTCGCTGCTGATCTGTTCCATATCAATCGCGATGGCTTCCACGCGGTTGACCAGAAAGTGATAGCCCGCATAAGCCGGGATGCCGGTCATCAGTCCGGCGGCGGTGGTGAGCAGGGCGGTCCACAGGCCGCCGGCCAGATCGCCGATTTCAGCCAGCGGAGAACCCTGCTGGAGCATGACGAGCATGGACAGCAGACCGAGCACGGTTCCGAGCAGCCCAATCATTGGAAGAATCTGCGCCAGCGTAATGAGAAGATTGGTGTGGCGCTCCAGCCGCGGAACTTCTTTGATGCCTGCCTGCTGTACGGTGCGGATCAGTGCGGCTTTTTCTTCGTGCCGGTTCAGGATGGCGGTGCGCACCAGATGGGCTGCCGGGCCGGGGGTCTGGTCGCAGATGGCGATGGCTTCGAGGTCGTTGCCGTGTTTGAGGTTGGTGGTGATGCCGTGAAAAAAATCGTCAATATCGATCTGGGCCCGATGGAGATGAAAGAGCCGTTCGAAAAAAATCACCATTGCGATGACGCCGCCGGCCAGAATCAGCCACATGAGCGGGCCGCCGCTGTTAATCCAATACAACATACAATACCTCCTGAAACGGGTTAGAATTCTTTCGGGTGTTCCTGCCGGATTTTCCGGATGAGTTTATCTGCTTCATCTGCGGCGGGAACTTCCGCCTGAATAATGCGTTCGTAAAGATGAACCGCTTCGCGCCATTTCTGCTGTCGTTCCAGCAGGTCGGCGGCTTCCAGTGCCGCCCGGGTGAACCAGAGAACCGCGGTTGGAGAGCGCGCTTCCTTGTGTTCGCCGATGCTGTAGACCGCCTCTGTGTAATGTTCCAGCGCGGCGTCGGTCTGCCCGGTTTTTTCTTCGCAGCGGGCGATCTTGCAGAGCGCCTGCAGTTTGAGCTCAAACGGAATGTCGGTTTTCTTGTAGAGAGCCTGATAGGTTTCGAGCGCTTCTTGGTAGCGCTCCGGTTCAGTGGCTCCCAGCGTGAAAAGACAGTCTCCCAGCCGGCCGCGGGCCCGGTCCGCCGTCAGCGTGTCAGGGGCGGTCTTAATGATTTCATCGTATGCCAGAATCGCCCGGGAGAATTCGCCGAGTTCGGTCAGCGCTTCGCCCTGAGCGAACCGGGTGTCCATCAGCAGAGCGCTGTCGGGATAGTCGCCGACCAGCCGGCTGAACAGAGTGAACGCCTCCAGAAAACTGTCCTGCTTCAGCAGCGCACTGCCGGCCCAGAACAGGGCGGCATCTGCCAGTTCGTGCCGGGGGAAACGGTCGGTGATGTCGAGGAAGGCGCGGTGCGCCTGCGGATAGTCGCCCGTGTTATAGGCATGTTCCGCCAGCAGAAAGAGGACTTCCGGAGCCCAGTTGGATCCGGGATACGTTTCGATAAATTCTCGGAAAATTTGCAGCGCCTCCGCCGCATTCCCCTGCAGGTAGCGGCAGAAACCGCGCATATAGAATGCCTGCGGGGCCTGAGTGGAATCCGGATAATCTTTTAAAACGGCATTAAACACGGCCAGTGCTTCATCGTAGCGGTTCATCTCGAACAGGACAAGACCTTCCCGATGCATCGCGGCGGACCGGACCGGCGCATTGGTGTATTGTTCGACAATGCGGACATACTCCTCAAGCGTGCCTTCCGGATTGTTCTGGCTCTGAAGAATTTCGGCCCGCCGCAATGCGGCCTGCCGGGCGAACTCACTTTCCGGAAAGTTGATTTCCACCGTTTGGAAATACCGGAAGGCCTTGTCGGACGCTCCGTTTTTAAGCAGGGCGATGCCGCTTTGATACGCCGCCTGCGCCGCGAGCGGATGGCGCAGGTCGATTTCGCTGGCCCGGCGGTAGTCTTCATACGCCTGTTCGTACTTTTTGGCCTTCAGCCAGGCATCGCCGGCTTTGATGTACGCCTCAATCTGTTCATTCGAGCCCGTGCTTTTTGCAACCGTCTGTTCAAAAACCGTCGCGGATTCTTCAAATCGGTTTTGGCCCCAGAGGCTCCATGCTTTGCCGGACAGTGCCCGTTGCTGAATCTCGGTTTGTTCGGTTACATCCAGGCAGGCCTGAAATGCGGTTTCCGCTTCCGGAAGCTTTTTCAGCTCCAGCAGGGCCTCCGCTTTCTGGACCAGAACTTCCGCTGCGATTTCCTGGTCCGGTGCCGAGGCAATCGCTTCGTCAAACAGAGCAAACGCCTCGTCGGGTTTATTTTCATCGAACAGCAGGTTGGCCTGTGCGGCTTTCTGCCGGATGCGCAGATCCGTTTCTTTGGTAAATGCTTCCGCTTTCTGCAGGGCTTCGACTGATGCATCAACCCGGCCGGCGGCTTTTTCAATCCCGGAGAGCTCCACCCATGCGGCGATCCGCATCCGCGGGTGCGCGGTTTCGGTTGATCCGAGCTTGCGAAGCAGGTCGGCGGCTTTTTCCTGAGCCTTAACCCGGCCGTCGGCAATCAGCTCGCGGGCCAGCAGTAAGCGTCCGGAGTCGGCCTCAATGGTGTCCGGGAAGCGTTTCAGCAGCTGAGCGAATGCATTCTGCGCATTGCGGCCCCGACCGCGTTCCAGGCTGACATGCGCCAGATCCAGCAGATTCTGCGCGGCGTCTTCACTGTTCGGAAACAGTTTGTCGAACCGCTGAAAAACCTCTTCGGCTGTTTTGAGTTCTCCGTCCGAGACCGCGGCGCGGCCCCGCAATCGAAGTGCGGCCGGCAGGTACGGACTGTTTTCCGGGAAAATTTCCAGGGTCTGGAGAGCGGCGCTGATCTGTCCGCCTTCCACCTGGGCATTTGCTTTCCAGTACAGGAATGCATCCGGCTGGAGCAGATGGTTGGATTCGTTGCAGAGGATAATCGCATCCTGAAAGCGGCCTTCGCCGATCATTGCGCGCGCCAGCAGGATCGTCAGATCGGTCCTTTCCTCCAGCGTGCAGTCCGTGCTGAGCTTTTCCCAGATCTGTTCTTCGGCCAGATCATACAGCTCATCTTCGATCGCCGCCCGGATGGAATAGATAGAGATCGCCTGCGCCGGCAGGACCGATGCAAGCAGGGCAACCCATATAAAAAGTCTGAGAACGTGTCGTTTCATTGTGGACCAGTATCCTATTCACTCAGCATTTCTGCCAAGTATTTTCCCGTATAGGATTCTACGGTTTTTGAAACCTTCTCCGGCGTGCCTGCTACCACGACCTTTCCGCCGCGTTCGCCGCCCTCGGGGCCGAGGTCGATCAGCCAGTCGGCGCGCTTGATCACATCCAGATTGTGCTCAATCACCAGCACGGTATTGCCTTCGTCGCGCAGGGTTTCGAGCACTTCGACCAGCTTATGGACGTCGGCAAAGTGCAGGCCGGTGGTCGGCTCGTCGAGAATGTAGAGCGTCTTGCCGGTCGCTTTTTTGCTGAGCTCCGCCGAAAGCTTGATGCGCTGGGCCTCGCCTCCGGAAAGGGTGGTGGCGGGCTGGCCGAGCCGCAGGTAGCCGAGGCCGACCTCGCGCAGCGTGCGCAGCTTGCGTTCGATGCCGGGAATGGCGCTGAAAAATTCGCACGACTCGTTAATCGTCATTTCCAGCACCTCGGAAATGTTCTTGCCGTTGTAGTGCACCTCCAGCGTTTCGCGGTTATAGCGCTTGCCGCTGCACTGCGGGCAGGTCACATACACATCCGGCAGAAAATGCATTTCAATCTTCAGCAGGCCGTCGCCCTGACAGTGTTCGCATCGTCCGCCTTTGACGTTAAAGCTGAAGCGTCCCGGCTTGTAGCCGCGCACTTTCGATGCGGGCAGCTGTGCGAACAGGTCGCGGATAATTGAAAACGCGCCGGTGTACGTGGCCGGATTACTGCGCGGCGTGCGGCCGATCGGTGACTGGTCGATCACGATCACCTTGTCGATATTCTCAACCCCGCGCAGCTCCTTGTGTTTGCCGGGGCGCTCCTTCGACCCGAAAAAGCGGCGGAAGAGCGCGCGGCGCAGCACATCGTCAGTCAGCGTACTTTTGCCGGAGCCGGACACGCCGGTCACGCAGGTCAGCAGCCCCAGCGGAATTTTGACGTTTACATTCTTCAGATTGTTTTCGGCTGCGCCGCGGATTTCGAGGAAACCGCTTTTGGCTTTGGTTCGTTTTTCCGGCACTTCGATTTCCACTTCGCGCCGCAGGTACTGCGCCGTCAGCGACTTTTTGGCCCGCAGAAGCTGCGCCGGTGTTCCGGCGAACACGATTTCGCCGCCGTGGACGCCCGCGCCGGGGCCGAGGTCGATTACATAATCGGCTTCGCGGATCGTTTGCTCGTCGTGCTCGACCACAACCACCGTATTGCCGAGGTCGCGCAGCTCTTTGAGCGTCGCGAGCAGCCGGTCGTTATCGCGCTGATGCAGTCCGATGCTCGGCTCGTCGAGTACGTAGAGCACACCGGTCAGGCGCGAGCCGATCTGCGTGGCCAGCCGGATGCGCTGGGCCTCGCCGCCGGAGAGCGTTCCGCTCTCGCGGTCGAGCGTCAGGTAGTCGAGGCCGACATCCATCATGAAGCCGAGTCGGGACTGGATTTCCTTGAGGATGTCTTTGGCGATGTGCGCCTCCTCTTTGGAAAGTTTCAAACCCTGGAAAAACGCCTGCGCCTTCTCGATGGAGAGCCGGCACAGCTCGTGGATATTCTGTCCGCCGATGGTGCAGGCGAGGCTTTCGGGGCGCAGGCGCGCGCCGTGGCAGGCCGTACAGCGGCGGTTGCCCATGTAGGCGCGCAGGCGTTCCTGCGTCCACTCGCTGTCGCTCTCGGTGTAGCGGCGTTCGAGGTTGGGAATGACGCCCTCGAACGGTTTGACGATTTTGCGGCGGCGCATGTAGTAGCTGATCGGCTCGTCGGATCCGTAAAACAGGACTTTTTTGAAGCTCGCGGGCAGTTCATTGAACGGGGTGCTCAGGTCGACTCCGTAGGCGTCGGCGACGGATGCCAGCAGCTTTTTATAGTAGATGATGGCGCGGCGGCCGCCGCGCCGCCACGGATGGATCGCTTCTTCGAGCGGAAGTTCTTCGTTGGGCACTACCAGTTCTTCGTCGAAGGTGAGCATGTTGCCGAGGCCGTGGCAGGTCTGGCAGGCGCCGTAAGGGCTGTTGAACGAAAAGTGTTTCGGCGTAAAGCTTTCAAAGCTGATGTTGCAGTCGAGGCAGGCGTTTTTTTCGGAGTAGAGCCGGTCGTCCCAGTCATTTCCATTCTGGATCATGGCGATGAGCAGTCCTTCGCCGGTGGAGAGCGCCAGCTCGACGGAGTCGTTGATGCGGCTGCGGTCGGACGGGTTGATGACGAGCCGGTCGACGACCGCTTCAATGGTGTGCTTTTTGTTTTTTTCGAGATCGGGTGCATTTTCGATTTCCAGCAGTTCGCCGTCCACGCGCATGCGGACGAAGCCCTGTCGCCGGATGCTTTCGAACACCTCTTCGTGCTTTCCCTTGCGTCCGCGCACGAGCGGCGCGAGCAGCATGACGCGCGTTTTTTCCGGCAGCGCCAGCAGCTGCTCGGTAATGTTTTCCGCGCTCTGCTGCTGGATCGGTTTGCCGCATGACGGGCAGTGGACTTTTCCAATGCTTGGAAAAAGCAGGCGCAGGTAGTCGTGGATTTCGGTGACAGTGGCGACGATGGAGCGCGGGTTGGAGCCGGCGGTGCGCTGTTCGATGGAGATGGCCGGCGAAAGGCCTTCGATGGTGTCGACGTCCGGCTTCTGCATCTGTTCGAGGAACTGGCGGGCGTAGGCCGAGAGGCTTTCGACATATTTGCGCTGGCCCTCGGCATAGAGGGTGTCGAACGCCAGCGACGACTTGCCCGATCCGCTCAGTCCCGTGATGACCGTCAGCTTATTGCGCGGAATCCGCACATCCACATTCCTGAGGTTGTGCTCCCGCGCGCCCGAAACTGTAATCCATTTTCCGTTCATATCTCTGTTCTTCCAAGGTTTGGAAGAAAACCCTACCTTTTTTCCAACCTTTGGAAAAGATCTGTAAACGCGGGTTGTTCACGCGGGTTTATTGTTTTTACCGCGGATTAAACGGATGTATACGGATACAAAAGCCTGTTTTTGCTGAAGGCCTGAGTCAAATCTGCGCGATCCGTGTAATCGGCGGTTGGTTGTTCGTCTCAGACCTTGGTTCCGGGGATGATGGCTATTTTGGATGCAGGAGGCATGAACTGTTGATCGCCACGAAAAACACAAAACAGCACCAAAAAATCCAAACTTCGGAAAACAGATCTCGCGCAGAGCCGCCAAGGTCGCAGAGGTTCTGAACTATAGACGACTTGACCCATCGTCTGTGGACAGAGTCGCCAATGAACGCGAATGTACGCAGATGAAAAAGGTAGTCGAAATGGAGGATGACGATTGGGGGCAGGTGATCGATGGGGTGACCTGCCGGGCTGAGGAGTATGAGCGGACCGTGCAGTATCACGAGTCGGGAATTACCGATGGCGATATCTTGGAAGTTAAGGACGCACGCGAAGCGAAAAACATAGCGGAACACTATCGAGAGATAATTAGAAAAATCAGGGGCCAGTTTGGAAATGGGTAGCCGCGAAACAGAGCAAAGAGCGCAGAGCCAAGAATGGGACGAGATACCTTATGGAGATTATCTTATAGCAGTTGATGAGGTGTTGGAATCACGATATGGGAGAGACTCGACAGAGGAAGAGATGGCGTACATATCAGAATGTCAAGAGGCGGAATGCACACCATCTGAATGTGCAAAGTCCGTTGTTTTTGATGATTGGGATGTTGCGGGCAGGTGATTTTTTTAAGATTGCAAAAGGTGTTGGTAGGGCTTGTTTTGCCTGATAGGCTTTTAGCCATGAATGTCCGGAAACAGTATTCAGAATTTCTTTATGCGGGAAATGTTCAGGGGAGCAACAAAGCTTCTTCATATATTCGGGCTTTGGTGTTACTCGATGGGATTTTGAGGCAAACAGGATTATTGGAACATCGGGATTTTTGGTCGATTGAGTCGGTTGATGAAATCGACCGGCTTTATAAATATGCGCTGGAGTTTCAAAAAGAGGAGGGCAGTATTTTTCTGCATTCCGGTCTTCCGCCCAGTTATGGTCGAAATGGTTATTACTCCGCCGCATTGAAAAGCTATCAGCAGTTTCTAGTGTTGCGCCAATACGAGGATGGATTGTGGGATGTTTACAATACTTCAGGGATCGATCCGACAGAACTCGGTAAAAAACTGGCACGTAAGAAAATCAAGTTTGCTGAGACGTTGGTTGAGGATCGGGACGTCGATTTTTCAACCAAAGAGGGTAAGGATATTTTGCGACAAACCAAAGCCCGTGTGAATCAGAAATTTTTCCGGGACATGATCTTGGTCGACTACGAGACACAATGTTGTGTGACAGGGTTAAATATTCCTGCGGTGTTGCGGGCCAGCCATATTGTCGGATGGGCAGAAGACAAGGCGAATCGAATGAACCCGGCGAACGGTCTTTGTCTTTCGGCGACGTATGATGCCGCCTTTGATCGTCATCTCATTTCATTTGATGACGATTTCCGCATGATTCTCAGTCCGGGGTTAAAGGAGCATTACAGCAACGAGGCTTTTAAAACGCATTTTCTGGCTTTTGAGGGAAAACTGATTTCTCCACCCAAACGTTTTTGTCCCGATCAATCCTTTTTAGAGAAGCACCGGCAAAAGCTAGTAGCTTGAAAATTACTTCTTATGTTCATTATCATGGCAAACGTTACAAAGCGTTTTCAGGTTGCCTTCATCGTTTGTTCCGCCCGAAACGTGATGTTCGATATGATGCAGTTCCAAATGCCGCGGATCGGAAGGATTCCATTTGTCATGTGACCATCCGCACTCTTGACAGGTGTGGTTATCTCGGACAAAAACAGCTCTCCGGACTTTATCATCAATTTTACGGTCATGGGCGGGGAGCTGTCGGTCGCTTTCCAGAACATACATGCCCGGCGGCAGGTCAGGGCGGCCATTCCAGTGGGTGCAGACTTGCCACCCATCCTCTGATCTTAACTGGCGGGTTCGTCGGGCCCATTCGGATTTGTCTTTGGAAACATAGCGGAGGTCTTCTCCGCTGACTGGTTTTGCTATGTTTTCGAGGAGGAAGGCTAGGATTTTAGATTTTGCGCCTCCGGGGCCTTTTCGGATGTCGTTTGCTACCCGCCAGCGGTGGGCGGCCTCGCGGTCTTGTTCTGCGCTGAGCATGATATAGTCGCCCGGAGTCATCACTGAAAAGTCCGGTAAGGAAGCTTCATGATTCAAATCTCCGACTTCGGACATTTCCCTAACTGTTAGTCCGCTTGCGATGTTCCACCCATACTCTCGTCGGAGCTCCCGAACGCGCCGGGGCCAGTCGTCGATTCCGGCAACGACGGCTAGCTCTTTCCGGGAAAGAATGGTGCAGGGGTATTGTTGGAAATAGTAAAGGAGACGCTTGCGGGCTGAGCGTGCAATTTCATGCGGGAGCATGGAGGTTCCGAGAGCACGAAGGCTGTCCCACACGGGAACCAAATCTAAAACTTTTTTCCGGAGGTCTGAGTCCGAAGAATTGAAGTTTTTCAGTAGAGAAATCAGTTCAGAACGATATTTTTCTGTGGCTTTGCTCATCCTCGTACTCCATTGAGTTTGTGCAGGTATTTGATGCCTTTGCTCGTTTCGGCGACGTATTCAGGAGAGGTTTCTTTTTTCAGGCAGGCAACAACTTCTTCTGCAATGGCCTGCGCTAAAAGCGGCGGAACGGCATTCCCAATCTGGCGTGCCACTTCGATTTTGCTGCCACAGAAAACAAAGTCATCAGGGAAGCTTTGGATTCGTGCTGCTTCACGGTGGGTGATCGGCCGGTTTTGTGTGGGGTGGAGGTAGCGGCCTTTTTCCGGTTTAAAGAATTCTGTTCGGATGGTGACCGATGGGCGGTCCCACCAAAGACGACCGAACAAGTCGGTGCCTCCGGATTTTTTGCGCTTCCAGCAGTCAGGGGTGATATCGGGCCGATTTTTTAGTAAGTCGAACCGATTTCCTCCAGGGGGAACTGCCTTGTAGCGTTCCAGACTTTTTGCGGTCGGAGTTCTTCCAAAATGAAGATTTAGCGGAGACGGTTCGTTGCGAATTTCTGTTCCAACCGGTTTCGGCAGGTCGCCAATGGCGGATTTGACAGTTGCCCAAGGCTTAAGCGTTCTATCGGAGAAGAAGTCCGATTCTTTTTTTACCCGTTTTGGGTTCATGTGTGTCGGGCGCGGCAGGGAGATTGGTCCGAGTTTAGACGCCATGATGATTGCTCGTTTGCGGACTTCTGGAACTCCGTAGTTGGCAGCAATTAAAGCATCGGATTTGATGTGTTTGAAATTCAACGCGGACAGGGCCGTGCAGATTTCTTCGTATTCCAGGGAAGAAAGGAGCTGCGGAACGTTTTCCATGACTACGACTGGAGCCTGTGACAACTCAACAACCCGAAGGAACTGCACCCATAGTCTTCTGCGAGGATCGCCTTCTCTTTTTCGGTTCAGCAGAGAGAACCCTTGGCAGGGCGGGCCACCGATTACTACATCAGCTTTAGGAATCGGGCAAAGCTCCTTATCCAGTAGCTCAATGATATCGCCATGGAATGTATGTTTGCCTTTAGGGTCAAAGTTGGCTTTGTAGGAGTCGATGGCCTCGACATTAAAATCATTGGCAAAGACAGAATAGAATTTATTGGTGTCTACAAAGCCTTGGGTCATGCCACCGCAGCCGCAGAAAAGATCGATTAGTCTGTATTGTCCGTACTTCATGAAGCCATCAATGTAGGCCTTTGCGATGTTCTAATCTAGAACACTTTCTGTGGATTTTCCTGATATGATTTTACGGGGAGGGCGCTTGCCGTTTTCTGAGCACAAAAAATAGACCGGAAAGTTCATGCTCTGGAAAAATGACTTATCAGTGTGGATTAGTGTCCATTAGTGGTTAGCTGTCTTTCCAGCCTTTGGAACACCTGTTCCGACTTTCTGTGCTGATACTCCCAAACGGGAAGAGCAGGGGGCTGATGTCAGGGATTATGAATCAGCCTTTCGTGTTTTTCGTGTGATTCGTGGTTAAGATCTTTTCCAGTTTTAGGAATACACGGTTCGAATTCTTTAACTCGCATTCCCATATAGTCAGGACATGCCAGCCGAGTTTGCGCAGCTCACGGGTGTGCTTTTTATCGTTGGCGATGTTGCGCTCGAATTTCTTTTGCCACCAGTCGGTTCGTGTCTTCGGAGTGGTGGCGCCTTTGCAGCCTTTGTGGCGGTGCCAGAAGCACCCGTGGACGAAGATGACAGTTCGGTATTTCGGCAGGACGATGTCCGGCTTGCCGGGCAGGGTTTTGACGTTTTTGCGGAAGCGATAGCCGGCGCGGTGGAGCATGGAGCGGACGAGGATTTCGGGGCTGGTGTCTTTGCCTTTGATGCGGGACATGTTCCAGCTGCGCTTTTCCGGAGTGAGATGATCGGTCATGGGGGAACGTTAGCTCGGGCGGGGCTGAAATCAATGGTAAACCGTGGGCGGGAAAGAGTAACAGTTCTTTGAAATCAAACTCGACGGACCCCGTTGACCACCTATAATGCAGTTCTATGCAAGCGCGTTTTTTGTCCATCCGGTCTGTGTTTCTGGCGGCGGTTTTAGCGGCGGGGGTGGGGTGCGCGTTTGAGCTGACCCCGCAGGAGAAGAGCTGTCTGGAGGCGCGGAATTATACGCTCCGGGTGGCGTTTCACGGAAACTATATTCCTCTGTCGTACGTGGATGAGCAGGGCGATCTGACGGGGGTAATGCCGGAGTTTTTCCGCTGGATGGCGGACCGGGTCGGGTTTGAGCTGGAAACCGACGTGGTCACGGGGCTTCAGGCCATGCAGGGCCTTCGCGACGGCAAATATGATGCGGTCGGTGCTGCCGTGCTGGGAAGTCAGCGCCGGGATCAGCAGAAAATGGTCTCGCTGCCGGTGCTCGAGACGCCGACAGGCATTTTCGTTCCGGAAAACAGTCCCGTTCAGAATCTGTCCGGGCTGTTCGGAAAAACGGTGGCCTGTGAGGGAGAGTCTTCCGGGCGGGTTCTGGATCAGCTGAATCTCAATCTTTCAAAAAAAGAGTACACGCATTTCGGTGATGTGCTGGCTGCGGTGGAGTCGGGGGAGTGTTCGGCGATGCTCTACAACCGGCTGACGGTGCTCAGTTATGTTCACGCCGGGAAAACCACCGATGCGTTTCGAATGCTGGATGGCCCGCTGAGTACCAATCAGGTGTGTGTGAAGGTGGCGGATGAGGCGCTTCTTTCGCTGATGAACCGCCTGATTGCGGAATCGCGGCAGGCCGGGGTGATCCGCTGGATCAAGCGGCCGTTTGTCGGTGAGAATTTTATGCCGGATTCTGTTCTCATGAAATACGGGCGCTGGCTGGTCGGCGGTGTCGCTGGACTTCTGCTTGTGGTGCTGGGGTTCTGGCTGTGGGATGTGCGGCTGTCGCGCAGTGTGCATGAGAAAACGGAGCAGCTTCGAAACAGTGAGGAGCGGCTGCGGGCTATTTTCCAGAATTCACCGGACCCGATGTTTATTGAAGATGAGAACGGAATGATTCTGGACGCAAATCCCCAGGCCTGTCAGATGCAGGGGATGGCATATGATGAGCTGATTGGCAAAAATGTGCTGAGCTTGGTTCCGGAAGATCATCGGGAGTCTCTGGAAAAAGATTTTCCGAAGTGGTTTACCGGGGAGTTGCGGCGGTATGAAGGGGCCACGCTGCGTTCTGACGGATCGACGGTCTCGGTGGAGGTGATCGGTGCGCCGATGCGCTATGACGGCCGGCTGGCGGTCCTGCTGCAGGTTCGGGATATGTCGGAACGGAAGCGGGCGGAGATTGCGCTGAAAGAAAGTGAAGCGCGTTATCGCAGCCTGATTGAGGTGCAGAACAGCCTGATTGTTCGAATGGATCCGGAGGGGCGCTTTACCTTTGTGAATGAGGCCTTCTGCCGCTTTGTGGGGCGGAGCCGCGGCGAGCTGATCGGCCGCTTTTTCCTTCCGTATACGTATCATGAGGATCTGGAGCAGCCGAAACAGGCTTTGGCGGATCTTGTGTCCGGGGCCAGGAGCGTGGTGATTACCGAGCACCGGGTCCGGTCCAATAACGGGATTGCATGGATCAACTGGGAGCAGACGGCGATTTTTAATGAGTCGGGCCGCGTGGTGGAGGTTCAGGCGGTGGGACGGGATGTGACGGAGCGCCGCCGGATTCACGATGCGCTTCAGGAGAGTGAGAAGCGTCTGCGGTTCCTGTTCGAGGAAATTCCTCATATTGCTGTGCAGGGCTATAATTCGAATCACGAAGTCATCTTCTGGAACCGGGCCAGCGAGCATTTGTATAATTACTCACGCAGCGAAGCGCTGGGTAAGAAAATTGAGGATCTTCTTGCTCCGGACGATCAGCGCGAAGAGTTTGTGGAGTCCATCGACCAATGGGTGACGGTTGGTCAGTCCAAAGGGACTGGTGAGATGATCAAAAAACGTGCAGACGGTGAACCGGTCGCGGTGTACTCCACCCGCTTAGCTACGTGGAATAAAAGCGGCGAGCGGGAAATGTATGTGGTGGATATTGACCTGTCCGAGCTGAAACGCGCCAACAGTGAGCTGGTGAAGGCCAAACAGTTTGCGGAGCGGGCCAATCGGGCCAAGAGTGAATTTCTTGCCAATATGAGCCACGAAATCCGGACCCCGATGAACGGGGTGATGGGAATGACGTCCCTGCTTCTGGACAGCGGGCTTGACGATGAACAGAAGGATCTGGCACAGACCGTCCTTGACTCGACCAAGGAGCTGCTGACCATCATCGATGAGCTGCTGGATATTTCCCGGATTGAGGCCGGAGAAGTTCGGTTGCAGATGGAGCCGTTCTGTCCCCGCGAGACGGTCGAAAAAGTGGTGGCGCTTTTTGCCGATCGGGCCGCCGGGAAGAATGTTGACCTGTCTGTGGCCATTCACCCGGATGTCCCTGCAAAAATGATGGGCGATGCCGGGCGTATCCGGCAGGTGCTGATCAATCTGGTGGGCAATGCTCTCAAATTTACGGACGACGGACATATCCAGATTCGCATGCAGGTGGAGCGGCCCGAAAAAGGATGGAACCTGCTCGTCGATGTGAAAGACACCGGTATCGGCATGGGGCCGAACCTGCAGAAACGGGTTTTTGATAAATTCACTCAGGGCGATTCCTCGTCGACCCGCCTGCATGGCGGTGCCGGGCTGGGCCTCGCCATTACCAAACAGCTGGTTGAGCTGATGGGGGGCCGCATTTCAGTGTCCAGTGCAATCGGGCAGGGCACCACCTTTGCCTTTAATATTCTTCTTTCAGACCTGGCAGAGGAAGAACCGGAGCCTTGTGCAGACGTTCCGGTCGAAGCTTCTCTGCAGAAAATCGATGCCACCGTTCTGCTGGTTGATGATAATCTGGTCAATCAGAAGGTTGCGGTGGCCATGATTAAAAAGACCGGCTGCCGGGTGTCTGTGGCCGCCAACGGAGCAGAGGCTCTGAAAGTGATCGCCGCCCAGCGGTTCGACCTGATTTTCATGGACTGTCAAATGCCGATCATGGACGGATTTGAAACCACCCGTACCATCCGCTCGATGGTCGGAGAAATTCGTGACATTCCGATTATCGCCATGACCGCTCACGCCTTGAAAGAGGATCGCCAGAAATGCCTCGATGCAGGCATGGACGATTATTTGTCCAAACCGGTCCATAAAGACCAGCTTCGGGCCGTGCTGCAGAAGTATTGCGGCTAGGGCTTGATCTTTTCAAAAGTCTCCGTATATTTGCCCGTTCATTCGGAGAGATGGCAGAGTGGTTTAATGCGCCGGTCTTGAAAACCGGAGAGCCGCGAGGTTCCGGGGGTTCGAATCCCTCTCTCTCCGCCAAAACCGCCCTTCGGCGGTTTTTTCGTTTTAAAAAGGATGAGAACCCCGGGTTCGAGCCGAGGTCGAAGACCGAGACGGGCTTCCTTTCTCTATGCCGCCCCTCCTGCAAGGTTCTTTTCTTTATGTCTGCAGGCGCAGAAAATTTTCATAACAAAAAATGAACGAAATCCGGACTGAAAAGTCTGATTTCCAGTTGCGGTCCTTTTTGAAGGTCCGGGAGCATCCGCAAGATGTTTCGTTTATTGATGAATCAAAATGAATTAAACAAGGAGAGCGCAGATGATCAAAGCACAGGGATTGGTCAGAGACTTCGGCAGGAGACGTGCCGTCGACGGCGTGTCGTTCGAAGTCGATAAGGGAACCGTGCTGGGATTTCTTGGGCCGAACGGGGCCGGGAAAACCACTACGATCCGAATGGTGGCCGGATTTCTTCCACCGACATCCGGTATCGTCGAAGTAAAAGGGATCAACGTTGCATCAGATCCTGTCCGTGCACAGAAAAACATCGGCTACATGCCTGAGACGACGCCGCTGTACGAGGATATGACCGTATCGGGATTCCTTCGTTTCATTGCGGAAGTCCGCGGGTTCAGCGGCAGCGAACGCGAACGCCGCGTGGACCGCGCCGTAGAACGCTGTTTCCTGCAGCCGGTCGCCGGGCAGACCATCGACACGCTTTCCAAAGGATACCGCCAGCGCACCTGCCTCGCGCAGGCACTGCTGCACGATCCGGATATTCTTCTTCTCGACGAACCGACCGAAGGGCTCGACCCCAACCAGAAGCAGGTCGTGCGCGACATGATTCGGGAGATGGCCTCCGAACGCGTCATCATGCTTTCGACCCATGTCCTTGAAGAGGTTGAAGCCATCTGCACCCGCGCCATTATCATCAGCGCCGGGAAAGTGGTTGCCGACGACACGCCGGCCGCGCTCAAAACGCGCAGCAACCAGTACAACGCCGTCACCTTCTCCGCAGAAGGCGAAGGGATTGTTCCGGCGCTCGAACAGCTTCCAAACATTGGAAAAATCGAAACGATCGACGACGGAAAAATCGTCGCGTTTCCAAAGTCCGGAGAATCCATTGCCGCCGATATTCTCGCTGCGGCCCAGCAGAATCACTGGACGGTTTCCGACATCAAGGTCGACGAAGGTCGGCTGGACGATGTTTTCCGTCAGATTACCACGACCGAAGACGCCGGAGAGAAGGAGGTGGCTGTATGAACGAAGCAACGTCTCATGTTCTGGCCGTCGCCAAACGCGAATGGCGCGCCTATTTTGATTCGCCGGTCGCGTATGTGTTTATCATCATCTTTCTGATGCTGGCCGGGTTCTTTACGTTCTCGCTGGCCCAGTTCTTTGAAGCCGGGCAGGCCAACCTGACCGGGTTTTTCACCTGGCATCCGTGGCTCTACATGATCCTGGTTCCTGCAGTTGCCATGCGCCTCTGGGCGGAGGAGCGCCGGTCCGGAACCGTCGAGCTTCTGTTTACGGTTTCGGTGACGCCGCTGCAGGCGCTTCTCGGCAAGTTTATTGCCGCGTGGCTGTTCATGCTGCTGGCGCTGGCGCTGACGTTTCCGGTTCCGCTGACGGCCGCCTACCTCGGTTCGCCGGATGGCGGCGCGGTCTTCTCCGGCTATCTCGGCAGCGGCCTGCTGGCCGGCGCGTATGTGGCCGCGGGCATGTTTACCTCTGCGTTGACGCGCAATCAGGTGATCAGCTTCATTCTGGCCGTGGTCATCGGCCTGTTCCTGATTCTTGCCGGCTATCCGCCGGTAACCGATCTGCTTTCCCGCTGGGCTCCGATGTGGCTGGTGGACGGCGTGGCCTCGTTCAGCTTCATGTCGCATTACGAAGCGCTTCAGCGCGGTGTGATCGATCTGCGCGATCTCGTGTACTTTGCCTCGGTGATGATCTTCATGCTCTTCGCCACACAGGTTGTACTCAAAAACAAAGTTGGACGCTAACAGGAGGTTTTTTGAAATGAATCAGATGAAAAAAATGACCGGCCTTGCGGGCGTGCTGCTTTTGCTGGGCATCCTGATTGCTTTTAATGCGGTGGTGCGCCCGATGCGCGCCCGCATTGATGTGACGGAAGACAAACTCTACACACTCTCGGACGGAACCAAGCAGCTGCTGGGAGACCTTGACCGCGATGTGACGCTGAAGTTCTACTTCTCCAAAAGCAATGACCGCCTGCCGGTGCCGATGAAAAACTTTGCGGCCCGCGTGCGCGATCTGCTCAGGGAATATGAGTCGCGCTCCGGCGGTTACCTCGTTGTGGAGGAATATGATCCGAAGCCCGATTCCGACGAAGAGGAATGGGCGCAGCGCTACGGCCTTCAGGGGCAGGCGCTCGACATGTTCGGGATGGGCGGCCAGCTCTACTTCGGTATTGTTGCCGTGTCCGGAAACCGTGAAGCGGCGATTCCAATGCTCGCGCAGAGCGCCGAGCCGCGGCTCGAATATCTGCTGACCCGGATGATTTCCGAAGTGGCGTCGGAAAAGACGGCCAGGGTCGGCATTATGAGCGCGCTGCCGGTGAACGGTTCCGCTCCGGCCAACCCCTACATGATGCAGCAGCAGAGCGGTTCGCAGCCGTGGTCGCTGATTTCCGAAATTGAGCGGCAGTACGAGGTGGAACCCGTTGAGATGACCGCCACCAATATCGCGGCAGATATTGATACGCTCCTGCTGATCCATCCGGCAGACATTACGGACGATACGCTGTATGCGCTCGACCAGTTTGTGCTGCGCGGCGGCCGCCTGATGGCCTTCACGGACCCGATGTGCATCACGGCCATGGAAAACGCCAATCCGCAGATGATGCAGATGGGCCAGATGCCGCAGGGCGAATCCGACCTCAATCAACTGACCTCCGCATGGGGCATTGAGATGACGGCCGGGCAGATGGCTGCCGATGAATCCGCCGCCAGCCTGCTCAACGCCGGAGGCGGGCGTGCCCAGCGCAACGCCGCGTGGCTGTCGCTGCGCGAGCCGCAGATCAACGGCGAAGATGTCGCCACCGGATCGCTCAGCAGCATGATGCTTCCGTTTGCCGGAGCGTTCGACGGAACGGTAAGCAACGGCCTCGAAAAAACCGAACTGCTGTTTACCGAAGACGACGGCTTTACGGTCAGCACCTCCGCGGCGCGGACCGGCGATCTCGGTCGTCCGCTCAGCCGCAGGCGCGTGCCGATGGCGATGCGCCTGACCGGTACGTTCAGGACCGCGTTCCCGGACAAAGAAGACGGTCTGAAAGAAAGCGCGAAGCCCGGCGTGGTGGTTCTGGTTTCCGATGTGGATATGCTGGCCGACCGCTTTGCGACCCAGAGCATGAATCTGTTCGGACAACGGATGGTGCAGCCCAGCAACGACAACTTTGCGTTTGCCCTGAATATGCTGGAACAGCTTTGCGGCAGCGAAGCACTGATCGGTCTGCGCAGCCGCAATTCGTTCGATCGTCCGTTTGACCGCGTCATTGAGCTCGAAAAAGAGGCGGCCTTCAAATGGCAGTCCGAGGAAGAGCGCCTGAACCAGAAACTGCAGACCACGCAGCAGCGGCTGAATTCCCTGCAGCAGTCCCGCGGTGATGACGGTCAGCAGACCTTCCTGACTCCGGAGCAGGAAGCCGAAGTGAAACAGTTCCGCGAAGAGGTCTTCCAGACCCAGCAGTCGCTCAAGGAAGTGCGTAAAAACCTGCGCCGCGATATCGAACGGCTCGGGGTTCGAGTGAAGGCCCTTAACATCCTTGCCATTCCGCTGCTGGTCGCCGCATTCGGGATTGCACGCGGGTTGTGGATTAAGAAAACGAGATAAGGAGAGATGAATTATGAAAGATGAACTATGAAAATGGAACTCAGGCGGCGTTAGCCTTTTATAAATGCTGTCGCAGACCTTATTTCATCTTTCATAACTCATCGTTCATCTTTCGCAAACGGAGTTTGTATTATGACTGGTAAAAAACTGATAGGAATGGCGGTGGCGCTGGCGGTGCTGGCGGGCATTGCTCTGATACAGCAGAAGGGGGCTCGCAAGCGCACCCCGGCAGTGAATCGAGAAGCAACCCTGTTCCAGGGATTGGAACTGAACACCGTTGATGGCGTCGATATTTTCCAAGGTTCGCAAACCGGCAGCGCCGTCTCTTCTGTCTCGCTGCAAAAGAAGGACGGAGTGTGGGTTGTGGATTCTCTATATGACTATCCGGCCGACTTCAACAAGCTGGCGGATGCGCTTCGTGCGGCATCGGATTTGAAGATCGGGCTCCCGGTCCGTGCATCCAATGTCGATGCAGCCGAATACGGCTTTGATGAGCCAAAGACTGTTGCGCTGAAAAGCGGTGGCAAAGAGGTGGTCAAGGTCGACATCGGAGCGCAGCGCGCAGCCTCGGATGCCGCGGGCTGGGCCAACCAGCACTTTGTCCGCAAGGATGGGTCGGACTCCATTTATCTGGTGGATTACGATTTCCGTCCGTTTGCCACGGATTCTTCCAGCTGGATCGACAAGGAGATGCTGAACATTTCCTCCCCGGATATTGTTTCGGTGAAAACTGCGGATGCGGAGCTGAAAGAAGATGCGGGAGTGTGGACACTGGTCGGGCTCAATCAGGAAACCGAGGAGCTTCAGGTGTCGGAAGCGAACAAACTGCGTTCTGCTCTGCAGTACCTGAACTGCACCTCTGTCGCTGATCCGGCAGAATCCGATGCCGATCTCGGCTTTGCGGATCCGGTGGTTTACATCGCATCAACTACCAACAAAACCATTACGGTGAAAGTCGGCGGAGAGGCCGACGGCGGACGGTATGTCCGTTTGGAAGGCGATGTTCCCGAAAAGCTCAACGGCTGGACCTATGTGGTCAGCAGCTATAAGGCCGACAGCTTCCTCGTCACCCGCGACAAGCTGGTGAAAGCCAAAGAAGACGAGCCGTCCGAAGACGAGTTGGCTCAACAATAAAAAGAAAGCCCCGCCGGTTGAGCGGGGCTTTTTCGTATCCGGCAATGAATACTACATGATCGAAAGAAAGCGTTCGAAGGCGTCGTTCCACGAAGCGGTTTCCTGCGGCTCGTAGAGTTCGGTTCCGAAGGATTCCAGAACCATGTCGCGGCCGGCGGGCAGAGTGGACACCTCTTTTTTCGCAATCATCTGCATCAGCATGTTGCCGATGCCGGTGGCTTCGACCGGGCCGGCGAGGACCGGGCGGTCGATGGCGTCAGCGGTCAGGCGGTTGAGCAGGATGTTCCTGCAGCCGCCGCCGACGATATGCAGTTTTTCGAGCGGTTTGCCGTGCAGTTTTTCCAGGGTTTGGAACACATCGCGGTAGCGCATGGCAAGGCTTTCAAAAATCACGCGGCCGATTTCTCCGATGCCTTCCGGGACGTACTGCCCGGTGCGGCGGCAGAACTCCTGAATCTGCTTCGGCATATCGCAGGGCTGCGCAAATTCCGGAGCGTCCGGATTGATGAACGCGATGAACGGATCGGTATCGAGAACCAGATCATCAATCTGTCTCCAGCTCAGTTCTTCGCCTGCCTCTTCCCAGTTGCGCTTGCATTCCTGCAGCAGCCACATGCCGCAGATGTTTTTGAGGAAACGAATGGTTCCGCAGACGCCGCCTTCATTGGTGATGTTATATTCGGCGCTTGTGTCGGTGATGATCGGCTCCGGTTCTTCGAGTCCCATCAGCGACCAGGTTCCGGAGCTGAGGTATGCGCAGTCTTTGCTTGCCAGCGGGGCCGCGGCGACGGCGGAAGCGGTGTCGTGTCCGCCGACGGCGATCACGTCGGCATTTCCGCCGAGTTCCTGTGCCATTTCGTCGGTCAGCTGGCCAATAATGGTTCCGGGCTGTACGATATCGCAGAAAATCTTTTTCGGCAGGCCGAGCGTTTCAATCAGTTCCCAGTCCCAGTCGCGCTTGTTTGCGTCGAGCAGCTGGCTGGTGGATGCCATTGTGTATTCCGAGACCGCTTTGCCGGTCAGCCAGTAGGTGAACAGATCCGGCATCAGGAGCATCTTCTCCGCTTTTTCAAATTCCGGACGCTTCAGTTCCGCGCAGAGCTGGAAGACGGTATTAAACGGCATAAACTGCAGACCGGTGCGGCGGTAGATTTCGTCTTTCGGCATTTTGCTGAACGCAAAATCCATCATGCCGTCGTTACGGCTGTCGCGGTACTGGAACGGAGCATTGATCAGGTTTCCGTTTGCGTCGAGCAGTCCGTAGTCCACGCCCCAGGTATCGATGCCGATCGCCTGCACGGCATCGCCATAGGTTTCGAATCCTTTTTTAAGGCCGGTTTTGATTTCGGTGAACAGCTGGTCGATTCCCCAGTGCAGTTCATCGCCGTGTTCGACTGCGCCGTTCCAGAAACGGTGCATTTCGACCAGCTCAAGTTTTTCGTTTTCAAAGAGTCCAGCGAGGACGCGTCCGCTGGAGGCTCCAAGATCGACAGCCAGATAGCATTTCATATGTATTTCCCCGTATTTTAAAATTTGAGGTTAGACCATAATAAACCGCCGTCGCTCTTGCCAAAGAATTCTGGTTTCTTTACTTTTTCGCTTATGCTTCCTCAATGGATAATCGAAAGAAAACGCGAAGGAAACGAGCTTTCTGCCGATGAAATCCGCTTTTTCATTGAGGGATTCACCGAGGGAAGCATTCCGGACTATCAGATGTCCGCCCTGGCGATGGCGATCTGTTTCCAGGGAATGACGCCTGCCGAAACCGCCGCACTGACCACGGAGATGATGCTCTCCGGCGAAACAATTGACCCGGCCAGCCTGCCGGGAATCAAGGCCGACAAACATTCGACCGGCGGTATCGGCGATAAAACCTCGCTGATCCTCGCACCGCTCGCCGCCGCCTGCGGCCTCACCGTTCCGATGATCTCCGGGCGCGGCCTCGGCATCACCGGCGGCACGCTCGACAAGCTGGAATCGATTCCCGGCTACCGCACAAATCTCTCCGAAAAGGAGTTCTTCCAAACCCTGGAAAACGTCGGCTGTTCCATCATCGGCCAGACCGCGCAGCTCGCTCCGGCCGATAAAAAACTCTACGCTTTGCGCGACGTTACCGGCACTGTTCCCTCCATCCCGCTTATTACCGCATCCATCATGAGCAAAAAGCTCGCCGAAGGTCTCGATACGCTCGTGCTCGATGTGAAGTGGGGCAAAGGCGCGTTCATGAAAACCCGTGAGGAGGCTCGTCAGTTAGCCCAGGCCATGGTTGACGTTGGTCGGGCGATGGACAAAAAAGTCCGCGCGCTCATTACCGACATGAACCAGCCGCTCGGTCGCGCCGCCGGCAACGTCCTTGAGGTGCAGGAATGCATCGAGGTGCTTCGCGGCGGCGGACCGGATGATCTGCGCGAGCTGACCGTCGCGCTGACCGCGCACATGCTTGAACTTTCCAATGTTCATAAAACGAATGCCGAAATTTTCCAATGTTTGGAAAACGGTACGGCGATGAAAAAATTTGAGGAAATGGTCGCTGCGCAGGGCGGATCAACCGACTGGAAATTTGCGGCGGCGAAGATTCAGGAGCCGGTTCTCGCGCCTGCCGACGGAATCGTTACGACCGTCGACGCCGATCTGATCGGCAAAGCCTGCCTTGTACTCGGTGCCGGACGCCAGAAAACCGACGACACCATTGATCACGCCGTTGGGATCGGTCAGATGAAAAAGCCGGGCGAGGAAGTCAAAAAAGGCGACTCGCTCGCCGTCATTTTTTCCAATGATCGGAACTGTTTCGACGAGAGTCTTCCAATGGTTGGAAACGCCTTTGAACTCGGCGATCATTTTGAACCGCAACCGCTGGTTTGTGAGGTTGTTGGGTGAATGTTAAACGTTACTTTGAGCGGGTCGATCTCGCTATGGAGTGACGGCGGTTATCGTTTTTTATATTGAGCCCGATTAAAGTTACAATTGCGGAAAAAAGGTTAAATCCTACGGCGAGGTATAGGCTTCCAATAGACAGTTTTTGGAGATCATCTCTGCTTTCCATATATCCACATGAGGTCTTAAGTATATTTAAAAGATCAGAGGCGTGCTCTTTTAGTAATTCCGCATCTTCCAGACTGATTTTTTCCTGATGTATTTGTTCCAGTTTTGCGATCGTCTCGGGCTGTATTAAGTCGAATCTATTGATGTGGTAAGTCAGAAATATAGCAAGCGAAAGTAATACAAGGTTGGTTGCCAAAACGACGGTTATTATTCGTTTATATGCTTTCATGAAATCCTAATCTTGTTTTTATAGGAAAATTTTCATTGGAACTAAAAGCTAACGAGGGAGTACCTCTTTGTCAAAAAATTAGGATAAGCTGGCGGGAGTGCCTGTATTCGTTCCAATTTGATGTTTGGTCGTAGCTGTGATGAATATTCCAGATGCTTGTTTTTGTAGCCGTTCGCCTGTGGCGAACGAGTCGCCCACAGGGCGACTGCTACAGAAAAATTAGAGAGCAGTGGTGGGGCAACGTCTTTGATTTGATGGAATGCGATTTTCGATCATGTTTAATCCCGGAGGCTAGGGTCCTCTTTCGAAAAGTATATTAAAAACAAACGAGGCGTTTCCAAATATTGGAAACGCCTCGTTCAATGGATCGGATGCGTGGATTATTTGACGAATACGGTGAGGCGGCGCATGAAGTAGGAGCCGCCGTTGCCGACAAAGGTCCAGTCGCTGGCTTTGGCGGTTTCCGAGTTGCCGATGCCGATGTCGAGTGTTCCGCCGTTCCAGCGGTTGATGGCAAAGACGGTCTGCCGGTCTTTCCAGTTGTGGACCTGCATGCATCCGTAGCCGGGGATTTTGTCGGCGCCGACATCTCCGAAGTCGAAGAGCTGATTGTCCGCGCCGGGAATCTGGCTGGCATTTCCCGGGCTGTAGTTGCCGGGCCAGAATTCAATGTTGCCGCCGTCTGAACCGGTCACTTCGTTGACGCTGGCGACATTGCTGCGGATGGTGAGGTTGTTGACCTGCTGCATAAAGCGCGCGCCGGAGGCAACGGTCGGCACGCTGATCTGTTTGACGTTCGATGTGAATGCGTCCATGGATGCGAAGGCGTATTCAATTTCTTCGCCGGGCTTCTGGAGTTCGAGCAGGTAGGCGACCTGTTTGAAAGCGCTGATTTTCGCGCTGTTGTCAACGGCGTACTCCGGAGCTTTCTGGGCAAAGTTGTTGTTGGCCGGAAGGACGAGCTGATAGACCGTTTTGAAACCTTTCATTTCAGGAAGCTCAACCATATCGGGCAGTTTCGGTTCCGGTGCGTCTCCGGCGCGGAAGGCGGGAGCGGGCAGGCCGGCTCCATTCATCAGGTTTGGTGTGGCCAGTTTGTCCCATGCAAAGCGCATGGCGACCGGGTTTGCAACATCCGGCGATCTGAGGAGAATGCTGCTGCCTTTGATGACAGCTTTGGCCGGTTTAAAGATACCGTTGTCGCCGACGATTTCGAACCAGTCGGGATCTTTGCCGTCGCGGGTGGTGAGGCCTTCGGCGGAGTCGAAGACGATCTCAATGGAGTCGCCGAGAAGTTTCATTTCTTTGAAGCCCGGTCCGGTGCTGACGATGTCTTGACCGTAGGTGTTGTCGAGCGCCAGCTGGGCGAGGCGGGTTCCGGGCACTTCTTTGTTTGGCGGGTGAATGTTGTTGAGGGTGGTGGCGTCGTGGACGACGGCCATGCCGGTATTCGGGATTTCTGTCACAATTTCGGCCTGTGCTTCCCAGAATTCCGGCAGAACAGACGGATCTTCAGCTCCGTACTGATAAGGCGCGATCTGAACAAAGTAGTAGGGGAAGTCATATCCCCACAGGGCGTGCCAGCCTTTGAGCAGAGCTTTGGTTTTATCGACGTAAAGCATGCCTTCGCGATGGTTGGATTCGCCCTGATACCAGATTGAACCTTTGATGGCGAAGGGGATGTTGGCGTGGAGCATGGCGTTGTACATGGCGGTGGGGTACTGCCGCTCCTGTTTCGCCTTTTTCGGGTCGACTCCGAAGTCGGCCGGGAAGTTTTTAATCTGTTCACGGATGTCGGCGAGTGAATCGAAGCCTTCAAAACCGCACGGCGGGGTCCATGGTTCAATGCGGGAGCCGCCCCAGCAGCTTTGCCACAGGCCGATCGGTACATCCAGTTCGTCTTGCAGCTTTTTGCCGAAGTAGTAGGCGACGGCTGAGAACTCCGCAACTGTTTCGGAATTGCACTGCGTCCAGACGGCATTGATTTTTTCGGTTGGAGTTTGAGAAAAAGCGGTAGGGGTTCTGTAAAGACGAATCTGTTGGTGGTTGGCAGCGGCGATGGCAGCGGGACCGTTTTCCGAGTTTTTCATCGCCCACTGCATGTTGGACTGACCGGAGCAGAGCCAGACTTCACCGACCAGTACGTCGCTGATTTCGGTCCTGCCGTCTTTTGAGGACGTGATGGTCATTGTCTGCGGCGTGGCATTGGCTTCCATCGAATCGAGATCAACGCGCCATTTTCCGTTGGAGTCGGCCTCGGTTGTCTTTTTCTGCCCGGCGAATTCAACGGTGATTCTGCTGCCGGGTTCGGCTGTGCCCCAGATCGGAACCGGCTGTTTCCGCTGGAGGACCATGTGGTCGGTTAAGATCGTCGGCAGGGTCAGTTCCGCAGACAGAGTCAGGTTGATTGCGAATGCAGTGAGCAGGGTGATGAGCAGTTTTTTCATACAGATCCTCCGGTTAGGCTATGAATAAGAAAGCCGATGATTATAGGCTCGATTTTAAGAATGTCTATTCTGATTGAGAATTGACGCGCCTGTTGAGCTTCCTTTTGTTCTAGAAGAACAGGTAGCGGACAGCGGAAAGGGTGACGACAACGATCAACAGCCATCGGATAAACCGGGCTCCGTGCTTTGCCGCTTCATGGGTGGCGGCCCATGCTCCGAGCATACTGCCGATCGCCAGTGGAATGGCCGCATCCCACCGGACCAGTCCGTTGATCAGGAAGATCAGCAGGGCGGGAACCGTGAAGCAGAGCGCGAGGAACACCTTGACGGCATTCCCGCGCACCAGGTCGAGGCCTTCTCCGAGCACCAGAGCTGTCAGCAGAAACACTCCGACGCCGACCTGAATATAACCGCCGTAGATGCCGACGAGGAAGAATGAGATTCTGCGAACCGGTCCGGCCTGTTTTTTCAGGGAGTTTCCCTCGAGCCAGCGCTGCGGTTTAAAGAAGAGGAGGCCCAGAATCAGCACCATGCAGATTCCGACCGACCGGCGGAAGAAGTGTTCGCTGACGTTTCCGGCAAGAAACGCGCCCAGTACTGCGCCGGCCACCGCAGGTAAGACAATGCCGATATGTTCCCGGAGCTGGAGATTGCCCTGCTTCTTAAACCGGGCAGTTCCAACGGCCGCCTGCAGCAGAATTGCCACCCGTTTGGTGCCGTTGGCCACATCCAGAGGAAGGCCCATCAGGTTCATAATTGCCAGCGAGACCACAGACCCGCTGCCCGCAAGCGTGTTGATAAACCCGGCCAGAAACCCGCCGGCAATGAAAAGAGGATAGGACCAGACATTCATGCCGATATGGAATAGCGGATTGACGGATTTTTGGAATATCGGATTTAAAAAAATCCTGGCGGTTGAAATCAGTGTCCAGTCTGATTTGTACCGCAGTGGATGCAGCAGGCACCTCCGGACGGGGTTTGTTTGCCGCAGGCGGTGCATGTGCGCAGCTGACCGGTTCCGCAGAACGGACAGTATACAGCTCCGGGCGGCAGTCGTTTGCTGCAGGCGGTGCAGGCGCCTCGGGCCAGTCGTTTCTGTAAAACCTTCTGTTTGTTGAACAGTTTGCGCTGGATAAAACAGACGATCAGAAGTCCGATGATGATAATGGCGAAGATCAGGAAGTAGTGCCAAAGCGCCATCAGGTGCAGCGACTTGAGGAATTTAAACAGGTTTTTGAAAAAGTGTTCCGGGATGAGGTCGATCACCAGTTCAATGAGTTTCAGAATGATCGGCAGGGAGGCAATGACGAGCAGGTGAGATGAAATCAGCGTCTGGATCGGATTATCCTTTTTGATGCTGCGGCTGTTCCACCAGTAGAAGGTTCCAAAGATAGGAAGCAGGAAGACAAGCTGCCATGCCAGTTCCTTGAGCGGGAACCAGAACTGAAACCGTTTGTAATCTTTGACAATCCGGTCGCGTTCCGCATCGTTCGGGGAAACAATCTTCCAAAGAGTCTGAATGCCGGGGTGTGCGTTGATTCCGTTTTCCAGTGCGTCGATTTCGCCGGTGAGACGGCCGATTTTTTCATTATACTGCTGCGCGGTGGTGGCGGCGGCATTCGCTCCGGTTCGGGCGGCGTTGGCGATGTTTTCGAGCAGCTGCGTGTCGTAGGATTTTTTTGCCTTTTCAAAGGCGTTCTCGGTTCTGCTGCGTTCTTCAGCGGCTTTCTTGCGATTCAGGAAGAGCGAATGAAGTGCTTTGTCTTCTGAGAGGATCTTGGCCTGGCTGTAAAAACGCTGGGCGTCCGGGTGCATGACTTTGATTTTCTGTTCATCAAACGGGCTTTCATAGCGGTAACGGAGGTTGTTGCGGTCAGCCAGAACAAGCGGTTGCAGTTTTGAAATCCGGTTGGCCGGAGTCCATGACTGCTGAATAACCATCTCCCGGGCGGTGTGCGGCATATATTCCGAGGCAGAGGTTAATTGCCGGGTATGGTCTTCCAGCCCGATGAACAGAATGTGGAGGATGATAATATCCAGAATGATGATTGCGGTCAGAGACAGCTTGTTGAGCGGTTCCTCCCTGCTGATAGAGGTCAGCCGATTTTTTAGAGCGGCGAATTGCTTTTTCATTGAGACTCCTCAGTAGTCGGTGCGGTCTTTTTTGTCTTTCCATATGTCGAATGCCTTGCGGGCTTCGTCGGCGAGCATTTGTTCGGCGGGCAGTTCGCGGTTGTTCCAGGGTTTGGAAACTTCGCGGTAGATCCATTCGTCGTCGAAGCCGGCACGGGCGGCGTCTTCGCGTCCGGCAGCAAAATAGAGTTTATCCAGCCGCGCCCAGTAAATGGCGGACAGGCACATGGGGCAGGGTTCACAGCTCGCATAGATTTCGCAGCCCGATAGGTCGAAGGTTCCGAATTTTGCGCAGGCGTCGCGGATGGCGATCACTTCGGCATGGGCGGTCGGGTCGTTGGATGAGGTGACCCGGTTCCAGCCGCGGCCGATAATTTCGCCGTTTTTGACAACGACGGCGCCGAAGGGTCCGCCTTCGCCGGTTTCCATATTTGCGGTGGAGAGGGCGATGGCTTCCCGCATAAATGCTTCGTTCATGAGCTTGATGCTACGCCGGCGGCTATTTACTATCAAGCCCATGCATGCGATCAATCAGACGGTATTGGATGAAGCGGTTTCTGCGGTGAAAGCCGTCTGGCCGAATGCTAAACCGGCATTCGGGATTATTCTCGGCTCCGGCTGGAGAGACGCCGTTTCAGGGTTTGCGGTGAAGGCCTCTCTTTCCTATTCAGAGATTCCAAACCTTGGAAAAACCGGAGCGCCGGGTCACGCAGGTCAGCTGATCCATGCTGAATTCAACGACAAAGAGGTGTTTGTTTTTCAGGGGCGGCGTCACCTGTATGAGGGAGAAGGCTGGGCACCGGTGGTTCTGCCGGTCTGGATCCTCAAACAGTTCGGTGTGCAGACGGTTCTGCTCACCAATGCATCCGGCGGCATTCGCGAGGATCTGGGGCCCGGATCGCTGATGGCGATGAGCGACCACATCAACATGCTGGGCGGCAATCCGCTCGCCGGTCCGCACAAGCCTGCATTCGGGGATCGGTTTCCGGATCAGAGCTCGGTATATACTCCCGCGCTCCGGTCGGTTCTCGAAGATGCGGGCGCGTCCTCCGGGGTATATCTGGCCACATCCGGGCCGACTTTTGAAACGCCGGCAGAAATCAGGGCGTTTCGTGCGCTTGGAGCCGATGCGGTCGGTATGTCCACTGTGCCGGAGGCGATTTTTGCCAATGCGCTGGGGTTGCAGGTGGCAGGCCTGTCCTGCGTTTGTAACTGGGCCGCGGGACTGGGGCACGAAACGCTCAGCGGCGAAGATGTTATCCGGACGGCCGGAGAGGCGATGCCGAGGATGCGTGCAGCAATTGAACATTTTGTGAAAGAGGTCCAATGAGAATATTAGGTCATTTGTTTGAAAACAATCGGGAGTGGGCGGATAAAATCAGCGCGGAGGATCCGGAGTTCTTCAAGGAACTCTCGAATCAGCAGAATCCGGAATATCTATGGATCGGCTGTTCCGACAGCCGGGTGCCGGCCAATCAGATCATCAATCTTCCGCCGGGGGAGGTGTTTGTTCACCGCAACATAGCCAATGTTGTGGTCCATACGGATATGAACTGTCTGTCTGTGATCCAGTACGCCGTCGACTTTCTGAAGGTCAAACACATCATTGTTTGCGGTCACTATGGATGCGGCGGAGTCGAAGGCGCCATGAACGACAGCCCGAAAGGGCTGGTTGATAACTGGCTCGGTCACGTGCGCGACGTGTACAAAAAACACGAAGATGCTCTCGACGGCATCGAGAAATTCGAAGACCGCCGCAACAAGCTCTGTGAGCTGAATGTGATTGAGCAGGTCGCCAACGTCTGCGGCAGCACCATCATTCAGGATGCCTGGAAGCGCGGACAGGAGCTGGCGGTGCACGGCTGGGTCTACAGCCTCGAAAACGGGCTGCTGCACGATCTCAATATTTGCGTTCGTGCGCCGGAAGAACTCTCCTCGATCTACAAAACCGCTATTGCCAAAGAGCTCGGAGCCGCCGAATGAAACCTCCGGAACTGCTGGAAACGGCTCGCGCCGCCGCGCGTCAAGCCTATGCGCCGTATTCCGGTTTCAAAGTGGGGGCAGCACTGCTTTGTGCTGACGGAACTGTTTTTACTGGATGCAACATTGAAAACGCATCCTATGGGCTGACCAACTGCGCGGAGCGTACGGCGGTCTTTTCTGCGATTGCCGCCGGACGGCGTGATTTTGTGGCTATGGCTGTGGTTGCGGATGGGGAAGGGGTGCCATACCCCTGTGGCGCCTGCCGGCAGGTGCTTAGCGAGTTCTGCCGCGAGGAATTTTCAGTGTATGTGGCAACTGCGGATGCCCTGGATGATTATGAAGTGATCTGTCTCACAGTTCTTCTTCCGAACCGTTTCAAGCTGATTGATTAGTTTTCCTGTCATGAATTAGGCGCGATCGCTTCCTTGTTTTTTGTAGCTATTTGCTTGCGTCTGGTTGAAAATTTCGCATACATTGCCCCAATTTGTGATTTTTTAGGGCAGTTGTTATCTCTGTTTTCAGGCCTGAATATGAAGTTTTCCGGTATATTTTCATTTCTGTGGTGTCTGCTGATTGCGCTGGGCTTGCTGTTTTCGGGCCTTTGCTGTTTGGAGACGGGCAAGGCTCCGCGGCAGTTTATGCCGGTGGATGAAGAAATTGTCGAAATCTTTGAAGAGAAATGCATTACAGGAGAGGGCGGGGAATCTTTTGTTCTGTTTGTCTGCAGTGAATATTGTCTGCGGCAATGTTTTGATTTCTGTTGTTTTATAAATTTTTCGGAGGATCAGCGCCCGCTGGTTAATCCTTCCGGCTGGATAATGCCTTTTCGCATTTAAACCGGATTCAATGACTCTGAATGCACATGAGCTGTTGAGACTGCGCCTGTGCTCTGTTGTGCCTCTTTGATCAGGGAGGCTGTCCATTGTTTCCGAATAAATTTGAAAGGCTAAAATGAAATCCAATCTGGAAAAAACAACGGTGCGGGATATTGCCCGGCTGATTAACACATCCTGCCTTACGGCCGATGCATCTACATCGTTGGAGAAACTGGCTCAAATGCTGTGTACATCAGACCGCTATAAGGTCTACCTGAATGATCTGGAGGGACATCTGTGCGGTGTGATTCAGGCAAAACAGATTGCTATGGAGCTTCTTCGCCTGTCGAAGAACGAAGAGGACGCCGAAGAGATGCTTCCGGCGCAGGCTTTTATGCTGAATTCCCGACAGGGCGGCGAGCTTGCCGAAGACGCTCCGGCGGTTTTTTTGACCACCAAGCTGGGCGCGGTTCTGAACATGATGGAGCAGAATAATATTCGAGAGATTGCTGTGGTTGATGAGGACGAAAAACTGATCGGTACGCTGGAAGCAAAGCATATTCTGTCGTACTACCTGCAGAATAAGGCTGCTGCTTTATAAATGGAGATATGAGATGAATGTGTTGGATTATACCGTCAACCTGATTTCTTGGCAGACCGGTTTGACATCTCGAACACGCGATGAAGTGTTTGAGGAAATGCTGAAAACCTTCTGCACTCGAGAGTTCATGGATGCAAACCCTGAACTGAGCGAAGCAGATATTTTAAACGCTCTGATTGAGCGTGAACATCAACGGACAACCGCTGTCGGCAAGGAAATAGCCTTTCCGCACGCCCGACTGGAGAATTTAAACCGGGCTTTCTTTGCTTTGGGGGTTTTGCCGGAACCGGTTCTGTTTGAGGACGAGCCGGTGCGGATTGTCTGCCTGATTCTCGTTCCGACCATTGATCCGTCTATTTCGTTGAAAATCATGGCGCAGCTTTCCCGAAAGTTATCCGATGTCGCGATGCGGGAGAGCGTCTTTAATGCAGAGAATTCGGATATGCTTCGGAATCTGTTCCGTCGAAGCGAACTGCGAATCGACGGTCCGGTCTGCGCGCGCGATATTATGCGGCTGCCGCGCTGGAGTGTGAAAGAGGATACCTTGATCTCTGAATGTGCTTATATGATGGCCCGTGACCATCTGCGTGCGGTGCCTGTGCTGGATTCCCAGAAACGAATCGTTGGGGAAATCACTTCGGAGAGCCTGTTCCGCTATGGCCTTCCGGATTTTTTTGCCAAGCTCAAGAGTGTCTCATTTATCGCGGAATTCGATCCCTTCGAAAAATATTTTGAGGACGAACGGAACATTCCTTCTGTGGATGTGATGTCAGACAGGTTTCGCACGGTTCCGTTGGACTACACGCTGATGGAGATCGTGTTCGATCTGGCAATTCTTCGTTTTAATAAACTGTATGTGACAGACGCGGACGGTCATTGGGTTGGAGCCATTGATCAGGGAACCGTGCTCAATAACGTCATTAACTACTAAGCAGTGAGGTTTTCTGATGTTGATTCCTATTATAATATTTCTGGTGGTCTATTTTTTCATTGCCACTGAACTGATTGACAAAACCATTGCCGCGCTGATCGGTGCCGGTCTGATGATCGGGCTTCATCTGGTTCATTATGAAGACGCGCTGTCTGCCGTTGATCTGAATGTGATTTTTCTTTTGGTCGGAATGATGATGGTGGTGAACACACTGACGGACACCGGAGTGTTCGAATGGTTGGCAATTCGACTGGCTCGCCTTGCCAGGGGAAACGGCCTGTTAATCACTGTTTTTTTTATGGTGCTGACGGCTGTCTTGTCTGCCTTTCTCGACAACGTGACCACCGTGATCCTGATGGCTCCGATTACCATTCTGCTTTGCCAGCTGCTGGAAATGCCGGCGGTTCCGGTGCTGATTATGGAGGCCGTGTTTTCCAATATCGGCGGTACGGCCACGCTGGTGGGTGACCCTCCCAACATCCTGATTGGTTCGCAGACACACCTGTCGTTCAACGACTTTCTGGTCAACCTCAGTCCGCCGGTGCTGGTTATGATGGTGCTTCTGCTGGGCGTTATGGCTCTGATGTTCCGCAAACAGATTCAGACCACCGAACAGACCCGCAAGCGAATTTCCCAGTCACGCCCCGAGAAAGCCATTCTTCAGCCGCTGATCCTTAAAAAAGCGCTGGTGGTGTTCGGTCTGATTCTGGCCGGATTCTTTGCGAGCCGGGCTTTGAACATCGAGCCCGGCATTATTGCCATTGCTGGAGCTATGCTGATGGTGCTGGTCTGTAAAAAAGATATTCACCACTGCCTGATGCATGTGGAGTGGAATACGATTCTTTTCTTTGCCGGGCTCTTCATGATGATCTCCGCTCTTGAGCATAATCATGTCTTTGAAAAAATGGGTGACGGAATCCTGCATCTCTGCGGCGGCAACCTGACCGCGACGGTGTTGACGATTCTCTGGTTCAGTGCCATTGCTTCCGCTTTGGTTGATAACATTCCGCTGGTGATGGCCATGATTCCGTTGGTGAAAGGGATTATTCCGGTTTTTGCTCAGCAGATGGGGATTGATGATCCGCTGCTGATTCAGGCCCAGATTTCCGAGCCGCTCTTCTGGGCGCTGGCACTTGGGGCCTGTCTGGGTGGAAACGGAACGCTGGTCGGCGCATCCGCCAATGTCGTGATTTCTCAGATGGCGAACCGCAATAACTGTCCGATCACATTCTGGTCGTTCACTAAATATGGGTTCCCGTTCATGATTGCCTCCCTGCTGGTTGCCCACTGCTATCTGTATGTCAGATTTTTCCTGTAATCCGTATAAATCAAAGAGTGATGAAATGAATAAGAAAAATATGCACTCAGGCGGAGTCCTGTTGTGCCGTTATAATCCGAAGATCCAGTATCTTGCACAAGAATTCTTAAAAGAACTCTGGGAGACCGAGCGAATAGACCTGATGACCGCGGAGAATCCGCTGCATCTGTTCTTTCATAAGGTTGATCAGGCAGATCTGGAGTCTCTGTCCGGGCATATCGAAACGTTTCTTCAAACGTCTGCTTCGAGGCGGTTGGCTCTCGCAGCCGGTCTGCGCCCGGATATTCTGACCGATGAGGAAGTGCGCCGTAAAATCGGCGTGGCGGTGGCTCATTTAAGAGATCGTTTTCCCGATACCGAAGTGGAGGGGCTCTTTGTTCATCGGGATGGAACTGTTGAACGGGTTATTTAACGAAAGAAGATGACTTATGCTCAAGCCCAAGCTGTTTTCCATTCTCAACGAATACAACCGTACAGTTTTTCGCAGTGACCTGATTGCGGGCGTCACGGTGGGAATTGTTGCGGTGCCTCTGGCGATGGCGTTTGCCATCGCCGCAGGACTGCCTCCGGAGCGGGGCCTCTTTACGGCGGTCGTCGCCGGGTTTTTGATATCCGTTCTCGGAGGAAGCCGCGTGCAGATTGGCGGGCCGACCGGCGCTTTCGTGGTGATTGTCTCCGGCATCGTCGCTCAGCACGGCTATGCCGGCCTGGCGACGGCAACCGCCATGGCGGGCCTGATGCTGGTCGCCATGGGGCTTGGGCGCATGGGTGGTTTGATCCGTTTTATTCCATTTCCGGTCGTTACCGGCTTCACATCTGGAATCGCCGTTGTGATTTTCTCCACTCAGATTAAAGACTTGTTTGGGCTGCAGGTGGATGCTCTTCCGGCTGATTTTATTGCGAAGTGGGCGACTTATATTCGGCATTTCGACACTGTTCAGATGCCCGCTGCAGCAATCGGAGTGGGAACAATCCTGCTGGTGGTGGGAGTCCGCCGGTTGCTTCCTCGCTGGCCCGCGCTGTTGATCGGCATGGTCGCCGCGACGCTGGTTTCCAGCGGGTTGGGGTTGGATGTTGAAACCATCGGCAGTCGGTTCGGCGATCTTCCTCGTACCTTGCCGGCGCCGTCGTGGGTGGGTGTGTCTTTTGGTGAAATCAAAGCTCTGATGGGGCCGGCGTTTACGATAGCAATCCTTTGTGCAATTGAGTCTCTCCTTTCGGCCACCGTCGCCGACGGGATGACCGGGGGGAGGCACCGCTCTAATATGGAGCTGGTGGCGCAGGGGGCGGCGAACATCGGGTCTGCACTGTTTGGCGGAATTCCGGCCACCGGTGCCATTGCACGTACGGCGACCAATATTAAAAGTGGCGGGAAAACCCCGGTCGCCGGAATGATTCATGCCGTGACGCTTGCGCTGGTCCTGCTCTTTTTTGCGCCGGTGGCCCGAATGATCCCGCTGGCGGCCCTTGCAGGAATTCTCGTCGTGGTCAGCGCTGGGATGAGTGAGGCCGGGCGCTTTGTGCGGCTGCTGAAGTCTCCTCGAAGCGATGTGCTGGTGCTGCTGACCACGTTCTTCCTGACGGTTTTGATTGATCTGACAGTCGCGGTTGAAGTCGGAATTGTCCTGGCAGCGCTGCTCTTTATTCGCCGTATGGCAGATGTCGGAGGGGTCCGTGAAATTACCGCCGGGCTCTACGACGATCCCGATGGCGAAGAAAGCGGTTGGCTGGATCGAGTTAAAAATCTCCCGGCCGGCGTTGTGGTTTATGAAGTTCAGGGACCGTTTTTCTTCGGTGCGGCTGACCGGTACCGTCAGCTGATCCAGTCAAAAGAAAAATCAACCCGGGTTATTATTCTGAGAATGCGGCATGTTCCGGCCATTGATGCCACAGGGCACAATGTGCTCCTTGATCTACATAAACAATGCAGTAAGAAAAATATGCAGCTGGTCTTTTCGGGTGTGCGGCCTCAGCCTATGGATGTGTTTCGGCAGACCGGGTTTCTGGCTGAAGTCGGTCCGGAAAACGTCTGCCGCTCCATTGATGAAGCGCTTGTTCGAATGAATGAGGTTCTCGGACGGTAATAACAGCCCTTCTGGGCGGATCGAATCCGCAACAAAGGGAGTGCTGTTGGTTCGCCGGCTTTTCAGCTGGCTGTCCGTTGATGAATGATTTTGCCGGATCTGCAGGTCACGTGTCTTCTGCGGCATCGAGGACATGAGTCATTATTAAGCCCGTATCAAAATCGGGCGGAGTGTCCAAAATTAGACAGATAAACGCAGGGCTGTATGATCTGTTAGCACTTCTGTTCCTTTGAAGAATCCTGTTGATGCGGAGGGGGGGGGCATCCTCTGCCCGGTTTGTTCCGGCTGATTTTCATGGACTTCAAAATTGGTTGTTCAGGATTTTCTCGGATGGCTGAAGCAGGTTGTTTTACCACTTAATCCTCAATGATTAATTGATCATCTCAATTTGCGTTTCCGTTTTTTCCGTTAAAACAGATGCGCCATTGCTGATTTTGATCTTTTGTACGCATGTACTCCATGTGTTTTTGACCGGGTTGTCAGCGGAGCGTGCGGCTGTAAGAAGCTCGTAATGAATGGATTACGTATTTTCATCGCTGTGTGTTTCTTCGTGGATTGTTCTGTAAGATGTTTTCGATGAACGTTTTGCAGCGTAAGTTTTCCGGGTTTCTGTTCGGAAACTGCGATTTTTTTATTCTGTTTCAAATTTATATGAAGGCTGTTTTCTCCTTTTTACTGGGGTTTTTGGTGTTTTCTGGTCATGAGGATCAGATTTTTACAGAAAGGGGTTGTTCGATTTGTTTTTGTGCGTACTATACGCCGCCTTGTTCGCAACAAAACAGGTTGCAAAACCGGGTTGAAGCGGACAGGAAATGCTCTTTGAAAAAGATCAAAAAACGGGTTGCATGACGAACTGATGTGCGTATGATGACCCGCCTTGTTCGAAACCAAACAGGCCGCGATGAGCGGGCAGGAAAGCGAACAGGAATTGATCTGATAAAAAAACAAAAAAGCGGTTGACCGACTGATGCAGTTTGCGTAGGTTACTCGCCGCTCCAACGGGAAAGCTCCGTGCGATGCGCGGGAAAAATTCGTTGGTGTTTTTTTTGCTCTTTGAAAACTGAATGACTCACGATGACCATTTCGATTTAGAAATGGTGCGATTTGTTTAAGTTATGTTTCAAAAAATGTTTCCGTATATATTTATGGAGAGTTTGATCCTGGCTCAGAACGAACACTGGCGGCGTGGATTAGGCATGCAAGTCGAGCGGGATTCACCTTTTTCAATTCTTCGGAAGAGAAGTTGGTGATGAGAGCGGCGAACGGGTGAGTAATATATGGGTAATTTGCCTTAGAGCTCGGGATAGCCATCCGAAAGGGTGGGTAATACCGAATGTGCTCGGGTGCTGCATGGCACCTTATGTAAAGGTGGGGATCTTCGGACCT